>CAIVJW010000038.1 GCA_903906315.1 uncultured delta proteobacterium | reverse complement strand
GCCGGCGTGGGGCGCGGCGCCGGCGGCAGCGGTGACGGACCGCGGGGCGCGATCGGTGCCGCGGTCGGGCGCGCCGTCGACGCGGCCGCCGGGGCGACGCGGTGCACGGGCAGGATCAGCCACCCCACGATGGGCAGCACCAGCATCGCGAGGCACGCGAGCGCGACCGCGAGCCAGCGGCGCGCGCGCGGGCCGCCGTCCGCCCTCCCTCCCGCGCCGGCTCCGAGGCTCATGGGCGGGAAGGATGGACCGCCGCGCGCCGCGCACCAAGCGCAGCGGGCCCCGGCGATCCGTCGCGGTCAGCGCTTCGGCTTGCTCGAGGGCACGCGGCGCGGCGCGGCCTGAGGCGTCGCGGTGGCCGCGGGTTCGGCCTCGTTCGCCGCGGCGCGCGCGCTCGACTCACCGGCCGGCCCCATCTCGGCGTTCACCGGCTCGACCGGCCAGGGCGTCTCGCTCGACGACCCGCCGCAGCCGACGGTCGGGAGAGCCAGGGCGGCCAGCGCGGCCCACGCGATCGGAGCGACGACGAGACGGCGGGCGCGGAGGTCGATCACCCCGCCGCTATGCCACAGGACCCCGCCGCGCGGAACCACGGCCGCCGAGGCTGCCCGCAGGAGGGGCGCGGCCAGCAGCGCGCGAGGCAGCCCGATCGCGGTGCGGCCCGGCCCCGCTTCACGCCTCTTCGAGGTTCGCCTTCGCGATCCACACGCAGAGCGCCGCGTTGATCGCGCACCAGCCCACCAGCAGCGCGCGCCCGAACGGCCCCGCGTGCTCGCCGAGCGCCGCGATCGACACGAGGTACGCCGCCGTGCCGGCCGCGAAGCCCGCGACCACCGGCCGGAGGCGCTTCACCCCGTAGAACACGGCCGTCAGCGCAAAGGGCACGACGGCGTTCGCGAGCGGCAGCCACCGGTGCAGCGACGCGCCCACGAAGAGGTCGAGGTCGGGCAAGGGCCGCGCGAGCAGGTCCACCGCGAGGTCGGCGCGCGGCAGCAGCCACGGCGCGAAGAAGACGAGCCCGGGCCCGGCGAAGAGCGCCGGGACGAGGAACGAGAGCCGCCACGGCGAGCTGCCCGCGCCCTTTCGCGCGATCGCGCGGGCCAGCAGCACCATCACCGCGAAGAGCGCGGCGAGCCGCGCGAGCCCGTGGCGCAGCGTGATCTGCCCGACCGCGTTCGCGGCCTGGAGGACCCCCGCGCCGTACTGTTTGCGCCCGGCGTCGGAGTCGTCCACCTTGCGGGCGCCGTCGCGCAGCGCGCGCTCGACGGCGGCCGGGTCGGACACGCCGAGGCTGACGACGAGCGCCGCGGCGCCCGCGACGTGCGGCGAGGCCATGGACGTCCCGTTCCACGCGGGGAACTGCTCGCATTTGTCGCGACCGTGGTTGCACACGGTCTGCTGCGTGACGTTGACGCCGGGCGCCGCGAGGTCGACCCCGTCGCCGCGCGACGAGAACGGCGCGAGCTTGTCGTTCGCGTCGGTCGCGGAGACGCCGATCACGCCGTCCGACGCGCCCGGGTACTGCACGCGCCCGCCCGTGTTGCCGGCCGCCGCGACGACGACCGCGCCGCGCGCGATCGCGTGGTCGATCGCCTTCTGCAGGACCTGCGCGTTGCGCGGCCCGCCGAGGCTCAGGTTGATGACGTGCGCCCCGTGATCGGCGGCCCAGCGGATGCCGTCGGCCACGTCCGCGGTCGTGCCCCAGCCCGACTCGCTCAGCACCTTCACCGGCATCAGCCGCGCGTGGAACGCGACGCCCGCCGCGCCGAGGCCGTTGTTCGTCGACTGCGCGATCGTGCCCGCGACGTGCGTACCGTGCCCGTGGTCGTCGTTCGCGTGCTCGCTGTTCGCGGCGAAGTTCCACCCCGGCACGCACGGCGTCGCCGAGAGATCGGTGCCCTTCGTGAACGGGCCGTGGTCCTCGCAGGCGATGCCCGTGTCGACGACCGCGACCGTCACGCCACGCCCGCTCGCGAAGTCCCAGGCGCGCGGCGCGCCGATGCGCGCGAGGTGCCACTGCTCGGACAGGAGCGGGTCGTTCGCCGCGTAGAAGGCCCGGACGCGCGCGAGCGGCTCGGCGTACTCGACGCGCGGGTCGGCCCGGAGCTTGGCCAGCACGTCGCGCACGGCGCCGCCGGCCACGCTCGCCAGCTCGATGCGCGTCGACGCCTCGAGCGACGTCGGCACGAACGTCAGGCCGAAGGCCGCCGCGAGGCCGCGCACGCCCGGCTCGTCGAGGTCGTCCCGGGCGTCGACGACGATCGCGCCCGGCACGTCGTACGCCGCCTCGTCGAGGTCCGCCGCCTCGGCGCCGAGCGGCACGCCGGCGCCGGGCGAGACGGGCTCGTTGGCACGCTTCGGCTCGGGTCGGTCGCCCGGCGTCTGCGGGACCGACGTGGGCTGAGCGATCGCCACGCCCCCCGAGGAGGCCCACCCCAGCAAGCCGGCGGCCAGGGCCGCCCATCGAGACCGGGTCATGTCCATGCGTCCTCCAGACGCAGAGGCTAGCGCGTCGATCTGCCCGAAGCACCCCGGGGGGCCGATCCGGGCCGCGGATCCGGCCCCGGTTGCCGCGCTGCGGCACGGTGGGGCCGTGGCGACCGGCGCGGAGACATGATAGCGGCGATCCATGGAGTTTTTGATCCCGTCGCGGACTTCGCGCCCTGGTGACGACCCGATCTTCGCCCTCAACGCCGCGGCCCGTGCGCGCGCGGCCGCCGGCGAGTCCATCGTCAACGCGACCGTCGGCGCCCTGCTCGACGACGACGGCAAGCTCGCCGTGCTCGGCGGCGTCACCCAGACCCTGCGCGAGGTGCCGGCCGAGGTCGGCGCGGGCTACGCGCCGCTCGCCGGCAACGCGGAGTTCCTGCGCCTCGTCGTCGCCGACCTGCTCGGCACGCGCCCGGCCGCGGCCATGACGGCCGCCGTCTCCACGCCCGGCGGCACCGGCGCCCTCCGCCTCGCGATCGCGAACTTCCTCGAGCCCGGCCAGTCGCTCCTGACGAGCTCGTTCTACTGGGGCCCGTACAAGACGCTCGCCGACGAGTCCGACCGGTCGCTCTCGACGTTCCGCATGTTCGACGCGAAGGGCCGCCTCGACGTCACCGACTTCGCTCGCGCCCTCCACGGTCAGCTCGAGGGCCAGGGCCGCGCGCTCGTGTTCCTGAACTCGCCCTGCCACAACCCGACGGGCTACTCGTTCGACGCCTCCGAGTGGTCCGATCTCGTCGGGGTCGTCGAGTCCGAGGCCAAGCGCGGCCCCATCTCGCTCGTCCTCGACGTCGCCTACGCGCGCTACGGGGCGTCCGACCTCGCCACGTGCGTCGACCAGGTCCTGCGCCTCTCGGGCAAGGCCATGATCACCTTCGCCTGGTCCGCGTCGAAGACCTTCACCCAGTACGGCCTGCGTGTCGGCGCGCTCGTCGCCGTCACGCCCGACGAGGCCGAGCGGCGCCGCGTGCAGAACGCGCTCAGCTTCTCGTGCCGCGGCACCTGGTCGAACGTCAACTCGGCCGGTCAGTCCGCCATCGCGCGCATCCTCGGCGACGCCGACCTCCGCGCCCGCGTCGACGGCGAGCGCGCCGTCCTCAAGGCCCTGCTCGATCGCCGCGTCGCCCGCTGGAACGAGCTCGCGGGCGCCGCCGGGCTCCGCTACCCGCGCTACGACGGCGGCTTCTTCACGACCGTCTTCTGCGACGACCCGTTCCCGGCCGCGCTGCGCCTCCAGGAGGCGGGCCTGTTCGTGGTCCCGCAGGCCGGCGCCCTCCGCGTCGCGCTCTGCTCGGTCGCCGAGCGGGACGTCCCCCGCCTCGTCGCCGCCATCGTCGGCGCGACCCGCGTCTGATCCCCCGGCTCGCGCTCGCGGAGGTGGCCTGCGGCACCGCGCAGGCGCGGGCCTCGTCCGGCGGCTGATGCTGCGCTCCGTGGCCGCGCGGAGGCCCTTCCGAGGCGGCTGTATGCGCGTCGGCCGATCTGGTATTCCACGAGTACGCCGGCCGAGCGTTCGCGCCGGGTGATTCCGAGGGCTTCGACTATGCGGCGACCGAACGGGACGTGGGCGGCTGAGCGCTGGGTGGCGATCGCGGGCGTGGCCGGTGCGGCGCTGGCCGCGGCGGCGTGCGCCGATTCGTTGCACCTCGACCCGGCGACGAGCGCGCCCGCGACCGGCGCCTCGACCACGACCGACACTGCGGCGGGCGGGAGCGGCGGCGCCGCCACGGGGACGGGCACCACGACGACGACCGGCGCGGGCGGCCACGGCGGCGCGACGACGTCGACGGGCACGGGCGGCGCGACGACGTCGACGGGCACGGGTGGGTCGGGCGGTTCGACGGGCACGGGCGGCAGCGGACAGGGCGGCGCCCCGCCGATCGGGTGTCAGTCGAGCTCGGACTGCCCCGCGCCGACGGCGATCTGCGACGTCGTCAAGCACGACTGCGTCGAGTGCCTCGTCCTGTCGGACTGCGCGTTCCGGCCCGGCACCGTGTGCTCGATGGGCGCCTGCGCGTGCCCGACCCCGGGCGACACGTACTGCGACGCCTTCGGCAACCAGCCCGCTCGCTGCGTCGACCTCGAGACGACCTCCGGGGACTGCGGCTCGTGCAACCACGCCTGCTTCGGCGCCTGCGCCGCCAGCGCGTGCGCCGACAAGTGGGAGCCGACCGCCTCCGTCGGCGCCCCCTCGGCGCGCACCGACCACGCCGCCGT
This sequence comes from uncultured delta proteobacterium, assembly GCA_903906315.1. GTDB lineage: Bacteria > Myxococcota_A > Polyangia > Polyangiales > Polyangiaceae > CAIVJW01. Next base: position 29,611 of record CAIVJW010000038.1, on the reverse strand, counting down.
CTGGACCGGCACGCACCTCATCGTGTGGGGCGGCCTGGCCGCCGGCGGCGCGACCAGCACCGGCGGCATCTATGACCTCGCCAAGGGCAGCTGGACGTCGACGAGCACCGTCAACGCCCCCTCGCCGCGGTCGATGGCCCGCGCCGTCTGGACCGGCACCCGCATGATCGTGTGGGGCGGCCTCTCGGGCAACGCGCCGGTCGGATCGGGCGGGTCGTTCGATCCCGCGACCAACACGTGGTCCTCGCTCGCGACCGACGGCGCGCCCTCCGCTCGCTACCTGCACTCGCTCGTGTGGGCAGAGCCCAAGTACGTCATCGCCTGGGGCGGCACCGACGGCACGAACGACCTCGCCGACGGCGCGCGCTACGACACGACCACCGACACCTGGCTCGCGATGGCGAGCGGCGTCGGTCGTCACGACCACTCCGCGACCTGGACCGGCAACAACGGCCGCATGGTGGTCTTCGGCGGGTCGACCATCGACGGCTTCCTGACCGACTCGTTCCAGTACGACCCGAGCGCCGACGCCTGGAGCCCGCTCCAGCCGAACGGCGTCTCCGGCGAGCCGCTCGCGCGCAGCCGCCACACGGCCGCGTGGACGGGCACGGAGCTGCTGATCTGGGGCGGCATCGGCGCCAACAACACGGTCCTCGGCAACGGCTCCAAGTTCAAGGTCCAGGAGACCTCGTGGACGCCGATGAACGAGCCGTCGCCCTCGCCGCGGCAGTTCCACACGGCCGTCTGGCTCTCCAGCAAGATGATCGTCTGGGGCGGCACCTCGACGAACGGCGTCCGCCTCGACAGCGGCGCGATGTTCGATCCGGTCACCAACAAGTGGGACTCCAAGCCGCTCGCGACGGCGCCTTCCGCGCGCGCACACCACACCGCGGTCGCGACCGACAAGAAGATGATCATCTGGGGCGGCGAGACGAACTCCGGCGTCACCAGCACCGGCGGCGTCTTCACGCCGTAGCCGCCGCCCACCGTGGCGACGCGCCCCGGCCTCGCGCGCGCGGTCGCGATCCTCGCCGCGATCGCGGGCGCGGTCGGCTGGGCCGTGCTGGGTGGCGGGGGCGACGGTCCCGCGCCGCCCGCCAGCTCGATCGCGCGCGCCGTCGCGTCCACGACCGATCGCGCGCCCGACGCCGGCGGGCCTCCGTCGCGGCCGGGCCGCCGGTCGCGCCACGTCGTCGACGCGCACGTCCACCTCTCGCTCGGCTCGCTCCCCGAGCTCCGCGCGCTGATGGACCGCTACGGCTTCGACCACGTCGTCGACCTCTCGGGCGGAGCCGGCGGGCGCGTCCTCGCCGCGCACCTCGCGCAGGCGGCGGCGATGCCGGGGCGCATCACGGTGTTCACGACCCTCGCGTACGGCCTCGCGCAGGAGCCCGGCTACGGGCCCCGCCTGGCCGCGCTGGTCGAGAAGGCCCACGCCGCGGGCGCGAAGGGCCTGAAGATCGCCAAGGCCCTCGGCCTCGGCATGCGCCGCTTCGACGGATCGCTCGTCGCCGTCGACGACCCGGAGCTCGACGTCGTGTTCGAGACCGCCGGCCGCCTCGGCCTGCCCGTCGCCATCCACACGGCCGACCCGCGGGCCTTCTGGCAGCCCGTGAGCCCGTCGAACGAGCGCTTCGCCGAGCTCTCGGTGCACCCGGGCTGGGCGTTCCACGATGCGCCCGTCCCCCGCTTCGACGAGCTCCTCGCGGCGTTCGAGCGGCGCGTCGCGCGCCACCCGCGCACCACGTTCATCGGCGTGCACTTCGGCAACGACGCCGAGGACCCCGATCGCGTCGACCGCATGCTGCGCGACCACCCGAACCTCTACGTCGACCTCGCGGCGCGCATCCCGGAGCTCGGGCGCCACCCGCCGGCGCGCATGCGGGCGCTCCTCGTGCGGTGGCACGACCGCATCCTCTACGGGACCGACCTCGGCATCGGGCCGCCCGGCGAGCCGCTCATGCTCGGATCGACCGGCGCGACGCCGCCGACGGACGCCGACCGCGACCTCTTCTTCGGCGCCACCGCGCGGTGGCTCGAGACCGCCGACCGGGCCTTCCCGCACCCGACGCCGATCCAGGGATCGTGGCCCATCGACGGCGTCGACTTGCCGCCGGAGGTGCTGGACGACGTGTACTGGAAGAACGCGCAGCGGGTGATCGGCCTCGCGCTCGATTAGCCGCTCGTCGTCGAGGGCACATTCGTGCGTGATCACGACATCTTACGGCCACGCATGCGGTCTTGTTCAGGTCCGCTGAACAAGACGCTTCCGGCGTCGCGATGACGTGCTAGGTGTCGCTTCATGGCGGCGCGACGGAGGGCTCCGAACGACCTGTTGCTGTTCGACGTGATCCGGCGGCTCCGGCCCCTCGGTCGCAGGCTCGGCCGCGCCCTCGCGGCGCCTGCGGCCGGCGCCCGGATGACCCAGGGCCGGCGCACCGTCCTCGAGCGCCTGCACCACGCGGGGCTGCAGTCGGTGCCCCAGATCGCGCGCGCCCACGGGCTCGGGCGACAGTTCGTGCAGCGCCTGGTCAACGCCGCGCTCGCCGAGGGCCTGGTCGAGATGCAGGCGAACCCGGCGCACCGCCGATCCTCGCTGGTGGCGCTCACGCCGCTCGGGCGCGCGGCCGTCGCGGGGCTCCTCGACCGCGAGCAGCGCGCCCTGCGCGGCGTCGCCGCCGAGCTCCACCCCGACGACCTCGAGGCGTGCCTGCGCGTGCTCACCCACCTCACCGAGCGCTTCCCCGCCTCGCACCGCGACGGCGATCGCGGCGACCAGGTCGGCGACGTGCGCGAGCGGGTGGCCGAGCGCGTCGTGACCGTCGAGGGGAGCGCCGCGAGGGTCTTCGTCGGCGGCCACGGCCCGCCGCTGCTCCTGGTGCACGGCGCGTGGGGCGGCGCGGCCCTGCACTTTCAGCCCGTGTGGGACCGCCTCGCGGACCGCTTCCGCGTGATCGCCCCGGATCTGCCGGGCTTCGGCGACCTCCGCCGCGCGCCGCTCGCCTCGGTCGACGGCTACGCGCGCTGGCTCACCGCGCTGCTCGGCGCGCTCGACGTGCCCGCGGCCTGGCTCGCCGGCAGCTCGTTCGGCGCCTCGATCGCGGCGCGCCTGGCGGCCGACCGGCCCGACCTCTGCGCCGGGCTCGTGCTCGTGAACGGCGCCCCGCTCGCGCCCACCTCCCGGCCGCTCAAGTGGGTCGGCGAGCGTTCGATGGGCCGCGGCCTCCTGCGCGGCAGGCTCAGGAAGGACGCCTTCGGCCCCCGCACGCTCGACCGCGCGTTCGCCGATCCCGGCCGCGCGCCCGCCGACCTCGCGCGCCTCTTCGCCCAGCCCGCGCCCGCCGCGCTCGACGCCCTCGTCGACGTGCTGATCGAGGGCGGCGCGCCCGCGCACTACCCGGTCGCGCCGCTGATCCTCTGGGGCGAGGACGACCGCCTCCCGGGCACCGAGCTGTCGGCGGCGAGAAAGCTCGCCGCCTCGTGGCCGGGCGCGACCCTCGTCCGCCTCGCGCGCGCCGGCCACCTGCCGCAGCTCGAGCAGCCCGCCGCGTTCGTCGAGGCGATCGACGCGTTCGTGGCCTCGCAGGCGGTCGCCGCCGCCGAGTAGCCCGTCCGTCCTCGACGCGGAACCGGTAGTCGTCCGCGTGCTCGATCGCCGGCACGCGGCCTTGCCGCGGGAGCAACGTCCGCACGGCCCCCAGGTCGCCGAATACGCGGTACGCGGGCGCGGTCTGGTCGAGGTGGTCGACGTCCGCGGCCCGCCGTCACGCCTCCCAGCGGTCCCGCCACTCCACGACGCCCTCCGCCTCGACGCGCCGCTGGCGCGGAGTGCGGTCCTCGTAGTGGACCTGGCCCGCCCGGTCGAAGGCCACGTAGCGATAGAGCACGTCCGTCCCGGCCGAGGCGTCGAAGGTCAGATCGCCCATCCACAGATTGCCATTGACGTACTGGAGCGGAATGCCCTTCTCCGGGTTCCACGCCCCGAGCTCCGGCGCGTCGCCGACCACGACGACGCGGTCGCCGTAGCGCGACGTGTAGCCGTTCAGGCGCGTGACGGCGAGCGATCGCGCCGCGGGTAGCGGGACGGATCGCTCGATCACCACGGCCGCGCCGGCGGGGACCGTGAGCCCCTCGATGCGCTCGCTGCGCACGCGCACCGGCCCCGGCAGCGCCCCGAGCACGTCGACGTACTCGCCGTCGGGCAGGAGCACGTCGTGGAGGTCGATCGTCCGTTCGGCGCCGCGGTTGAGCACCACGACCACCGCCGCCCCGTTGTAGCCGCGCGCGTACGCGAACACGTCGCGGTCGACGAGCAGCTCGCGCATGAACCCGCGCTGCACGGCCAGGTTCTGCCGGCGCAGCGCCGCGAGCCGCGGCAGCGCGACCGCCACGGGCGTGCCGAGATCCCACGCGGTCATCATCGGGCGGTTGTACGGATCGCCGCCGCCGGCCGTGTCGTCGTGCAGGTACTGCTCGGTGCCGTAGAAGAGGCAGGGCACGCCGCGCGAGGTCATGAGCAGCGCGACGGCGAGCGGCAGGAGCGCCGGGTGCAGGCCGGTCGACAAGAGCCGCGGCATGTCGTGGTTGTCGAGGAACGTCACGAGCTCGGTCGCGTCGTCGTACACGTGGTCGTGGTGGAACACCTCCGCGAGGCGGCGCCAGGGCTCGCCGCGGCAGAGCACGTCGGCGACGGCGTACTGGAAGTCGAAGTCGAGCAGGCTCATCCCCGACGCGTTCGCGAAGTGCACGCCGTGGGTGTCCCAGTGCCCGATGCCGGCCCACTCGCCGAAGAGGATCACGTCGGGGCGGCGCTTCCTCATGGTGGCGGTGAACTCCTGCCAGAACGACAGGCTCATGTGCTTGACCGCGTCGACGCGGAAGCCGTCGATGCCGCGATCGAGCCACGCCGCCATCGTCTCGAGGATGTACGCGCGGAAGCTGTAGACGTCCTCGTTCAGGTCCGCGAGGCCGCGGAGCTCGCCCTTCATCACCTCGCTCGGGTTGTTCCAGTCGCGGATCGGCCCGTGTCGGTTGTACCAGCCGAGCTTGTCGTCGTCGTACGAGAGCAGGTACTCGCCGTCGTCGTAGAGCTCGCCCTTGGGCGCCCCGGGCGCGCCCGCGCTCGTGTGGTTGCAGGTGACGTCGAGCAGCACCTTGATGCCGCGGTCGTGCGCCTTCGCGAGCATGCGGTCGAAGAGCGTGTCGCGATCGCTGAACGGCCGGTGCCACTCGCCGCGCGGCAGGAGGTGCTCGTCGATGCGCTTGAAGTCCTTGGTCCAGTAGCCGTGGTAGGGCGCGGTGAGGCGCCCCTCGTCGTCGCAGATCGCGTCGATCTGGTTGAAGATCGGGGTGATCCAGATCGCCGAGACGCCGATCGCCGCGAGGTAGTCGAGCTTCGCCTCGATGCCGGCGAGATCGCCGCCCCAGTAGCGCAGCCAGTTCGTCCGCGTCGGGTCGGTGCCCTCGGGGGTGTCGCCGAAGTCGTTGTCCGGATCGCCGTTCGCGAACCGGTCGGTGACGATGAAGTAGAGAGTCTCGGCCCGTACGTCGCGCCCGCGCATGGCCGAGGCGTATCACGGCGCGCCGAGGGGCGCCGCGATCAGGGAAGGCGCTGGAGGCCCTCGGCGCCGATCGACACGGGCTCGCCGTAGCCCTGCAGCGTCGCGCGTTCGAGGCTCTGACCGCTCTGCACCTCGAGCACGACGATCCCCGTGCCGGGACACAGGGTCGTCTCGTAGCGCACCGGAGCCGGGCCCGAGGTGCGCTCGGTCGTGACGACGCACGCGTCGAAGTGGCCCGCGGGCGTGTCGAGGCGCGCGCCGACGGCCGAGATCGTGGTCGTGCCGCCGTGCTCGCCGACCCAGGTCGTGCCCTGCGCGAGGGGCTCCTTCAGCACGTACGCGGCGGCGCCGATCTTCGAGAACGTGACGACGCCGTCGGCCTCGTAGCGGAAGCGCCGCGCGCTCGCGGGGAAGCGCAGCTCGCCGGAGGCGGCCTCGGTGCGGCGGACGTGCGCGACGAGCACGCCCGGGTCGCCGCGATCGTTCGAGGTCGCGTAGTGGTAGACGCGCCCGTCGACGAGGGGGAAATACCGCTCGACCGCCGTGCCGCTCGACAGGCTCGCGGACGGCGAGGCGGGCGCGACGTGCAGGCCCGCGGGCGTGGGCGGGCCGCACGCGGCCAGGGCGAGAAAGGGGGCGAGGGCGAGCGGGGCGGCGAAGGGCTTCACGGGGGCGGGGTGTGCGAGTGGGTCCAGTACCAGCCGGAGAGCACCGCGAGCAGCAGCGCCGCGATGCCGAGCAGCAGCTTGGCGACGGGATCGGGGTCGAGCCGCGCGGCGAGCAGGCGGGCCGCGCGGCGCACGTCGTCGCGGTCCGTGGCCTTCGCCAGCCGGGGCGCGCCCTCGCGTACGGAGGCGTAGTCGCCCGCCTCGAACAGGCCGACCAGCCGGTCGAGCTCCGGATCCCCCGGAAATGCGGCCGCGAACGCGGGGCGAGGCGTGCCCGGGCCGGGCGGCTTCGTGGCGGCCTGCGCGGGGCGCGCCGGGGCGTCGTCGTCGCGCTCGCCCGCGCTCGCCGGGCTGGGATCGGGTTCGGTCATGCCTGAGGGCGCGGAGCTTACCCCGTGCCCGGCGGGCGCGCTCGGTCGACGCGCGCCGCGGCGATCAACGCGGCGACGGCTCGCCGGTCGGGTCGGGGCGGTCGCGCAGCGGGATGGGGGGTCCGTCGTCGGGGTGGACCTCGCACGTGAGCGCGACGCACGCGGTGCGGTAGATCGCCTTGCGCCCGCAACCGACGACCTTGTACCGGCCCCCGAGCTCCTCGCTCACGCGGAGGTCCTTCTCGGAGCAGTCGAGGTCCTTCGCGGCGTGCTCGCGCACGAGCGGCAGCGCGGCGTCGCGCCCGAGCCCGAGCCCGGCGCAGGCGGGCAGGGCGACGATCAGGGCGAGGAGGAGGCGCGGGGCGTGGGGAGAGGCCATGGCGTGGCGCGAGGCTACCAGGTCCGCTCGAGCGTGAGCTGCGTCGGCGAGGTCGTGCCGCCCCGCTTCGGAACCGTGACCTCGTCGCGCCCGCCGGCGGGGACCGTGCCGCTGGCCCGCCGAGCGGAGCCAGGCCCGCAGCCCGCCGCGATCAGCCAGGCTCGGGCGAGGCGGGGCCTCGCGGCAGGCCCGACGCGCGCCGTCGCAAGCGCAGCGGTGAGCGCGGCCCCGTGGACGACACGGATCAGCCTCTCGCGGGCTCGATCGTCGCGGGCGGCGCGGCGCGGAAGAGGTCGCGCGCGAGCACCGGCATGAGCCACGCGGTGATGAAGAGCGAGAACGCGGTCGTCGCCGTGATGACCCCGAAGATGCCGTAGCTCTTGGCGAAGTAGTACGTGAGCGGGAAGGTCACGAACGCGTTCAGCGCCATCGTGACGACCAGCGTCCAGAGCCGGTCGACCGACATGAAGAGGTGCGTGTACCCGCCGTTCCAGTTGCCGACGATGAGCATCGCGCCGGCCGCCGCCCACACCTCGAGGCCGAAGCGCACGGTCGCGCCGGAGAGCAGCCGCGCGGCGAGGTCCCCGAGCAGGAGCAGCACGAGGAGGCCGAGCGTCGACAGCCCGAGCTTGATCCGCTGCAGCCGCCGGAACGCCGTCTTGCACCAGTCGACGTCGCCGCGCGCGTACGACTCGCGGTACATCGCCGGGTACGGCGCCTCGATCATCGCGACGATGAGCACCGGCACCGAGAAGACGCGCAGGAAGATCGTGTAGTCGGCCACGAGCGAGACGCCGAGCGTCTGCGCGATGATGAGGATCTGCACCTCGCTGATCAGCATGCCGCCGAGCTGGATGAGCAGCATCGGCCCCGAGATCTTCATCAGCGTCCGCAGGGTCGCCTTCGAGGCGTGGGCGTAGCGCGGCCACAGCCACGGCATGTCGTGGGCGATGTACGCGAGGTTCACGACCGTCATCGACACGCCGAAGCCGCCCGTCGCGAGGATCAGCCACGGCAGGCCGAGCTTCAGCTTGATCACGATCACGAGCAGGCCGAGCGAGACGACGCTGCCGCCGATCGAGAACAGGTTGGCGACGTGCGCGCGCTGGTAGGCGGCGTACGCCTGGCCGACGACGTTCAGCGGGAAGCCGGCGAGGAAGATGAAGACGACGGCCGCGAGCGTCGGACGCAGCTCCGCGACGAGCTTCGGGTCGTCGACGTTGAGCACGCGGTGCCACGGCACGGCGAAGAGGCCCACGCCGAAGACCACGCCGAGCCCGAGCGAGATGAAGAGCAGCGTGTAGAACGCGGTCGACATGTACTCGGACGCGGCCTGCGGGTCGTTCTTGCCGTAGGCCTCGCTCAGGTGGTTCTGCAGGCCGCGCGCGACGCCGAAATCGGCGAGCACCGCCCACGTGAGCAGCGCGCTGATCGCCGCCCACATGCCGTAGCGCTCCTTGCCGAGGTAGCCCATCGTGAGCGGCAGCGAGATCACGCTCGCGGCCGCCGTGAGCGCGCGCGCGAGAAAGCCCGTCGCCGTGATCAGCGTGGCGCGTCGGTAGCGCTCGAGCGCGCGGCCGCGGTCGGTCGACGTGTCGTACGGGCGCAGGCGGAAGAGGACGCCGATCCCCGCGCCGGCGGGCTTTTCGTCGCTCTCGGCCTCGACGCCGCCGGCCGCGTGATCCGCGCCGGCGGGTGGCGCGCCCTCGGCTTCGGGCGGCGGGACCTCGTGCGGCGAAGCGTCCAAGACCGGCCGAAGATAGCCCGCCCCTCGGGCCTTGACCAGGCGCCGACCGCGCCGCGTTTTGCTGTAGGCGCGCTTCCGAGCCGTGTGCTACGACCCCGCAGATGCAGGCCACGCCGGACAGCGCGAAGGCGGCCGAAACGCCCTCGAACGGCCTGCCCCGCGAGCACGTCGAGGCGTGCGGCGTCTGCGGCGCGAGGGAGCGCGCGACCTTCCAGCCGATGGCCGACGTCGTCGAGTGCATGGCCTGCGGCGCGCTCTACGTGTCGCCGCGGCCGACGCCCGCGGCCATCGGCGAGTTCTACTCGCGCCTGGGCCACTACGATCACTGGGACCGTGAGCCGGGTCGCGCCGCGATGTGGCAGCGCCGCACGCGCCGCATCGCGAAGCTCGTGCCCCCCGGTGGCCTCTTGCTCGACGTCGGCACGGGCCAGGGCGACTTCGGCGCCGCCGCGAAGGAGCTCTTCCGCTTCGAGGGCACGGAGGTCTCGAGCGAGGGCGCGCGGCTGGCGCGCGAACGGCACGGCCTGACCGTCCACGAGGGCGATCTGCTCGGCCTCGATCTGCCTCGGGGCCGCTACGACGCCATCACGATGTGGCACGTGCTCGAGCACGTCGCCGAGCCGCGCGCGACCGTCGCCCGCTGCTTCGATCTGCTCAAGCCCGGTGGCGTCCTCGCGGTGGCCGTCCCGAACACCGACACCAAGTTCATCCTGTCGCGGACCGAGCTCGGCGCCGCCTACGACGTCGCGGTGAAGCGCCCGCCCCGCCGCGGCATCTGGATGCCGCGCTTGCTCCTCGAGTCGTCGACCGAGGAGATCCACCTCACCCACTTCACGCTCGGCACGCTCACGTGGCTGCTGCGCGCGTCGGGCCTCTCGCTGTGCGAGCGGGGCGTCGACGATTTCTCCGCCGACGCGAGCCTCCGCCACCGCGTCGAGCACCACGCCCACGCCCTCTTCCATCGGGTGACGGGCTTCACCTCGGCCTCGTGCATCTTCGCCGCGGGCCGCAAGCCCGCGTAGCCCGTGCCGAACTACTACGTCGACCTCACCGCCCTCGACACGCTCGCGCGCAGCCGAGGCGTGGGACGCTACGCGCACTATCTCGCGCACGGCCTGCACCGCCTGAAGCCCGAGCTCGGCGCCGACGAGCGCCTCGTCGCGATCGTCGGTCTGCGCGGCAAGGAGGCCTTCAGCGACGACCTTCGCCCGGAGTCGCACCTCCGCCCGCTGCCGGCGCTCGGCGATCAGAGCGCCGCCTACGATCGGTACTGGCGCCAGCGCTGGCTCCACCTGCGGGGCGAGCTGCGCCGGGCCGCGCCCGAGGTCGTGCACTTCATCGAGGGGCCGGCGGCGCTGCCCGCCATCGAGTACCGGTCGATCGTCACGTGCCACGACATCATCCCGCTGCTGATGCCGGCGCTCTACCTGCCCAAGCTCCTCCGCGAAGAGCCGCTCCGCCGCGCCAAGGACTACCTCCGCTACCAGCTCGCGCAGCGGGTCATCGCCGTCTCCCACGCGACGGCGCGCGACCTCTCGCGCGGCCTCGGCGTGCCCGCTGGGCGCATCTCGGTCATCCACGAGGGCGTCGACCACGAGGCCTTCCACCCGAACGAGGCTCCGGGCGAGGTCGATCGCCTCCGCGCCCGCTACGGGCTCCCGGCGCGCTACGCGCTCTACCTGGGCGCGCACGACCCGCGCAAGCGCGTCGAGCTGCTCGTCACGGCCTGGCGCACGGTCTTCCGGGCCACCGGCGTGCCGCTCGTCCTCGCGGGCGCGTGGCACGGCCCGACCCCGGACGAGCTCACGGCGGCGCTGCGCGACCTGCCGGCCGGCGCCGTGATGCGCGTCGGCGAGGTCGAGGCCGGCGACGTCCCCGCGCTCTATCGCCACGCGCTCGTTCACCCGCTGCCCTCGATCTACGAGGGCTTCGGCCTGACGGTGCTCGAGGCCATGGCGTCCGGTTGCCCCGTCGTCACCACGCGGGGCGGCTCGCTGCCCGAGGCCGGCGGCGACGCCGCGCTCTACGTGCGCGAGGACGACCTCACCGAGCTCGAGTCCGCGGTGCTGTCGATCCTCGGCGACGGGACACTGCGCGACCGGATGCGCGAGCGCGGGATCGCCCACGCCCGCCCCTTCACCTGGGATCGCTGCGCCCGGGCGACCCTCGAGGCGTACCGGAGCGTCGCGGCCTACCGCCCGGCGGCCCGGGCAGAACGAACGGTGGTCCTGTCGTGACGATGATCTCCTACGCCCAGAACGCCGAGGACGTGCGGCTCGCGCGCGTCTTTCACGGGGTGCTACGCGGCTTTTATATCGACGTCGGCGCGTACGACCCGGTGTCGTGCTCGATGACGAAGCACTTCTACGACCGCGGCTGGAGCGGCATCAACGTCGAGCCCTCGCCGACCTCGTACGCGCGCGTCTCGGGCGCGCGCCCGCGCGACGTCAACCTCAACGCCGGCGTGTCCGACGCCCCGGGCGAGCTCGCGTTCTTCGACTTCCCGCCCGAGCACGCGGGCCTCTCCACGTTCTCGCGCGAGGTCGCCGAGCGCCACCGCGTCGCCGGCTACACCTTCGTCGAGCGCAAGGTCCCCGTCCGCACGCTCGCGTCGATCTGCGAGGAGCACGTGAAGGGCCCCATCGACTTCATGTCGATCGACGTCGAGGGCTACGAGGACCACGTCCTCGGCGGCGCCGACTTCGATCGCTTCCGCCCGCGCGTGCTCGTGATCGAGGCGACCGAGCCCAAGACGACCGTCGCCTCGCAGGGCAAGTGGGAGCACCTGCTCACGGCGGCGCGCTACGAGTTCGCCGCATTCGACGGCCTCAACCGGTACTACGTGCCGGTCGAGCTCCTCGCCGAGCTCGCGCCGATCCTCGCGCGGCCGATCTCGACCTTCGACGAGCACATCCCGTACGGCTACCACCGCGAGATCGAGGAGCTCCGAGCGAAGGTGGTCGAGTACGACACCTCCGAGACCGGGTTCGTCCGCCTCGCCCGCGGGCTCGAGAAGGCCGTCCGGAGCGTCGGTCGGCGCGTCCGATCACGGCTGTCGTGAAGCCCCGGAGGCCCACGGCCGATCTTGCCGCCGAGCTGCTCGGCGCGCGATCGGCGACCGTGCTCGACGTCGGCGCGCGCTGGGGCGCCGCCGGGGCCTGGTACCGCATCGCGCCGCTCGCGGCCCTCGTCGGCTTCGAGCCGGACGCCGAGGAGCACGCGCGCCTCGCGAAGAGCGCCGGCGAGGGCGAGCGCTTCTATCCCGCCGCGCTCGGCGCCGTCGACGGCCCGGCGACGCTGCACGTGACGCGAGAGCCGGGCTGCTCGTCGCTCCTGCCGCCGAGCGCCGACGCGATCGCGCGCTATCCGCTGCTCGAGGTGATGAAGCCGGTGCGCGACGTCCCCGTGACGCTGACACGCCTCGACACCTGGGCGAAGGAGACGGGCCAGGGCGACGTCTCGTTCATCAAGCTCGACACGCAGGGCACGGAGCTCGACATCCTGCGCGGCGCCGGCGCGCTCCTCGACGGGTGCCTCGCGCTCGAGATCGAGGTCGAGTTCTTCCCGCTCTACGAGGGCCAGCCGCTCTTCGGCGACGTCGACGCGTACCTGCGAACGCGCGGCTTCGCGCTCTGGCGGCTGTCGAACCTCGTACACTACTCGGAGCGCCACTCGGAGGCGCTCCACCGATCCGACGTCGCGGTCTTCGACGGCGTCAGCGCCGAGTTCCGCGCGGGCGGAGGCCGGCTCGCGTGGGGGCACGCGCTCTACTTCCGCGACCCGAAGGGCCTCGACGCCGGCACGATCGACGGCCGCAGGGCGCTGATCGTCGAGGCCGCGATCTTCGACGCCGCCGGCGAGACCGACGCGCTCGCGGCGATCCTCGCCCGCCTCGTCGCCGCGCCGTCGCTGCCGGATCCCTGGCGCGCCAAGCTCGCCTCTCACCTGCGCGACGTCGATCGCGCGGCGAGGTAGCCGGCGCCTCCGTCAGCGGAACCGCCCCGCCGGCACCTCGCTCGGCAGGCCGCCGTACTCGCGGCGCGCGGCGGCGACGAGGTCCGGGCAGCCCTCCTCGCCGAGGTCGCGTTCCTCGCCCGGATCGGCGGCGAGGTCGAAGCAGTGGAAGGCGTCGTCGCGCTTCTGCGCGAACACCTTCTTCGTGCCGTGCATCATGCCGAAATTCGGCTCCCAGGCGTCCCAGATCCACGTCTGGCTCGTCATCGGCACGGCGTCCGTCGTGCGACCGGGGCGCGTGAGCGGGTGGCCTACCATGCGGCCGCGCTGGGGCGCGATCGCCGGCGCGTCCCACAGGCCGAGCAGGTCGAGGACCGTGGGCGCGACGTCGAGGTGATAGACGAGCTCCTCGCGCGCGGCCCGCAGGCTCTGCGCCTCGGCCTCGGTGACGGTGCCCGCGGGCGCGTCGATCCACCCGGGCACGTGCACCTCCTCGTCGCGCACCGTCCACGAGTGGCCGTAGTAGCCGCCGGGATCGTCGTGGAACATCTCGCCGTGATCCGACGTGAAGAGGATCACGCTGCGGCGCCCCGACTCGGTGGCCCGCAGGCCCGCGACGAGGCGCGCGACGGCCTTGTCGGAGGCGTACGCCGCGTTGCGATAGCGGTTGCGCATGAGCGCGCCGTGCGCGGCGTCGTAGTGGGCGGCCTGGGGCTGATACGGCGCGTCGTCCTCGTCGATGAGGTAGGGGCTGTGCACGTTGCAGAGCTGCACGACGACGAAGAACGGCTCGCGCAGCTCACCCCAACGCGCGAGGACATGATCGGCGAGCCGCAGGTCGCGCGGGCCCGTGTGCTCGGGCATCGTCGGGTCGAGCTCGGTGCCCGAGGTCCGGTGCGCGATGCCCGCGTCCTGCACGAACAGGCGCGATCCGTACGACGTGAGGTCCTGGTTCGTGAAGTAGCCCGTGTCGTAGCCGGCCGCGCGCGCGTACTCCCAGAGGAGCGGCGCGGTCAGCAGCGTCTCGCGCGGCGCGGTCGGCGTGACGCCCGACCAGAGCACCGCGACGGAGACGGCCGTGACGCCTGCGTTCGATCGCATCTGGAGGAAGGGCATCCGGCCGGGCAGGAGCGGGTTCACGGCGCGCGCGGGCAGGTCGCACGCCGGGTCGTACGCCGAGCACGTGACGTCGGCGCGCAGGCTCTCTTGCAGGATGAAGACGACGTTGCGCGGCCGGGCCGGGCGCGCCTCGACCTTCGGCACCGGCTCGCCGACGTGGCGCTGCGGGCGCGTGAACGCCGAGATGGAGTCGAGCCCCGTGAGCTCGCGCCCGAGCGTGGCGAGGCCGTGGAAGTAGATGAGATCGGCGCTCGTCGACTGCACGGCGCGGAAGCTCACCGGCGTGGTCGCCGCGCCGTAGGCGACGGCGGGTACGAGGATCGGCGCCAGGATCCGCGCGGCGCGCCCGGGCCGCACGACCTTCTGGGCGAAGGCGAGCACGCCCGCCGCGACCGCGATCGCGGTCCCGAGGTGCGCCCAGACGAACGCGCGGCCGAGCGGCAGAGTGCCCATCATCGCCCACGCGAACGAGTCGGACGTGAGCACGCTGTCCATCGACAGGTACGTGTTGTAGAGCTGGTGAAATGCGCCCTGCACGCCGAGCACGAGCGTGAACGTCGCGACGAAGATCGCGCCGAAGACCCAGCGCAGGAGGCCGCGCCGCCGCGACGAGGCCGCGAGGATCACCGCCCAGATCAGCGCGGATCCGAGAAGCGACCCGAGGTAGCCGAGCGCGTGCGGGGCGTCGAAGCCGGCGATCTGCCGCGGGCGCCTCGCGAGGTCCGCGGCGAGGAGGACGAGCGACGGCGCGAGCAGCGCCAGCGCCGCGAGGCGGCGACGGACCGACCGGAGGCGACTCCGGCGGCGGGTGATCGCGTGCCCCCCGGCCCGCATGCCTAGGGCGAGGGCTCGAGCGGACCGTCGTCGACGAACGCGCCGTACGCCTCGATCTTCGCCGCGAGGCGCGCGGCGAGGGGCGCCGACGCGCCGCCGACCGCGGCGAGGATCGCGCGGGCCTCCTCGCGGTACGCGGCCCGCTTGGCCGGGGTCCAGTCGCGGGGCGGCTCCTGCAGGTTGGTGATGCGATCGGCGAGCTTGACCGCGCCGACCTCGCGCGGCTCGCGGGCGATGCGCGCGAGGGAGTCGGCCATGCGCTGCGGCTTGGGCCTCGCCTCGTCCTTGGTCAGCGCCCGGACGCCGGCGAGCACGCGCGGGCCGAACTCGCGGTCGATGGCGGCGGCCTCCACCTGCGTGTCCTCGAGCGTGTCGTGCAGGAGCGCGCAGGCGATCGCGAGGTCGGCGTCGAACGGGTCGACCCGCGCGGCCGCCAGCACCTCCATCGCCACCAGGGCGACGTGCACGACGTACGGCATCGTGGATCCCGGGACCTTCTGGTCGCCGTGCGCGCGGGCGGCGAACGCGAGCGCGCGCTGGTAGAGGTCCTGCGACCACGGCGCCGCGGCGGCCGGCCGCGCGTCCTCGTGCCGCCCGAGCGCGGCCACGGTCCGCACGAGGTCGGAAAGCCGCCCCGAGTCGACGAGCGTCTGCAGGCGGTGATCGTCGTCGACCTCGACGAGCCGCACGAGCGACGGCGTGCCCGTCGCCGCGAGCGCGCGGCTGTCCTCGATCGGCACCACGTCGTCGCGCAGGCCGTGGACCAGCAGCACGGGCACGCCCGGAGCGATCCGGCGCGCCTGGCCGAGCTTCAGCGCCGCCTGCGCGAGCAGGAGCGTCGGCCCCCGCCAGAGGCCGCGGTCGATGAGCTCGACCGCGATCGCGCCGCCGAAGGACGACCCGACCACGACGTCCGGCTGCCGCTCGGCGAGCGCGCGGGCCTGCGCCTCGATCGCCCCGGCGAAGTCGGACGTGTCCATCGCGGGCGCGATCACGTCGAAGGGACCGGCGAGGAAGCGCGCCTTGGCGCCCTGCGGGCTGCCCTCGAGGCCGTGAATGAACTGCACGCGGAGGCGGGGAGGGGTCACGGCAAGAGCCTAGCCGACTCGCGGGCGCGGGGCGTGCCGTCCGGGCGGGGAGCGTGTCGCCGGGCGCGCGAAGCGATCGGACGCGGGGGAGGGGGACGCCGGGACCGTCGCAATCGGCCTTCGTTCAGGCCATCGGCGGCTCGACGCAGTGCAACGTGGTCGGGTCGCCGATGCGCCTTTCGCACGTCATGTCCCCGGGGCACCGCGCGTCGGCGCACTGGCAGGAGGGCTCCGGGCCGCACTCGGGGGCGGGCACGCAGCGGTGGTCGGGCGCGGGGGTCGGTGCGCAGCAGCACGGAAACACACCGACGCCGCTCGCGCACTCGCTCAGCGCGGTGCCGTCCGGGCAGGTGCCGCCGTCCTCCGGCGCGGTCCCGCACGCCGGAGCCTTCTCGTCGGCGACGCACGCCTCGCCGTCCTTGCACGTGAGCGTCGGGCCGCACGCGACGGGCGCGCCGGTCGTGGTGCTCGTGGTCGACCCGGTCGTCGTCGTCGACGCGCTGCTCGTGGTCGACCCGGTGGTGGTGGCTCCCTCGACGGTCGTGCTGGAGCCGCACGCGCCGATCCCGACGGCGGCGATCAGCAGCCCGGCGGAGACGGCCCCCCCGGCCCGAAGGGGCAGATCGCGTGCGGAACCTCCGCGGCGACGTGAGTCGAAGCGCATGCGGACCGGGATAGCACACCTCCCGTCGGCGAGGTCACCGGCCGAGCCGCCCGATCACGGCGCCGGCGCGCGCTGCGGCGCCGCGTCGCCGAAGTGGCGCTCGAAGTTGCGGCGACCGACCTCGTAGCCGGGGAAGCGCGCCATCAGGAGCTGGAACAGCTGCAGCGCGACCTCGCGACGGCCGTGGCGCGCGGTGATCTCGGCCAGGTTGCCGAGCACCTTCGGATCGTCGGGGAAGCGATCGACCGCGGTGGCGAGGATGGCCATCGCCTCGGCGGTGCGCCCCTGCCGCAGGCACAGATCGGCGAGCTTGTTCGCCGCGCGCCGGGCGGGCTCGGTGCGTGGGTCGCGCGCGATCGCCTCGCGGTACGCGGCCTCGGCGCCGGCGAGGTCGCCGCGCTCCTCGAGCGCCGCGCCGAGCTGGAAGGGCGGCGCCGCGAGCGTCAGCGTCTTCTCCGTCGCGTCGCCGAACACGCGCGCGCTGTCGGCGAACGCTTCGGCCCGCGCGACCGTCACCGCGAAGAGCGCCGCGAGGCCGAGGGCTGGGGCGGCGATCGCGCGTCGATCCCACGCGACGAGGCGATCGGCGAGCACGCCGGCGGCGAGGGCCGGCCCGAGGAGCGGCAGGAGCAGGTACCGATCCGCCATCACGTTCTGGAGGGACACGATCACCTGGCTCGTCGGCGCCATCGGCACGAGGAACAGCCCGAGCGCGATCGCGGGGCGTCGGTCCCGTCGCCAGAGGCGCGCGGCGACGACCGCCCACGCGAGGAGCGGCGCGTACGCGAGCCAGGCCAGCAGGTCGGTCGCCTCGCGCGCGCGCACCTCCTGGATGATGCTCAGATTCGCGGGCCACGCCGCGTGGGCGAGGTAGCGCGCGAACACCGGCCCCATGGTCGCCGCCGCCGCGATCCGCGACCCACCGAGCGGCGCGGTCGTCATGTGGACCGTGTGGCCGACGTGCACGTGCACCGCCGTCACCCCGATCGCGAAGGTGATCGATGCCGCGACCACCGGCCAGTCGACGCGCCGCTTACGCAGCAGATCGTGCATCGGCAAGATCAGCGGCGCCGCCACCGCCACGCCCTTCGAGAGGCACGCGAGCGCGATCAGGGCCGGCGCGATCAGGCGCCACCGGCGCTCCTCGCGCGCGTACGCGACGAGCGCCGCGCCGACGAGGAGGAGCGCCAGCACGTCCTTGCGCCCCGCGAGCCACGCGACCGACTCCGCGTGCGCCGGGTGCAGCGCGAACGCCCACGCTGCGACCTCGGCCGCGACCCCCGCCCCGATCGCGCCGATCAGCCACGCGCGGAGGAGCAGCGCCCCGGCCACGTAGATCGCCAGGTTCAGCGCGCGCATCGCGTGCGGATCGAGCCCGTGGACCCGCGCCTCGACCCACTCGACGGTGTCGCGCACCGGCAGATACTCGGCGCCGAGCGACATCCGCCCGTCCTCCGAGAGGTCGAGCCAGATCGTCTTCAGCGCGCCGCGATCCGCGCGCGCGAGCACCGGGTTGTCCCGGATGAGCCACGGATCGTCGTAGTTCAGGAACCCGCCCCGGATCGATCCCGCGTAGGCCCCCACGATCACGAGCGCGAACAGGGCCGTCATCCAGGCCGCGCGGCGTCCTGCCGAGGCGCCCGGTCCCGCCGTCACGAAGGCGGCTCGGCTGCCGGCGCCCGCGCGTCGAGAGGCCGCGGCTCGTCCTTCTTCTCGAACCAGTCCGTCCCGAGGTTGCGTCGCAGCCCGGACGCGAACAGGCAGTCGCGCAGCGCGTTGAGCTCGTGCGTGATGCCGGTGTGCGTGAGCGCCGTCGCGAGGAAGACCGCGCGCCCCTTCGCGAGCTCGGCGCGCGTCAGCTGGCCGGGCCGCGTCTCGTGGTCGCAGCGCACGCCGCGCCGCTCGAGCTCGGCGAGCAGCTCGAGGTTCCGCTCGCGGACCTTCCCACCGACGTAGTGCGACACGAGCTTGTGCCGGCGCTTGCCGCCGCCGGCGACGACCCAGTCGCGGTACGCGTCGATCTCGCCGTAGAGCGCGTCGAACAGGTACACCTCGCTCACGTCGAGGCCCCCGTCGCGCAGGCAGCTCGCGGCGACGCGGTAGCCGCCCGAGTGCGCCGAGAGGCACACCATCCCGGGCTTCGCCTTCTGCTTCTTCCCGACCGCCGACGGCCCGATCGCCTCGCGGACGGCGGGCGTCTTGAGCACCAGGGCGACCTCGGCGCAGAGGCGCGCGAGCCCGCCCGGCTTTTCGAGCTTGCCGCCCGCGCCGTCGGTGGCGTTCACCGGCCCCTGCGGCGCGACGAGCAGCGCGTTCTGCTTGCTCTCGAAGAGCTGCTCGCGGAGCGCGTGCGCCTTGACCGTCGCCTCGGTGGTGCTGTTGTGGCCGTGGAAGTGGACGACCAGGTCGATCGCGCCGTCCGCGGGCGCCCGGTAATGCGCCGGCACGAACACGAGCACCGTCGCGTCCTCGTACGGCGCGCCCGGGCTCGGAAACGGCGCCGCGTCGAGGTCGAGCAGGAGCGTCGTCCCGAGGTCGCCGGTCTGGATCTCGCGCACCTTCTTGCGCGGCGGCGCCGCGAACGCCTCGCGGCTCGCCGACAGGGCGCCAGCGGACGCGGCGCCGAGGGCGCCGAGGCCGATCCATCGCAGGAAGTCGCGCCGCTTCATGGGTCGGGGTGTTCGCTCCGGTCGCTCGACCCTCCGGCTAGCATGCCCCCTCGCGGCGGGCCAAGCGGAGCGCGGGCGCTCGATCGGCCAGGTCGGCGCGAACGACCACCGCGACCGGAGCGCGACCCGGGGCTCGCGCGCCGGGGTGCGAGGCCCGACCTCCGGCGACCGGCCGCCCCTCCGATCGCCCCACGAGAGCTGCCTCCGACCGCCTGCCCGGTGAGGCCGCGCCGGCCGTCGAGCTGGCGCGTGACCGGCCGACGCGCACACCATCCCCGCGGATCGCGCCTCAGAACTGGAAGTAGACGAACGGCACGGCCGCCACGCTCGCGGCCTCGTGCAGCACGATCGCCACCACGAACAAGAGCACGCCCTGCGCGACCGCGGGCAGCGCGGCGAACCGGCGGAGCGCGACGTCGTGCGCCTTGCGCGGCACGAGCAGCGCCGCGACCCCGAGCCCGAGCACGGCGAGCACGACCGTCGGCAGGTTCGGGTGGAACGTCGTGAGCGTCGCGATCTGGCGCATCACCGCCAGCGCTTGCCCGAAGGTCGGCGAGCGGAAGAAGATCCAGCACAGGCACACGTAGTGGAAGGTGAGCACGCTCGCGACGACGTCGTGCGCGAACGACGCGGGTGCCGGCGCGCCGCCGCGCCGGTCCTTGCGCCAGCGCTGCCACGCGCGCGTCACCCCGAGCCCCAGCCCCTGCAAGAAGCCCCAGAACACGAACGTCCAGCTCGCCCCGTGCCACAGCCCGCCGAGGAGCATCGTGAGCATCAGGTTGCGGTAGGTGAGCCACCCCTTCCCGCGGCTGCCGCCGAGCGGGATGTAGAGGTAGTCGCGCAGCCACGTCGACAGCGAGATGTGCCAGCGGTGCCAGAAGTCGGCCATGTTGGTCGCCTGGTACGGCTGGTCGAAGTTCTTGGGGAACCGCACGCCGAGCAGCAGCGCCGATCCGATCGCGATGTCGGTGTAGCCCGAGAAATCGCAGTAGATCTGCACCGCGTAGCCATAGACCCCGGCCAGCGTCTCGATCGCGGAGAAGCTCGACGGCCGCTCGAAGACGCGGTCGACGAGGTTTAGCGCGAGCTGATCGCTGATCACGATCTTCTTCATCAGCCCGATCGCGATGAGGAACATCGCCTCGCCGGCGACCTCGCGCGTCAGCACCGGCGGGCGCTCGAGCTGCGGGAGCAGGTCGCGCGGGCGCACGATGGGCCCCGCGACCAGGTGCGGGAAGAACGAGACGAAGAGCAGGTAGCGCAGGTAGCTCGCGTGGGGCGCGAGGTCGCCGCGGTAGACGTCGATGACGTAGCTCATCGATTCGAACGTGAAGAACGAGATGCCGACCGGCGGCAGGAGCACGCGCAGCGCGTCGCTCGGCGCGACGGGCGCGGCGCCCGTGACCCACGCCTCGAGGAGGCGCACGTTCTCGACCGTGAAGTTCCAGTACTTGAAGAACCCCAGGAACGAGAGGTTCAAGACCACCGTCACGACGAGCGCGGCCTTGCGACGGCGCGCGTCCGTCTCGCGCGCGATCCAGCGCGCGAGGAAGAAGTCCACCGTCGAGGACGCGAAGATGAGCGGCAGGTAGCGCCAGTTCCACGCCGCGTAGAAGCCGTAGCTCGCGCACAGCAGGAACACGACGCGCAGCCAGGGGCTCCGCAGGCGCGCGAGGCCCCACGAGATCGTGAAGGCCGCGGCGAAGAAGGCTGCGTACTCGAGGGTGTTGAACAGCACGGCGGAGGGTCGGGCCCCGCGCCGGCCGTCGCCTCGCCGTCCGCGCGCGCCTCGACGAGGTCACGCGCGGCAGGCCGGCCACGACGCAGAGCGCCGTTGCGGGCGACGCGGTGCACGCATGTTGAACGAGGCGCGCGCCCGTGCCAAGGATGGAGCGTGCTCCCCGTGCGGCTGCTCGCTGGAATCATCAAGGGCCTCGTCGTCGGGGCCCTCGTCGGCTTCGGCCTCGCCAAGCTCGGCTTCGCCGCGCCCGGCGCCATCGTCGCGTACCTCGCGGCCGCGCTCACGGGCGTCGTCGTGGGGCTCATCGCGGGCAAGCCGATCTGGGCCAAGGACGCCAAGATCGAGGCCGGGATGAAGGCCTTCGTCGGCGCCCTCCTCGGCGCGGGCCTGATGTGGGCGGCGCGCACGTGGCTCACGCTGCCGCTTCCGTTTTCGCTCGGCGAGCTCGGCGGCGCGAACGGCTCGCTCGGCGAGCTCGCGACGTCGAACGGCACGCTCGGCGGCCTCGCGATCACCTCGCTCGCGGCCATCGCCGCGCTCCTCGGCGGCTTCTACGACGTCGACAACACGCCCGGCGGCGAATCGGGCGCGGGGCCGAAGCGCGTCGCGGCGGCCCCGCCCGGCAAGCGCATCGCCGCCCCCGCTGGCGGTGACGATCTCGGCGAGGATCTCGACGCCGAGGCCGAGAAGCCGCGCGCCCGCAAGTAGGGCCGCTCGTGCCCCTCGCTCGCGGGCTCTTCTACCTCGCGACGGCCGGCGCCATCGCGCTCGTCGCGCGCAGCCTGATCCTCGGGCCGCTGCCGCTGTGGCTCTCGGCGGCCGCGCTCACGGGCTACGTCGCGTGGGTCACGCTCGGCCACCTCGTGCTGCGCCTCGCCATGTTCGTCGACGTCGTCGTGCGCGGCCCGCGCCGGGCGCGCGGCGTCGCGCTCACGTTCGACGACGGCCCGCACCCCGAGCACACGCCGCGCGTGCTCGATCTGCTCGACCGAGCCGGCGCCAAGGCGACGTTCTTCGTCATCGGCCACAAGGCCGAGGCGCACCCCGAGGTCGTGCGGGAGATCGTCCGCCGCGGCCACGCGGTCGGCGTCCACTCGTACGCGCACGACCGCCTGTTTTCGCTCCGATCGCTCCGGTTCGTGCGCGACGATCTGCGCCGCGCCGTCGCCGCGATCGAGGCCATCACCGGCGAGCGCCCGTGGCTCTTTCGGCCGCCGGTCGGGCACACGAGCCTGCGCATCGCGCGCGCCGTCGAGGAGCTCGATCTCGAGGTCATCGGCTGGTCCGCGCGCGGCGTCGACGGCCTCGCGCGGTCCAGGCCCGACCGCGTCGTCGCGCGCGTCGTGCGAGGCCTCTCGGACGGCGCGATCGTGCTCTTGCACGACGCGGCCGAGCGCGACACGCACGTGCCCGCGACGCTCCAGGCGCTGCCGCGCATCCTCGCCGCGATGGACCGCAAGGATCTGCGCGGCGTGCGGGTCGACCGCTGGTTGACGGAGGCGCCGCGCCGGAAGCAGCGCGCCTAGCTCGCCCCGGTCACGCGCGAACAAAACGAGAAATGCCGCACCCGCTTTCGCGGGGCGGCGAACCTCGTCGTAGGTCTCCACCCCGAACGAATCGGGGCGGAGAGCGCGGTCAGGCCGGCCTGAGCGCGCGAGCGAGCGCGGCGGCGATACGCCCCTTGAGGCGATTCGCGCGGCGGGTCGGGATGGTGCCCTTCGAGGCGGCGCGATCGAGCGCGCTCTGCGCCCCGACGACGGCCGTCTGCGCCGTGGCCGGCGTGGCGGTGATGACGCCGCGCGCCGACTTGAGCTCGGTCCGGAGCGCCGACTTGGTGGAGCGGTTCCGCGCGGTCCTGTTCAGACGCTGGCGGTTACGCTTCTCGGCGGATGCATGATTGGCCATGAGAGACTCCTGCTACTTCTTCACGGCGACGGGCTTGGCGTCGGCCGCGGTCGTGTCGTAGCCGGCGGGGTGCACCGGGAAAGCCGGGGTGCCGTGCGCGCGACCCTCGCGCTTGCGGACCGTGCCGGCGCTGCGCGCCTTGCGCCGACGAATTCGTTGCGTCTGCTGCGTTGCGGAAACCATGGGGTGCGGAAGTCTATCTGCGAAGTCGCGCATGTCAACCATCTCTCGGCGCAAAGGCGGGGCTAAACAGGCGATCAGCGCGTGCCCGGCGGTCCGATCCGGCGATTTCAGCGGGAATTTCGCCGGATCGCCCGGGGAGCCCGCCCGGCGCGTCCGACGCCTCCGGCCTGCGCGCGTGCTCGGCGCTTGCAAAGCGCGCGGCCTCGACCAGCTTTGCGCGCGATGCTGCCGCCTCTGCTCGTGCTGCCGATCGAGGTGTGCGCCGTCGCCGCCGCGCTCTGCTGGGTCCTGTCGGTCGTCACGCGCGAGTACTCGTGGGTCGACCGCCTCTGGTCGGTGATGCCCCCCGTCTACGCGTGGATCTTCGCGTGGCAGAGCGGCTTTCCGGGTCGCGTCGTCCTGATGGCCGCGCTCGCGACGGCCTGGGGGGCGCGGTTGACCTTCAACTACGCGCGCAAGGGCGGCTACGCGAAGGGGGGCGAGGACTACCGCTGGGCCGAGCTCCGGCGACGCATGCCGCCGTGGGCCTACCAGGTCTTCAACCTGCTCTTCATCGCGGGCTACCAGCACGCGCTGATCTTTCTGTTCACGCTCCCGGCGTGGGTTGCGGCCGAGCGTGGCGGCGCGCCGATCGGCCCGGTCGACGGCGCCCTCGCGGTCCTGTTCCTCGCCCTGCTCGCCGGCGAGACGGTCGCCGACCAGCAACAGTGGCGCTTCCACCGGGCCAAGGCGGCGCGCGCCGCGCGCGGCGAGCCGGAGCCCGAGGGGTTCCTTTCGACGGGCCTCTTTCGGTACTCGCGGCACCCGAACTTCTTCTGCGAGATCTCGCAGTGGTGGGTGTTCGCGCTGCTCGCGGTGGCCGCCGGCGCGCCGCTGGTCGGGCCGGCCGCGATCGGAGCGCTGCTGCTCACGCTGCTGTTCCACGGCTCGGCGAGCTTCACCGAGAGCCTCACCGCGCGAAAGTACCCCGCGTACGCCGACTATCGGCGCCGCGTGTCGCGCCTCGTGCCGTGGTGGCCGGAGGCGTAGGGGGCAGCCACGGGCGTCGCGCCGCCGAAACGATCACGGCCCGCGGGCCTGTCAGGGCGTCGCGGGCCGCTCTGCCGTCGGTCCGGCGGGGCTACGGCCGGATCGTCACGCCGACCGTGTAGGACGGCTTGGCGAACGCGCCGACGCTCGCGCCGGAGAGCGCGCTCTTGACGCAGCTCGTCTGGCCGTGACCGGCCGCCCAGCCCGTCACGCTCACGCTCGTCACCGAGCCGCTGGAGCCGAACGTGATGTTCGCGCGCGACACGTCGTCGGCGCCCGCGACGCAGCCCTTCGCGCCGCCCATCACCGACCCGACCGCCGCCTGCACCTTGCCCTGCGACGGCTGCTCGGGGATGTTCTGGTTCTTGTTGCCGGCGGCAGGCTCCGGGGTCTGCCCGCCGCCCTCGCTCTTCGCGGCTTGCCCGCCGCCGACGGCCTGCGCCATCGCGCCGGCCAGGTCGCCCGGCTTCGCGCTGCCCGCCGGCGGGAGGGCCGGCGCGGCACCGGCCGGCGAAGCGGGCGTGGCCGCCGCGACGCCGCTCGCCGCGCCCTTGCCTGCGGCGGCCGCGCCGCTCGGCAGCGGGCCCGTCGCGACCTTCGGCGCGGAGCTCGTCTCGGCCGCGGCCGTCCCGGCCGGGGGGCTCGCCGCCGCGACCGTCGCCGCGGGCTCGGCGGCGTGCGGGGAGGCCGCGACGGCCTGCACGGGAGCGGTCTCCATGCCGGCTCCGTGAGCCACCACCGGGGGCGGCGCCTCCTTGCCGCGCTGCACGATGAAGAACGCGGCCGCGAGGCCGAGGACGGCGATCGCGACCCCGGCGAACGCGCCGTTCGAGCTCTTCGCCTCGGGCGCGGGCGCGGCCTTCGCGGCAACCGGCTTCGCGCCGGGCGCGGCCTTCGCGGGCTCCGTGCCCGGCTCGCTCTTCGCGGCCGGAGGCACCGCGGCCGCCGCCGGCTTCTCCTGGGGCTCCGGCGCCTTGGCGGGCTCGGCCACGATCGCGAGGTTTACCATCCCCGAGTCGTCGTCGCTCTTTTCGGGCTTCGGCGCCGGCCGCGAGGCCATCGGAGCGGGCGTCGCGATGCCCGGCGAGCTCGCCCGCGAGGAAAGCTTCACCGAGGGCGCCGCTCCGGGGATGCTCGCGCGCCCGCCGGCCTGGCTCGCCCGCGCCGCCATCTCGCGCAGTGAGGGCCGCTTCGGCGCGGAGCTCGCCGTCGACGCCGGAGGCGCCCCCGAGGTGGTCGTGTCGGACCCCTTGACCTCGTCCGCGCCGCCCTTGTCCTCGCTCGCCTTCGACCCGTGCTCCTCAGCCATCTTGCTTTCTCCTGACCCGCCCATCCGTTCCCCGCTCTTCGCGACGACCACCGCGGTCGGCTCGCCGCCTTCCGCCTCGAGGGCGGGCGCCGCGATCAGCGCCGCGACGTCGCCGCCGGCCCGACCGGCGGCGATCGCGGCGGCGAGGATCTCGTCCGCTCGCCCGTCCCAGGCGTCGTCGTCGCGCCCCGGCGCGGGCCACCGCGCGAGCAGCGCGTCCACATCCAGCTCGCGATTCATCACGATTCCCCCCCGAAGCCGCGCCCCGCGAGGTACTCGCGGAGCTTGCGCCTCGCCTCGTGCACGCGCCACGCGACGGTCCCCTCCGGGCAACCGAGCACGCGCGACGCCTCGTCGTGGGCGACGCCGTCGATGCACACGAGCACGAGCGTCGTCCGCAGCGTCTCCGACAGCGCGTCGATGCCGTCGCAGAGGGCGGCGACCAGCTGCTTCTGCTGCGACGCCTCCGCCGGGTCGTCACGCGAGGTGCGGTGCAGCTCCGTCAGGAGCGCCTCGACCCGCGGATCGTCGGCCGGCGCGCTGTCCCTCGTCGGGCGGCGCGCGCGGAGGGTGTTGAGCGAGAGGTTCACGGCGATCCGGTAGATCCACGTGAATGGCTCGCTGCGGCCGTCGAAGCGGTCGAGCGCCTGGTAGGCTCGGACGAACGTCTCCTGCGTCACGTCCTCGGCCTCCGCGCCGTTGCGCACCATGTGGACTGCGAGCCGGAAGATGCGCCGCTGGTAGCGCCGCACCAGGACGCCGAACGCCTCGGCGTCGCCGCCCTTCGCCGCCTCGACGAGCTCGCGGTCAGTGGGTTTGGGCATCCTCTACGGCTCGTGGTGTCGGGGAGGGGGAGCTCGGCCGGGGTCCGGGGCCGCGCGCCGCCCCATCCAGGGAGGGTTCGTGGCCACGCGGGGCCCCGCCTCGCGCGAGCGCGCCGGCCGACCCCTCCGCGCGGCTCGAAGCCGATGCGGCAGAGGCTGGCCCGAGGCCCACGTTCGAGCGCGCGACGATACCTGAACACCCCGGTTTGGACAAACGACCCACGGGGATCCTTGGGAGGCATCGTCGGCGATCGGGCGCTTGGCGCGAGGGCGAATCCTTTGTGTGAGGCGGGGCTCTCTTCGTCCGGCTCCCCGCGAGGTGCGGGGTCGGGCCGGAGACCGCCGAGGAGAGCTCACGATGTGTCAGATGGTGAAGTGCCCCACGTGTGGGAAGGCGGATTGGCGGGGCTGCGGCGCGCACGTCGAGCAGGTGCTCGGGCGTGTGCCCAAGGCGGATCGCTGCGCGTGCCGCCAGGCCGGCGCGATGGCGGGCGCCCAGGCGCCGCCCGCGAAGAAGCTGCCCTGGCCGTTCGGCTGACCGCCCGCCCTGCCCGGGGCGGACGCCCCGCGCCTGCTATGGTCCGGGCATGCGTCCTCGAACCGGGGCCCTGCGGACGGCCGCGCTCGTGCTCGCCGCCTTCGCCGGCGGCGCCGTCACCTCGCACCTCGCCCACGCGACGACCGAGGCCTCCAGCCCCTACGCGCTGATCGACCAGCTCGCGCGCGTGCTCGCGCTGACCGAGAACGAGTACGTCGACCCGACGTCGAGGAACAAGCTCGTCGAGGGCGCCATCAAGGGCATGGTCGCGGAGCTCGATCCGCACTCGTCCTACATGACGCCGGCCGAGTTCGCGGCGTTCCAGAGCGACACCGAGGGGCACTTCGGCGGCATCGGCGTCGAGGTCGACTTCAAGAACGACCTGCTCACCGTGGTCGCGCCGATGGAGGGATCGCCCGCCGAGAAGGCGGGGATTCGCCCCGGCGATCAGGTGATCTCGGTCGACGGACGCGCCCTGCGCGGCGACCGCCTCGACAAGGTGGTCACCGTGCTGCGCGGCCCGAAGGGGTCGCGCGTGCGGATCACCCTCCGCAGGCCCGGCGTCGCCGAGCCGATCGCGCTCGAGCTCGTCCGCGAGGAGATCCGCGTCAAGAGCGTCGACTCGAAGCGCCTCGATCACGACGTCGGCTACGTGCGAATCAAGCAGTTTCAGGCCGGCACGCACGACGAGCTCCTGCGCGCCGCCGCCGCGCTTCGCGAGCCCGGCAAGCCGCCGATCGCGGGGCTCCTGCTCGACCTGCGCAACGACCCGGGCGGCCTCGTCGACGAGGCCGAGGCCGTGGCCGACGAGCTGCTCGACGGCGGCGTCATCGACTCGACCCGGCACCGCGGCAAGGTCGTCGAGGAGGTGCGCGCTCACGCGGGCGGGGCGTTCGTCGCGATGCCGGTCGTCGTCCTCGTGAACGAGTACTCCGCGAGCGCGGCCGAGCTGCTCGCCGGCGCGCTGCAGGACAACCACCGCGCGAAGCTCGTCGGCGCGCCGACCTTCGGCAAGGGGCTCGTGCAGACCATCTTCGACCTGCCCGGTGGCGCGGGGATACGCCTCACGACGATGCGCTACTACACGCCGAGCGGTCGATCGATCCAGGCCGAGGGCATCCACCCCGACGTGACCGTCGAGCCGCCGCCGGCCGCCGGCGCCGCGCAGGCCCCGGTCGTCCGCGAGCGCGATCTCGACGGGCACCTGCCGAACGAGGGGGAAGCTGTCGCCTCGCGCGGCCGTTCGGTCGTCGTCGCCGCCGCCGCGCCGAGCCCGGGCGATCCGCAGGTGCTGCCGGGACGCGAGGTGCCCGCCGACCCGTCGAAGAGCCGCGACGGGACGCTCGCCATTGCCTGGGGCCTGCTCCTCAAGGAAATGGCGCCACCGCGCTGATCGCCCGGCAGATCGCGCCCGGATCGAGGTCGCCGATCGCTACTTGGCGACGAGGGTCGCGCAGCCGAGCTGGATCTGGATCGCGGCGCCGAAGTCCTCCTTCAGCGCGCTGCAGAACGCGGGGCAGAGCAGGATGCGCGTCGGCTTCGCAGGGTCGTCGTAGCGCCAGCCCTTGCCGCCGCAGTCCGGGTCTTGCGCGACGAGCTCGGTCACGCCGACGCCGCCGTCGACGCCCGGCGTGAACAGCACGTTGACGTCGCCGAACGAGATCTCCGCGTCCTTGCCGACTGCCGCCGGGATCTTGTACTCGCACGGCAGCGCCTGACTGCCGATCTTCGCCAGCGCCTTCTGGAACTCGGCCGCGACGTTCACGTCGCCGACCAGGATGGCGCCCTCCGACCCGCCCGCCTTGGCGATCGGATCGGCGAACCCCTTGGTAACCCCTTTGAGGCCGATGACGTACGTGTGCACGCCCTTCGAGAAGCCGGTTGCGGCGAGGGCGGCGATGACGGCCGGGTCCTCGGGGTCGACGCCCGAGCAGAGCGGCGCGGGCCCGTCGGGCAGGCCGTCGGTGACGAGCAGCACGGCCGCGGCCTCGCCCGGGTGCTGCGCCTGCACGTCGAGGCTCTCGAGGATCGCACCGCCGAGCGCGACGTAGGTCGGCGTGGTGAAGCCGTTCGGCGCCTCGGCCGCGAGCGCGTCGGTGATGGCCTTGGCGTTGCCGGGCAGCTCGCCGTACGGCACCGTGGGCTGCTTGTAGAGCGTCTGATCGCAGCCGGGCTTGTCGTCCGGATCGCGGGGAAAGAACCGCAGCGCGACCTTCACCCCGTCGAACGTCGCGTCGCCCACGAACGCGCCGAGGCCCGCCTTCGCGCCCTCCCACTTGTCGCCCGCCATCGACTGCGACTTGTCGAGCATCACGTACAGGTTCAGCGGGATCGCCTGCGCCTGCTCGGTGATCACCGCGCACGCCGCGTCCGCGCTCGGCAGCGCGTCGGCGGTGCTCACGTCGGCGAACCCCCCGCCGTCATCGAAGCCCGCCGTCGTCGACCCGGTCGATCCGCCGGACCCGCCCTGGCCGCCGCCTCCCGCGCTCGAGCCGACCGCGGCGTTGCTCCCGGGCGCGCACGCGACGCCGAGGCCGGCCACGCCGAGCCCGATCGCGGCGCCGAGGAGCAGAGTCGTGGGGAGCGTGCGGCGCATGGGCGTCCTCGACGCGGCGCGCTTCGCCCCGCCCCTCCGGCGGGTGACGATCGCGACCAGCGTAGACCTTCCACGCTATCAGAGGCGCGCCGCGAGATCGCGCGCGGTGCGTTCAGTCTTGTAAGTGGCCCGCCCCGCCGTCGACAATGGAAGGTATGCGTCACCCGCTTGTTCTTGGATCGAGCCTCTTCGCCGCGATCGCGCTCCTCGGCCTCGGTACCGGCTGCGCCTCGAGCGACGCCGTCACGTCGCCCACCGGAGGCAACGGGACCGGAAACGGGACGAGCGGCGAAGGCGGCGCGGGCGGCGCGGGCGGCGCGGGCGGCGCCACGACGTCGACCTCGACGACCCCGACGACGACCGGCACGACCTCCACCGGCACCGGGGGCAGCGGCGGCGCGGGCGGCGCCGGGGGCGCGGGCGGCGCGGGCG
>CAIVJW010000037.1 GCA_903906315.1 uncultured delta proteobacterium | reverse complement strand
GGGTGGCGCGAACGCGGGCGGCGCGAACGCGGGCGGCGCGAACGCGGGTGGCGCGAACGCGGGTGGCGGGGGCGGCGCCTGCGCGCCGGTCGTCGCCGCGCCGGACGTCGACCCGTGGAGCGTGCGCGCGCCGGGCGTCGGCTTCGGCGGCCTCGTGCAGGCGCAGAACGGCCCGCACACCGACGTCTTCCTGCAGAGCCCCGCGATCGGCAACCTCCCCGTCGGCTACGTCCGCGTCGGCGCGCGCCTCGACTGGGGCGGGACGCTCGTGTTCTACGGCCTCGGCGCCGACCCCGCGTCGAACGTGCTCGACGCCAACGACACGGGCCGCGAGCTTCAGGTCGCGCTCTACGACCCGACGCGATCGCGGCAGCCGTGCGCGTTCGACGCGAGCTGCGCGCAGTCGAACGCGTCGTGCGGCAACTCGATCACGTTCCTCGGCTGGGACCCCGTGCAGGGCGGCGACGAGTGCGGTCACGGCGCGAGCGTGCTGTCGAGCGGCCAGGCCGGCGACGCGCTCCGGCTCGTGGTGCAGCCGCTGCAGTGGAACCCGGACTGGAACCAGCCGAGCTGCGTGAAGAGCGCGTGCGCGGCGAAGGGCACGCCCGTCGACGTCACGTTTACGATGGATCTGCGCTTCGTCTCCGCGCACGTGCTCGAGGTGGCCACGGAGGTGTCGAGCCAGGAGAACCTCGACCACCCGATCACCGGGCAGGAGTTCCCCACGCTCTACGTCGCGCACGGCCAGGGCGGGCCCGATCTGCCCCGGCTCCTCGACGCGGCCGGGTCGCCCGTCGCGCTCTCGACACCGGGCAATGACGGCTTCTTCTACGACAACTTCAGCTCGCCCGGGCCGTGGGTCACCTGGCAGGATCCGTCGTCGACCTACGGCGTCGGCCTCGCGATGGACCAGGGCCTCACGAAGTTCCAAGGCTGGCGCGGGGACGGCAACACGGCGCCGTACTTCCACAACGTGCGCGCCGAGATCGCCTTCGGCCTCGGCGCGGGCAAGGTCGTGCGCGGCGTCTCGTACCTCGCGCTCGGCAGCTTCGGGACCGTGAAGGCCGTGATCGCCGACGCGATCGCCTCGCGCCCGCCCTTCGGGGTCGTCGACGCGCCCGCGGCCGGCGCGGTCGCAGGCTTCGCGCCCGGCGCGCCGATCCACGTGGCGGGGTGGGCGCTCGACACCGCGCACCTCGCGTCGGTGCGCGTCGAGGTCGACGGCGCGCTCGCCGCCACCCTGCCCGTCGCGGCGGCGCGCCCCGACGTGTGCGCGGCGTACCCGGCCTACGACGGCTGCCCCGGCGTCGGCTTCGACGGGGACGTGCCCACGGCGGGCCTGTCCGCGTGCCCGCACCTGCTGCGCGTCGTCGCGGTCGACGCGGACGGCAACGCGACCACGCTCGGCGAGCGCGTCGCGCAGTCGAAGTGATCCTGCGCACGGCGCCTTGATCGCAGGAACGCGCGACGCGATTTCACCTGCGCAACGCCTGGCGTGTCCGAGGAGGCGCATCCCCTCTGACCTCGGATCGGCACGAACCATGCGTAGAGATCTCGTCATCCTCCGCCACTACCAAAGCGCGGGGGAGCCAACTACCAGGGGGCCGGGGTGAGCCGGGAGCCCCCGCGAGGCCCGGGGCGGGGCCGCCGGTTTCCCGTCCTGACCGTCGCGCTGTTCCTGTCCGCCCTCGCGCCGTGGGCGATGATGCTCCGGCAGGAGGCGCGCGCCGAGGAGGCACCGACCGCCGCGCCGCCGCCGACGGTCGCATCCGGCGCGCTGGCCACGACGCCTCCGGCCGAGCCGCAGCGGTCCGCCTCGCACGACGCGGTCCAGCCTCGGTGGGGCCACCTCGAGCGGCTCTCCGTGCGCCTCGAGCCGCCGACCGGGGACATCTCGGCCGACGTCTGCTCCGCGATGCCGTCGTGGCGCGAGGCGTCTCCGGCCGGAGTCGATCGCACCGTCGCCGCCGCGGGCCTCGACGACGCCGGCCGCCGCGCGTTCGCCGAGGGCGTGCGCTGCGGACCGGGCGGCTGCGACGTGGCGCCGTCGCTCGACTTCCTCGCGAAGCTCGGGCGCCAGCAGCGGTCGGGGCTCTACGAGGCCGTGCTCGCGTCCCCGGCGGACGCCTCGTTCCCGATCTTCCGGCGGCGCGCGATCGACGCCGACCTGTGGACCCGCCACGCGGGGCTCGCGCCGGCGACGATCCAGGCGGTGGACGAGCTCTCGTTCCCGCGCGGGGACCTCGTCTTCCTCGCCGACCTGCCCCTGCTCTGCTCGCGGATCCCGAGCCTGGCGGATCGCGCGCGCCTGCTCGCCGCGCTCGGTCGCACGCCCGCGATCGTGGTGCGGTTGCGCCTCGACGCCTCGTCCGACCTCGAGGGCCTCGTCGGCTACTGGGGCGGGGGCCGGCGCGACGCCGACGTGCGCGCGCTGATCGGATCGCTCGCGCGCGTGCCCGGCGGCGCGTCGATCGACGTGACCCACCTGCTGCCGCCCATGCCGCGGGAGCGGCTCTACACGTACGCGCGAGGCTCCGGCCAGCCGGCCTACGACTGCCACTGGTCGTCGCTCAACTTCCAGGCCGACCGCCCCGACGACCGCCTCGTCGACGAGCGCGCCGTGAGGGCCGCGATTGCCGCCGACTACGCCGAGGTCGAGACGCGATCGCCGGCGCTCGGCGACGTGCTGCTCTTCACGAGCGCCGACGGCGCCGTGCTGCACTCGGCGGTGCACGTCGTCGAGCACGTCGTCTTCACGAAGAACGGCCACGGATCGCTCAACCCGTGGGTGCTCTCGACGCGGAGCGAGGTCTCCGCCATCTACTTCCGGACGGCGAAGATCCGCGTCTTTCGCCGCCGCTGACGCGCGCGACCGCGGTCGTTCGGGACGTCCGGGGCGGCCCGCCTCAAGCGCCGGCGCAATCGGCCGTTCGGGCGGGTAATGGAACCCACCGCCAGCGTCGCCCCTCCCGATTCGACGGCCGTCGGTCGCCGAGCCCACGATCGCGCGCCGCTGGAGGTCGAGGTCACCGTCGAGAGCGACCACAACTTCTACAACGGGTTCAGCGAGAACGTCTCCGAGGGCGGGATCTTCGTCGCCACGCACGTCCCGTTGCCGATCGGTCGCACCATCGAGGTCGAGCTCATGCTGCCGGCCGCGCGGCGCACGCTCCGCGCCGCGTGCGTCGTCTGCTGGATCCGCCCCTATCGCGAGGACGGCGAGGCGCCCGCCGGCATGGGCCTGCGCTTCACCGATCTCACGGCCGAGGACGAGATCCTCGTCGCCGCGTTCGTGCGCAAGCGCGACCCGATCTTCTACGACTGACGCCCGAGGCGGCGGACGGGGCGGCCCTCGTCAGTCGATCAGCTCGACGCCGGTCGCCTCGATCTCGATCTTCGCCACCTTCGCGGCAGCGCCCGCCTTCGCGCCGTCGTCGCGGCAGCCGTCGCCGCACGTCGGCGCGGCCTCGGTCAGCACCTTGCCCTGCACGGCCGCGCGCTTCCCGTTCGAGTCGCGCGGGACGAAGAAGCTGTGGCCCGCCATCTGGATGTGCGCGAGGCCCTTCTCGTCGCCGATCTCCATCCAGCAGCCCATGCTCTTGCACACGGCCGTCACGACGCCCTGCGTGCGCACCGTCTTGCCGCCGAACTTGCCGGGATCGCTCGTGATCGCGGCGAGCGGCGTGACGGTCGCCTCCGTGATCGCCGCGCCGAACTGCTTCTTCGCGGCGTCGGCCGCCTTCACCGGGGTGGCGGTGGCCTTCTTCGGCGCGTCGGGCTTCGACGTCGCGACGGCGGCGCGGTCGGCCGCCCCGGGGGCGGGCTCGGTGACGTTGCTGCAGGCGATCGCCGCGAGGGGAGCGACGAGGAGGGCGGCGGTGCGGATCCAGGCGGTCATGGCGGGGAGTCTGCCTCACGGCCGGGCAGGTTTCCAGCGAGGCCGGGCTCACCCGCGCGCTACCGTGCGGGCGGCGGCCCTGATAGAAAGGCGCCGATGACCCGCGCGCCCTCGCCGTCGAGACAGGCCGTCGCCGCGGCCCTCGGCGGGATCGCGATCGCGGCGGCCGTCGGCGTCGGTGGGGCGCGCGCCGAGGCGTCCCCCGGGGCACCGATCGTGTCCCCCGGGGCACCCGGCGTGTCCCCCGGGGCACCGATCGTGTCCCCCGGGGC
>CAIVJW010000036.1 GCA_903906315.1 uncultured delta proteobacterium | reverse complement strand
GGATCGATCCGAGCCCTGCTGTGCAGGGCTTCTTGGGTGCCCTGCACCGGCATTCCTGCCGGTGCACCCAGGCAGCGCGGCGAGCTCGAACCGCTGATCAGCCAACATGGACGGGGCGGGGTCAGGCGGCGAGCCTCGCCGGATCCGCGAGACCTTCTCGGCGAGGGTCTGGCTGGGGGAACCGGCCCAGGCTGCGCGAACAGCCGCCCGTCAGCCCGTGAGGACCCGCACCTCGATCCGGCACCCGCGCCGCCCGAGCGCGACCTCGCCGCGGTCCTCGATGAGCCCCCGGCGCACGCGGCTCCGGTCGACCCAGATACCATTGGTAGAGGCGAGATCGATCACCTCGACGGCGTCGCCCTGCGCGATCAGCCCCACGTGGACGCGGGAGACGTCGCCGAGGAGCAGGCCCGCGTGGCCGGCCTGGCAGCGGGCGTACCTGCCGACGAGCACGAGGCCTCGGAGGGCGTCGCGGTCGAGCTGGTGCTCGACGTCGCCGTTCGGGGACCGGACCACGAGGTGCACCCACGGCGGTCCGGCCGACGGTTGCAGCTCGTGGATCTCGGTCGTCGGCGGTGCCGGCCGGAGCGACGTGGTGTGCGACCCGGCCGCCGAGGCCACGTAGCTCGCCTGCGGCTCCCGCACGACGCGGCGCCGGCGCTCCGCGTCCTGCCGGGCAGGCGGACTCGACGCCGGCGCGGAGGCTTCGTGCTCCGTCGTCGGGACCTTCGGCGGCGCGCACGTGGCGACGGGGAGCGCGCAGATCGCGTGCGTGCCGACCCGGGCGAGCATCGGGCCCTCGGCGACGAAGGACCGCTGCGGCTCGTCGCTCGCGTCGACGAACACCGGCAGATTGGCGCGGAGGTCGAGGACCTGCAGCTCGGGCACGCCCTTCGCGGCTGCGCCGGCGCGCAGCACGAGGTGGCGGAGCGCGATCGACTCGTCGCCGCGAAGCTCGACGTCGGCGCTGGAGTGGCGCCCGACCACCAGGTGTCCGTGGCCGTCGCCGAGGACGTCGGCCCACTGCAGCGCGCCGTCGCCCAGCCAGAATACGCGATACCCCGGCCCGCCCGCCTCGCGCGCCATCGTGGGCAGCAGCGCCGACGCTCGCGCGAAGAGCTCCGCGGCGGCGGACGGCGACGCGGCGAGGGCGCCGGCGGGCGGGAGCATGGTCGCTGCGTTGCGGTGCATGGAACCTCCGGGAACGGGCAATTGGGAAGTGGTAGCCACGGCCGAGGTGGCTCGCCAGCGGCGCCGAGGGTTTCGGTGGGCGCACGCTTCGCGATCGGACGCCACGCGAGTGGGACGTCGACCTCCCCGACGGCCTGACGTCGGTGGCTGTCGCGAGACGCGCGGCGCGCAGGAGTGCGTCTCCGTCAGGTCTCGCCGCGGACACACGTCTCCCTGGTCCGAGGAGGATGCCGATTCCTGTCCGCGACCGTGTTTCGCATGTGCCCGTCCATCTCCCGTCCGCTCTGCCCGAATCGTACAAGACCTCACCCCGACCCGCGCTTCGCCCTATCCTCCGCCTCGTGCCCCCGGCGACCTCGCCAAACTTCGCCTTCCTCGCGGCCCACGACCCGTTCCTCGAGTCCCTCGGGGCCGCGGCGGAGCGCTACTTCGCCGACGACCCTGCCACCGCCCTCTTCAAGCTGCGCCTCCTCGGGGAGCAGCTCGCGAAGCGCGCGGCGGCGTTCGTCGGCGTGTACGTCGGGCTGGACGACGCGCAGGCAGACCTACTGCGGCGGCTGAGCGACCGCGGGGCGCTGCCTCGGGAGGTCGGCGATCTCTTCCACTCGCTGCGCAAGGCCGGGAACGCCGCGGCGCACGCCCACGGTCGACCAGTACGACTGCATCCTCGTCGACGAGTGCCACCGCGGGTACTCGCTCGACCGCGAGGCGCACGAGGACGACCTCGAGTTCCGATCGCAGGAGCAGTACCTCTCGCAGTACCGGCGCGTCCTCGAGCACTTCGACGCCATCAAGGTCGGCCTGACGGCGACGCCGGCGGTCCACACGAAGGAGATCTTCGGGCCGCCGGTGTTCGAGTACTCGTACCGGCGCGCGGTGCTCGACGACATGCTCGTGGACCACGAGCCGCCCGTGCGGATCGTCACGAAGCTCGCGACCGACGGCATCTCGTGGAAGGCCGGTGAGGAGGTCGAGGTCTACGACCCGAGCACGCAGGCCCTCGACAAGGTGAACCTGCCCGACGACGTCGACCTCGAGATCGAGGCGTTCAACAAGCGCGCGGCGATGGCAAGACGGGTTCTGGGCCGCTTCCGTCAGCCCGAATCGCGTCGAGATCGCCAGTACGCGTTCACGGGTTGTGTAGGCTCGCGACGGCGCGAATGATCCTATGTGACCACCTGTGATCCTATGCGAATGGGGGGGACAGAAGGCGCGCCGTGTGATGAAACGTCGAGGTGGCCGACGCACGCGACGAGGAGATT
>CAIVJW010000035.1 GCA_903906315.1 uncultured delta proteobacterium | reverse complement strand
CGCCCGCGCCGCCCGCGGCCATCGCCTGCCCCCCACCGACACCCGTGGTCGCGGCGCCGCCTCCCCCGGCCGTGGTGGTGCCGCCCGTCGCGTCGCCGCTCCCAGCGCCCGCCGCGTCCGCTCCGCACCCGGCGAGGGTCGCGGCGAGGATCCCGGCGATCGCGATCGCGCGAAAGGGCGGCCTACCGGTCGAGCCGACTCGGCGTCGGGCGGTGGGGTCGAAGGTCGGGCGAACGTGCGTGGGCTTGCTGCGGGTCATCGGCGGCAGCGTACCAGCCCACGCGCACGGTCGCGCGCGTCGCGGGCGCGCGCCGGTGCTAGCCTCCGCGCCATGACGGAACCTGCCTTCCTCGGCGCCGTGACGGCCCCCAGCGGCGTGCTCGCCATGCTCGACATGGGCCTGCTCGGGGCGTGGCGCGTGGACGCAGGCGCGCACCGCGCGGCGCTCGCGACCGCGGTGGCGCACGGCCCGAGCCCGTTCGGCATCGCCGGGATCGAAGGCGTCGCCATCCCCGAGCTGCCCCGCGACCGGCCGCTGCCCGTCTTCGGGGTGCGCCTCGAGGGCGGCGAGTTCAAGGGCCTCTGGCAGGCCGTGTTCGTCGAGATCCAGCCCGGCGTGGAGGCCGCGCGCACCCTCGAGATCGGCAGCGTCGTCGTCGACACCGCGCGCCTCGTCCTCGCGGACGCGGACGCGCTCGGATCCTGGGTCCACGACGAGCCCATCGACGGCCTGGCCGACTTCGTCTTCTGGGGCCGAGACGCGGAGGCCGCCGCCGCCGCTACGGGCGCGCCCGCGCGGGGCGAGGGCACCTTCGGCTGGGTCGACCTCGCCTACGCCGCGGCCGTCGAGCGCGGCATGGAGGTCGAGGACCACCTCGACGAGCACGACCTGGTCTTCGCCACCGACTTCCGACCGCACTCGCACCACCACCGCATGCTCGCCCAGATGCGCGGCTCACCGTCCGAGTGCGGGACGCTCGAGCTCGGCGCGGCGACGCTCGTCGGCGTCTTCACGATGTGGGGAGATGGCCAATTCCCCGTCGTGCTCGACGTCGACTCCGAGGGCCGGCCGACGCGCTGCGCGATCTACTTCGCGACGAAGCAAGCCATGATGGCCCTGCACTCGCAGAAGCATGCGTCCGAGTTCGACGACTGACCCTCTCGCGCGCGCTCAGCCCTGGCCGCCCGAGGACGGCGGGGTCGACCGCCGCTTGGCCGGGGCCGAGGCCTTGCGCTTGCGCCCTTCCCCTGCCGGCGCGGCCTTGCCGCGGCGCTTCGCGGTCGGGCTCGCGTCGCCCTCGCCGGCTGGCCCGGGCGTCGCCGGCTTCTGCTTGCGCTTGAGCCTCCGCGGGGGCAGGAGCTCGGCCTCGACGGGCACCTTCTTCGCGAGGAAGATGGCCGCGTCGAGGCGATAGAAGCTGCGCCCGCGGTAGAACTTGAGAGCGCCGGTGTTGTTCTCGGCGACCTCCAGCACGAGGTGCGTGCAGCCGCGCACGCGCGCGAGGTGCTCGAGCTGCTCGAGCAGGAACGCGCCGACGCCCCGCCCCTGGTAGTCGGGGTGCACGGCGAGCTCCTCGACGAAGAGCGGTCGCATGTCGCGCTTGTCGAAGTAGCGCTCGTTCATCCAGTTGTCGGAGCCGGTGATCTCGAACGCGCACTCGGCATAACCGACGATGTCGGTGGCGCCCTCGGGCGTCTTCACCTCGAAGAGGAGCTGCTCGATGCCCTCCTCCTCGTACACCTCGTCGAAGCGCTTCTTCGATCGCGGCCGCTGGTACTCGACCGTCTCGCGGTTCACGTCGCGGAAGACGAGCTTCAGGAACTCCCAGACCCGGTTGAGGTCGCGCCGGTGGATGCGGCGCACGCTGATCAGCAGGTCGCCCGCGCTGTGAACCGGCGCCTCGCCCCCCTCCACGGTCTCCGGCTCGCTCATCGCGGCCGGGAGCATACCACCGCTCCGCGAAGGCTCCCGCCCTTTCCCCCGGACATCGGGGGAAAGGACCAGGGAAGCCGGGCCTGCGTGCCTACCTGTCGATCTCGGGAGCGACGACGTCGAAGCTGGCGATCAGCGCGACCAGGTCGGCGATGAAGAGGCCGGGGCTCTTCGCCTCGACGATGCCCATCGCCGTGAAGCTGCCCGTCCGGAAGCGGACCCGATACGGCTCCTCGCCGCCCTTGCCGATGAGGTAGCAGCCCATGTCGCCGCGCGCGCTCTCGACCCTCGCGTAGGCCTCGCCGTCCGGGCGGAGCTTCTTCGGCAGCTTGCCCTCGATGTCGTCCTCGGGGTGCTCCTCGATCTTCACGAGCGCCTGGCGGAGGATCTTCACGCACTCGCGGCACTCCTCGACGCGGACCTCGAAGCGGTCCCAGCAGTCGCCCACCGTGCCGAACTTGCCCTTGCCGACGACGACGTCGAAGTCGAGCTCCGGGTAGACCGAGTAGCCATCCTCCTTGCGGAGGTCCCACTTCACGCCGGACGCGCGGAGGTTCGGCCCGACGAGGCCCCAGTCGACGGCCTCCTCGCCCGTGATGACGGCGACGTCGGCGAGGCGCTTCACGTAGATGTCGTTCAGCGTGATCAGCCGGTTGAACTCGTCGATGAGAGGCTCGAAGTTGTCGAGCCACGCCTTCACCTTGTCCGACCAGCCCTTCGGCATGTCGAACGA
This sequence comes from uncultured delta proteobacterium, assembly GCA_903906315.1. Taxonomy (GTDB): domain Bacteria; phylum Myxococcota_A; class Polyangia; order Polyangiales; family Polyangiaceae; genus CAIVJW01. The sequence goes on along the minus strand of CAIVJW010000035.1, from coordinate 78,196 downwards.
GACGCCCCCGATGCGGTGGTAGTTGTACGTGAGCCGCGCGCCGCACAGCTCCTCGAGGAAATCGTTGATGTGCTCGCGCTCGCGGAGCGCCCAGACGAACGCCGTGATGGCGCCGATATCCATCGCCATGGCGCCCGCCGCGACGAGGTGGCTCGAGATGCGATTGAGCTCGCCGGACAGCACCCGGAGGTACTGGGCGCGCTTCGGCACCTCGATGTCCATGAGCTTCTCGCACGCCATCGCCCAGCACTCGTTGGCGAACATGGCAGCGACGTAGTCGACGCGATCGGTGTACGGCATGAAGCCGGGGTACGTGCACCGCTCGCCGATCTTCTCGATCGACCGGTGCAGGTAGCCGACGTCCGGCACCGCCCTGCGGATGATCTCGCCGTCCGTCTGGATGATGAACCGGAGCACGCCGTGCGTCGACGGGTGGTGAGGACCCATGTTGAGGGTCATCTCCTCGTCATTCTGCTGATTCGCGAGGACGACCTGCGTCATGACGGCTTCTCCGCGCTGCCCGCGCCGGGCTTCTCGGGCAGCTTGATCGCGAACAGCTCGACCGGGTTCGGCCGCGTGGTCGGGATACCGTGGTAGCTGTCCTTCTCCTTGTAGTCCTTGCGAAGCGGGTACCCCTCCCAGTCCTCCGGCAGGAGGATGCGGCGCAGGTCCGGGTGGCCCTCGAAGGTCACGCCGAGGAGGTCGAAGCACTCGCGCTCCTGCCAGTTCGCCGTCGACCAGATCGTCGAGACGGTGGGCAAGGACGGGCTCTCGCGGTCGCAGAAGCACTTGATGACGACCCGGTGCTTCTTCGACAAGGAATACACGTGGTACGTGACGTGGATCTTCTTGTCGGTCGGGTAGTCCGTGCCCGTCACGCACTCCAGGTAGTTGCAGGCGAGCTCGGGGTCGTCCTTGAGCCGCGTGCCGACGCGCGCGATGGCGGCCGGCGCGACCTGAAACCAGGGGTCCTTGTCCTTCTTCGGGTCGGCGTGGAGGTCGAAGACGACGTCCTCGCCGAGCTCCTTGGTCAGGCGATCGAAGATGTCTTGGGGACTCATGTGCCTTGGGCCTTGGGGCCGCTCGCGGCCACCTCGTCGGAGGAGATCAAGCCGTAGCGCCGCTCGAGGTACTTCTCGCTCTTGATCTTCTCCTGGATCTTGAGCAGGCCCTCGATCAGCGCCTCCGGGCGCGGCGGGCAGCCGGGGATGTAGACGTCGACCGGGATGATCTGGTCGACGCCCTTGCAGACCGAGTACGAGTACTGGAAGAGGCCGCCGCAGTTCGAGCAGCTGCCCATCGAGATGACGTAGCGAGGCTCGCTCATCTGGTCGAAGAGGCGCCTCACGCGGAGCGCCATCTTGTAGGTGAGCGTGCCGGCGATGATGAAGAGGTCGCTCGATCGCGGGCTCGATCGGGGCACGGCGCCGAAGCGGTCCGTGTCGCCGCGCGGGCCGCCCGTCTGCATGAGCTCGATGGCGCAGCAGGCGAGGCCGAACAGCAGGTACCACATGCTGTTGGCGCGGCCCCAGTTGACCAGCCAGTCGATCATCTGGTCGACGTTCGTCTGGATGACCGATCCGCCCTCCATCACGCCGGTGTCCCAGCGCGTGGACGGCGCCATCAGGTTGAGCTTCGGGTCGTTGATTCCGGACGACATGGGCTACTCGGCTCCTTGGGGCACGGCGGCGGCGGCGCTCTTCACGTTCGGCACGCCGCGCGGGTCGCCGCGCATCGCGCGGATCCACTCGAGGTCGCCCTTCACCCAGACGTACGCGAGGCCGACGACGAGGATGCCGACGAAGGTCACGAGCTCGACCAGCGCGAAGAGGCCCGTGCCCTGCTCCACCCAGCGACGGAACACGGTCGCGACGGGGTAGATGAACGCGATCTCGACGTCGAAGACGATGTAGATCAGCGCGATGATGTAAAACCGCGGATTGAAGTTGAACCACGCGGAGCCGACCGGCTCCTCGCCGCACTCGTAGGTGGTCAGCTTCTCCTCGTACATGTGCGCCGGGCGGATGAACTTGCCGAGGACGAGGGCGCCGAGCACGAAGACGATCGCGACCAGGAAAAAGGCGGCGACGCTCGCATAGGCCATCAGCATCGAAGGGGACCTCGCTGTCGGGGGAAACGGGGCCTGGGGTCGCCAGGGTGCGACCGCCAAGCCGCCAAACTCTGCCGTAACGTCACCCTGGCGGAACTCTAGCGCAATCCTTAGGAGAGCGGGCCGCGGGCGACAAGAGCACCGTGCGTATTCGACGGGTCCGCGTCGGTCCCCCGACCCCCTCGCCGTTCGGGTTTCGGGGGAATGGGTGGTCGAGAAGGCTCTCGGCTTTCTCCCGCCCCGAGCCGACGGCGAGCGGCCCGCGCCTCGGGGCGCGCGCGAGCTCTAGCCGACGCGACGGATCCGTGGTGGATCGCGGCGCCGATGACGACGACCCCGAACCGCCCCGCGACCGCCGCCCCGCGCGCCGTCGCGCTCATCCTCGCCGGCGGCGCCGGCACCCGCTTCTGGCCCGCCTCGCGCGTCGCGCGCCCGAAGCAGCTACTGCCACTCTCTGGTCCCGATCCGCTGCTCGTGCAGACCGCACGGCGCGTCGCGCCGCTCACCGGCGGCGAGTCCGGCATGCTCGTCGCCACGGGCCGCCACCTCGCCGCGCCGACGGCGGCGATTCTGCCCGGGCTCCCCGCGTCGGGCCTGCTCATCGAGCCCGCCGCGCGCAACACGGCGCCGTGCATCGGCTGGGCGGCCCATCGCGTGGCGCGCACCGACCCGGACGCGGTGATCATCGTGCTGCCGAGCGATCATCACATCGGCGACGAGCCGCGCTTCCGCGAGGTGGCCGCGCGCGCGATCGAGTCGGCCGCGAGCGGCGTCATCACGACCGTCGGCATCCAGCCCACGCACGCCGAGACGGGCTACGGGTACATCGAGCTCGGCGACGAGCGCGAGAGCGGCGTGCGGCGCGTGCGCTGCTTCGTGGAGAAGCCCGACCGCGCGCGCGCCGAGCAGTTCTTCGCGAGCGGCCGGTACCTGTGGAACGCGGGCATGTTCTTCTTCCGCGCGGGCGACATGGTGGCCGCGATCCGCGCGCACCTGCCCGCGCTCGCCGACGGCCTCGAGGCCATCGACCGCGCGGCGCGCGACGGCGACGAGGACGAGGCCGTGGCGCGCATCTTCCCGACGCTGCCGTCAATCAGCATCGACCACGGGGTGATGGAGAAGGTCGGCGATCTCGCGGTCGTGCCGGGCGACTTCGGCTGGAACGACGTCGGCAGCTGGCAGAGCGCGTGGGAGCTCGCGACGAAGGACGAAGCCGGCAACGCAGCGCCTGCGGGCACCGTGCTCGTCGGCGCGCGCGACAACCTCGTGGTCGATCTGCGCACCCGCCCCGCGGCGGGCGGCGATCGGGTCCTCGCGCTGCTGGGCGTCGAGGGGCTGGTCATCGTCGAGACCGACGACGCGCTGCTCGTCGTGCCCCGCGACCGCGCCCAGGACGTGCGCGACGTCGTCGACCGGCTGAAGCAAAGCGGCCGATCCGGCCTCGTCTGAAGGCCGCGCGGAGCCTGCCGTGGACCTCGGGGCGGGCCTCATCGCGATCCTGACGAGCTTCCTCGTCAAGGGCGCGGTGATGGTCCTGTCGGGGCTGCTGGTCGCCCGCGTGTGGCGCGCGGCGCGGGCCCCGGCGCCGCGGAGGCTGTGGCTGCTCGTGCCGGCGCACGAACGCGAGGACGCGCGCGTGCTCGCGTGGTCGCTCGCGCTGTTCGCCGCGTCGGAGCTCACCTGCGGGGTCGAGGTGTACGTACTCACGCGCTCGAATGCGTGGGTCGACGGCGTGCACGGGGTCCTCTCCGCGGCGGCGATGGCCCTCTTCGCGCTCGGCCTGTACCGCGTGATCGACCGCAAAGTCCTGCGCTTCGCGGGGCCGGAGTGCGCGGCGAAGCGGCTGTGTGGGGCGTGCACGGTGCGAGCGCCGGAGGGCTGCAAGCTGCGCCTCACCATCCTGCTCTCGGCGGCGTTCGTGGCCCTCGCCGGAATCTTCGTCCTGCTCGCGCCGACGGCGCGCATGGAGGCCGATCTGCACCGCTTCGCCCTGCCCTTGCCCGCGCTGAATGCGTGGTACGACCGCGCGGTCGTGCCCTGGATCACCGCGCACGTGAGCGGCTACGAGCCGAGCGGAAAGGCGTACTTCTTCCCGGAGAGCGTCTTCGTGCTCGAGCTGCGCGTCCTGCCGGTCGTGGCCACCGCGATGGCGTCCTCCGCAGCGGCCGAGATCGCGCGGGGGCGGATCGGGCGCGGAATGGAGCGGCTGATGCTCGCGGCGGGTACGCTCGGCTACGTGCTCTTCGAGCTCGTGCTGTACCGCGGGACCGGAGACCTCCTGCTCGGCTCGCTCGGACACGAGGTCGGGGAGCTCTGGTTCGTCGCCTGGGCCGCGGAGCTCCTTCGGAGGTGCTACCCGCCGGACGCCGGCGCGGGCCTGAGCACCGCGTGACGTCGAGGAGCAGCGTGGGGCGACGCTCGCGGGACCGCGCTGCGCCCAGGCTGCGCGGCCGCGGAGTCGCACCCGGCAATCACATCGAATTCGAGGTCGTCTCTTCGATCTCCGTCCGGAGCGAGCTCTGCGCCTCGTCTTGCTGCACCTGGGTCCCGTCGATCCCGCGGCGATAGGCGACGTACGCGGCGTCCAGACGGCGCATCGCGTCGCGCATCGTCTCGACCCGTGACACGTCGGCGACCGACCCGGCGAAGCGGCTCGACGCCAGCCGCCCCGCGGTGCCGAGCCGCGTCACGAGATCGGCCGCGCTCTGCTTCAGCGGCTCGGGCGGACTCTCGTCATCGGGCCAGCGGCGCAGTCGGAGCGTCGCGTCGAGCGAGTCCAACAGAGCTTCGAGCGCCTTGCGGTAGGTGGTGACCCGGGGATCTTTCATCGGTTGACGTTATCAGCCGGAGCGACATCGCGCTCTGTCGATCTACGAAATGTGCCCACGCGAGCGGGCGCTCGCTCGAAGATCGTCGCGTGCCGGTACGATTCGACGGGCGCGCGGGCCGCGTCAGAGTACTGTGCGTGAGATGGTAGTCTCTGTCCACGCCGCGCCCGACACGGACTCGAAGGCAGCGGCCCGCCGTACGCTCATCGAAGAGCTCGCGGCGACGGTCGGGCGGAGCTGGGCGGAGCGGCGGCGGAGCGAGCTGCGCAGCGAGGGGCGACGGGCCGCCGGCGGCTGGCCGGGGACGATGCGCGAAGCGCGCGGCTGCATCGAGCACGCTCTGACGCAGGAGCTCCACGGCAGAAACCTGGCCGCCTTCACCGCGGACGAGCGCGAGACCGCGGCGCGCGCGGCCAACGCCAGCGCGCGCACCGCCTGGCTGCGCGCTGCGGACCCGGACGACGGCTGATAGCGCGCGTCGCGGTCAGGTCGGAGCCGCGACGCCGCATGCGGGCGCTGACACGCTGACACGCTGACACGCTGACACGCTGACACGCAGAGCCGCTGAGGCGCACGGACATGGCAGTCCAGTCGCGGGCGGCCGTCGCGGCGGGGCGCGGAGTCGTTCGATTCACGACGTCCGACGCGCCCACTTCACCGCGAAACGGAGCCCTTCACTCCTCGACGATCGGCTGCGGCCCAGCGATGATCCCGGCGAGATCCGGATCCTCCCCTTCAGGTCCGTCGGTCCGCACACCCTTGTCGCGCTTGCGCACCTCGCGGTCCGCAGCCTTGTCCTTCTGCTTCTGCTGCCGCGCGCGCTCTTTGTTTCGCTTATCGGCGCCTTGTCTACCCATCGGACAACCCTTCCTGAGGCAAGGGCCGTCGGCGTCGCTCTATGCGCCGCCGACGGGCCCGGGGGATCACTCGATCAGTAGCGACCGCCGCCGCCGCCGCCGCGACCACCGCCGCCGCCGCGACCACCGCCGCCGCCGCCGCCGCCGCCGCCGTAGCCACCACCACCGCCGCCACCACCACCGTAGCCGCCGCCACCACCGCCGCCGGTGCGCGCCGGGCGCTCCTGCGCCTCGTTGACCTTGAGCGGACGGCCGTCGAGCATGAGGCCGTTGAGCTGCGAGATGGCGTTGTTGGCCGCCTGCGCGCTGCCCATCGTCACGAACGCGAAGCCACGGGGCTGCCCCGTCTCACGGTCGGTCGGCATCGCGACCTCGCGGACCTCGCCCGCGGCGGCGAAGGCGCTCTCGATGGTGGCCTGGGTGGTGCTGAACGAAAGATTCCCGACGTAAAGGCGATTTCCCATGATCTCGATGCTCTCGGAGCCTCTCACGGTCGCCCGTCGGGCGCTCGTCGCCGACCGTTCGCGGAGGCTCGCGAGGCGAACGGGGGCGCGCCTCGTCGCGCGCAGCCCCCATCATGGGGACGTCACCCGACTCGGCGCACGTCGCGTCTTCCAGTCTTCCGAGCGAGCCGCATTCTTCGGAAGAGGAGCGACGAGCCAAGCGGCCAGGGACGTTTTCGTGTGCCCGCCCGGTTTAGCCCGTCCGCGCCCATCTGGCAAGCGCCGGTCGCGCCGAGCGAGGCCGCGCCGGGGCCCCGGTCCGCCATGGGCGGAGCGCGCCGCGCGAACGGCCGGCCTCGATCACTTCATGCACGTGATCTCGACCTTCGTCTGGTCGCCCGGCGCGCACTGCTTCTCGAACATGGGATTGCAGGGGATCTTGTCCTGGCAGTACATCGAGACGTCCCCGGTGCACCCGGGGGCCTTGTTGCCGGTCCAGACGCCCTTGGCAAAGCCGTTCTGGACGCACACCCACGTGGCCCATGCGTCCGCGTGGTCCTGCGCGTTGGTGTTGCACCCGCCAAAGCTGTTCACCGGGTTGCACGCCTGGTCCGGCCAGGCGTCCGTGCCCTCGCTCCACTTCGTGAGCGAGCAGTCGTCGTCCGTTCCGATCGCGCAACCGGCGGGGCAGCAACCGTCGCCATTCACGCACTGACCGATGTTTCCTCCGGGGTTGCCACACACGCCGCTTGCGTCACACGTCGTCAGGAGCGTGCACGCGTTCGCGTCGTCGCACTTGGCGCCCGCGTTCGCCGGCTTGCCGCCCAGGCACTTGCCGTTCGAGCACGCCTCGCCGGCGGTGCAGAGGTTCTTGTCGTCGCACTTCGCGCCCTCGTTGCCGGGCACGGCGACGCACGTGTGGGTCGCCTCGTCGCACGTCCCGATCATGCAGACGTCGCCGGGCGCGGCGCACGGGTTGGGCGCGCCCTTGCACGTGCCCTTGGTGCAGACGTCGCTGATCGTGCAGTAGAGGCCGTCGTCGCACTTCGCGCCGTCGTTCGCGGGCAGCGTGACGCACAGGCCCTTCTGGCAGACGGGCACGTCGCAGAGCGTCTGCGCGCCGCACGCCGCGCCGTCGTTCTTGGGCGCCGCCCAGCAGCCCTTCACCTTGTCACAGGTGCCGACCGCGCACGGACCGTCGAGCGCCGAGCAGTCGATCGAGGCGCCCGCGACGCACGCTCCCGCGCTGCACGCGCCCTGGAAACAGGCGTCGGCGCTCTGGCACGGGGCGCCGTCGTTCGCGGGCGAATCCTTGCACGCCTTGGTGGCTTCGTCGCAGAGGCCGAGGTGGCAGGTGTCCTTGGAGGGGCAGTACGTCGGCGTCCCGCCCACGCACGCGCCGGCCTGGCAGGAGTCGTTCTCGGTGCAGTAGAGGCCGTCCTCGCAGCCCGAGCCGTCGAAGGACGGCTGCTTGACGCAGGCGCCGTTCACGCAAGCGCCCTGGTTGCAGGCGTCGGACAGCCCGGCGCACTCGCCGGCCACCGTGCACGAGGACGGGACCGTCGTGCTCGTGGTCGTCGCGCCGCCCGCGCCGCCCGCGCCGCCCGCGCCCCCGACCGAGGTCGCGCCCCCCCCGCCGCCCGCCGAGGTCGCGCCGCCCGCCCCGGTGGTCGTGCCCGGCCCGCCGCCTCCCTCGTCCACGCTCCCGTCCGAGAAGACCTTCCCGGCGCCGGCGGCGCAGGCGGAGAGGGCGAGCAAGGCGAGCGGCAAGGCGAGCGAAGGGCGCATACAAGGCAGCGTAGACCGAAGCGCGAGGCGGCGTCACCGGGAGCGGCGGAGGCCGGATCGCGCGCGCCGTCGAGGTCGAGAAACACCGCGTCGTCCGGTAGGCTCCCCTCGGCGGCCCGCGAGTGCGCCGGCGCCGGACGGAGGCTGCTTTGAGCATCGCTCGCTTCGCGCGGGGTGTGGTCGGTCTGGGGCTCGGCATCGGGGCTACGGCGTGGGGTTGCCGCCACGAGGCGGACCGCGAAGGCGGCGGCGAAGCGATCGCGCCATCGGTGACAGGGCCGGGGGCGATCGCGGCGGGCGACCACGCGGGAGGAGAAGCGGTCGCCGACGCCCGCGCGCTGGTCGCTGCAATCCAGGCTCGATTCCGCGTGACGCAGGCGCCCGCGGCGCGACTTCGACCACCGCGCCTCGGCCGCCCTGCGGCGGGCGCGCGCGCGGCGCTCGGTCCCTCCGCCGTCGAACGGTTCGAGCGCGAAGGCGCGTGGCTACGCCCGCACCTGCCCGCCGCCGCCGGGCGCGGCGTCGTCCACGCGGCCCGCGTCGCCCTGCCGGCTCGGGCCGACGGACCGTTCGAGATCCGCGACGTCGACTCGGGCGCGAGCCTCGCGGTGCGGCTGCTCGGGGCGAGGGACGTCGAAGGCCTGGTGGCGGACGGCTACGTCGTCTACCCGGCCGCGCACGCGAGCGGCGCGGACGTCGTCCATCGCCCGACCGCGGCGGGGACGGAGGACTGGCTGCTCTTCGAGCGCGCGCCAGCGGGCCTGGCCGTGGAGTACGAGGTCACGCTGGGCCGTGGCGTGTCGGGGGTCCGCGTCGCCGGCGGGCTCGTCGAGGCGCTCGACGCGAGCGGCACGCCGCGCCTGCGCATGGCCTCGCCCTATGTCGTCGACGCGCGAGGGGCGAAGCGCCGCGCCGAGGTGCGCGTCCGCGGCTGCGACCACGACCGCGATCCGCGCGGCCCCTGGGGCCGGCCGGTGACGCCGCCGGGCGCTGCGGCCTGCGTGATCCGCATCGAGCTTCCGCCGGTCGAGGGGCCGCTCCTCCTCGACCCCGCGTGGACCACCACGGGGGCCCCCCCGGTGGGCTTCGGCTGCCCCGCGCACGACGCGGTCGTGCTGAAGGGCGGCAAGGTGCTGGTGGTCGAAGGCGAGGCCGCCCTGTTCGACCGCACCACCAGCACGTGGACCCTCACCGGCCAGAACGCGGGCGGGCGCTGCGGCGGCACGCTGACGCGGCTCGCGGACGGCCGGGCGTTCGCGACCGGGAGCCTCGACGGGTTGAACCCCACCGCGGAGATCTACGACCCTGCGAGCGGAACGTGGGCGGACACGGCTCCTCCCCCCTACCGCCGCGCCGCCGCCCCGGCGACGCTGCTGCCCAGCGGCAAGGTGCTCGTCACCGGCGGCTGGGACGCCGACTCGGCGTACTACGACTCGGCGACGCTCTTCGACCCGGTGACGGAGGCGTGGGCCCCGGCAGGCAAGCTCTCAACCCCACGCTTCTTCCACGCTCAGCACCTCCTCGCAACGGGCAAGGTCCTCGTGGCGGGCGGCGGGGACGACTCCGCCGAGCTCTACGACCCTGCGAAGGGGACGTGGGCGAGCACCGGCGTCCTGGGCGCCGCCCGCATCAGCGCCGCGTCCGCGGTCCTCGCGGACGGCGGCGTCCTCCTTGTGGGCGGGGAGGACTCCGGCCTCGGGTTCGCCACGGGAGAGGTCTACGACCCGGGGACCGGCGCGTGGAAGGCGACAGGGACGCTCGCCGGCGATCGCTCCGACTTCACTGCCAATCTGTTGGGCACCGGCCAGGTGCTCCTGGCCGGAGGCGTTCAGTCCACCCCGGCGGACAAGCTCTTCGCGAGCGCCGATCTCTACACGCCCGCGACCAACGATTTTCTCGCCCAGGCGAGCATGGCCCAGGCGCGGTACGACCACACCTCCGTCCGGCTCCCGACGGGCGAAGTCCTCATCGTCGGAGGCGACGACAACAACAGCATGGAACCTGCCCTGGGCGCCGAGCTGTTCGGCCTCGTCGCCGGCAACGCCGCGTGCAGCGTCCCGGGCGAGTGCGTCTCGGGCTTCTGCGTGGACGGCGTCTGCTGCGACGCGCCCTGCGACGCGGGCTGCGTGGCGTGCTCCGCGGCGAAGAAGGGGACCGGGGTCGACGGCCAGTGCGGCCCCGTCGCGGCCGGGCTCGATCCGGGCGCCGACTGCCTCGACTCCGGCTCTCCGGCCTGCGCGCTGAACGGCGCGTGCGACGGGAAGGGAGCATGCCAGTCGTACCCGGTCGCGTCCGGCTGCGCGCCCGCCGCGTGCGCCGGAGCGACGGACTGCGCGTCGGGCTACTGCGCCGACGGGGTGTGCTGCGACGCGGCGTGCGACGGGCCGTGCAAGGCCTGCACGGTGGCGCGGAAGGGCAGCGGCCTCGACGGGGTCTGCGGCGCGGTCGCGGCGGACACCGACCCGAAGGACGGGTGCGCGCCGGCGCCGGGCTTCCCGGCCTCGTGCAAGGCCGACGGCCTGTGCGACGGTCAGGGTGCCTGCCGCGCGCTCGCCATCGCAGGGACGCCCTGCGGCACGGTGTCGTGCGCGGCCGCGGCCCTGGCGAGCTCGGCGTGCGACGGGTCGGGCACCTGCGCCGCTTCGTCGGTCCCGTGCGCCCCGTACGCGTGCGCGGACGGCGCGACCTGCGGCACGTCGTGCGTGGACGACGCGGATTGCGCGGGCGACGGCTACTACTGCAAGGGCGCCGTCTGCGCGGCCAAGCAACCGAATGGGTCTCCGTGCGACGACGGGAGGACCTGCGACTCCGGCTCCTGCGCCGACGGGGTCTGCTGCAACACGGCGTGCGCGGGGCAGTGCGAGGCGTGCGACGTCGGGAAATACGCGGGCACGTGCTCCCCGGTCCTCGACGCGCCTCGCGGGAGCCGCCCGCCGTGCCCCGTCGCGGCGGCGGGACAGCCGTGCTCGGGCGCCACGTGCAATGGGAAGAACGTCGCGACCTGCACGTTCCCGACGAACGTCGTGTGCCGCGAGGCGGCGTGTGCCGATGGAATCTCGACGTTCTCTGCGTTCTGCGACGGAGCCGGCGCGTGCCAAGAGGAGCAGACGAAGGCCTGCGCGCCCTACGGCTGCGACGCCGAGACCACGGCCTGCAAGAGCACCTGCTCGACGGACGACGACTGCGCCGCCGGCGGGACCTGCGACCGGTCGAGCCATGCGTGCGTGACCGGGCCGACGTGCTTCGACGACCACACGGTGAAGAGCCCGAGCGGCGTCGCGGTCGAGTGCGCCCCGTTCCGGTGCGAGGGCACGAAGTGCAAGGCGTCCTGCGCATCGGTGGACGACTGCGTGGCGCCGAACGTCTGCGATGCGCAGCACCAGTGCGTCGCGGCCGGCGGGACGGCGGCGGGGGACGACGGCGGCTGCGCCGTCGGGCCCGCCGACGGCGGCACGTTCCCGTGGTCGACGGCGGCCGCGGGAGCGATCGGCCTGCTCGTCACGCGGCGGCGGCGACGCGCGGCGACGGCCCGGGGCCTCGAGGCCGCGCGAGGCGCCGAGGTCAACCAGCCCCGCGCACCGTGACGGTCGCGACCGTGCGGACGCCGCTGCCCTCGAGGTGGAAGGTCCGCCTCGAGCCGAGCGCGCGCACGGTGAGGTCGCCCGTGCCGGCGCCGACGACGAGGACGCGGTAGACGCCGTCCACGACGCCCGGCGAGGCGACGGCGCCGCGGCCCGATCGAGCGCGCGACGACGGCGTGAAAGGCGAGATCACGGCGCCGTCGGGCGCGAGGACGACGACGGAGGGGCACGCGGTCGGGCCTGCGGCGCAGGAGGTCGAAGCCTCGAGCGCGCCGGCTGACAGCCCCTCGGAAGCGAAGGTCGGCGCGAGGCCGCTCGCGAGCGCGGTCGCGAGGCGCGCGAGCGGCGCGGACCGTTCGCCGGCGGCGCGCGCGGCCGCGAGGGACTCGTCGCGCTCGCCGTCGACGCGGGCCTTGCAGCGGAGCGCCTCGCCGAGGGACTCGTCACGATCCGGCGGGCGCGCGTCCCTCCGGAGCTCGGCGAGCGCGCGCCAGTGGGCGCAGGCGCGGCGCTCGTCGCCGATCGCCTCGAACGCGCGAGCGGCGCGCGCGTGGGCGGGCGCGCTCCGCGGCGCGACCTCGGCGAGCTCGTCGAGCGCGCGGCTCGCGGACGCTCCGTCGCCGCTGGCGGCGTGTGCGCCCGCGAGGAGCTCGCGCGCGAGCGCCCAGTCGGGGTCGAGGTCGACGAGGCGGCGCGCGGCGGCGAGCGCCTCGGCGAAGCGTCCGCGCGCGAGCAGGCCGCGAACCAGGGACTCGTGGCGGGCGCGCACGAGCGGAGAGGCCTCGACCGAGGCGGTGAGCTTGCCAATCGCGGCGTCCCCGAGAGCGCGCCAGTCCTCGTTCGAGGGCGCCACGACGGCCGAGGCGACGGGATCGCGATCCGACGGCGCGGCCGGGCGGACGACGGGCAGGCTTCGAGGGATGTCGGGCCAGGCGCGGGGAGGCGCGCCGGGTCGCGTGCCGTCGGAGTGGAAGACGATGGGATAGAGGACGGTCACGACGCCGGCCTCGGGCTGCGGGAAGGAGAGCGCGCCGAACGATCGCACGACGCAGGAGACGACCTCGCGATCGGGGAGGTCCGATCCGGAGTCGCTGGTCGCGACGACCGCGCCGTCCCGATCGATCACGAAGCGCGTCACCACGCGGCCGGCGAGGTCGGGGTTGCGGGTGAGTCCGCGCTCGTAGCAGTTCCTGAACCGGCCAAAATTGAGGCGAACGATGCGCTGCACGGTCTCGGGAGGCAGGCGGCCGGTGACCGTCGTCGCGCCCATGCGGATCATCGCCGGCTTCGCTCGGTGCGATCCGCCGACGCGACCGTGGCCGGCCCCGAACCCCGGCGCCGCGGGAGCGGGAGCGGGAGCGGCGACGACGCTCGAGGCGGCCGCATCGAGGAGCGAGGCCGACGCGAGGCCGGCGCCGGAGGGCGCGGAGGACATCGCGCCGAGCGCCGCGCCGATCGAGGGTGCGGCCGCCGCGGACCGCGAGTCGCCGGCGAGGGACTCCCCCACACCGGGGAGAATGCCAGTCTCCGGCGCGCCGCCGCGGGGCGCGACGAGGCCGAGGCGGTCGTCGCCCTGCGGCCGCACGGTGCGCGGGATGCCGAACTCGGCGAACATGCGGTCGCTCTCGAGGACGAGCCAGGCGGTGCCGCGCGCCATGACGTGGAAGCGCTTCGAGAGCGCGATGGACTCCGCGCGGGCCTCGCGCGAGTCGTCGGCCGCGAGCTCCGCGAGGCGCGCCTCGGCGAACAGGCGCGGCACGGCGGGGACGTCGCGTGCGGCGCCCGGCGCCGGGAGCGAGCCCTCGACACGGACGTCGCGATCGCGGAGGCGGCCCGTCAGCGCCACCGGCGCGCCGTCGAGCGGGCCGGTGCGGCGCGCGTAGACCACGACCTCGTCGCCGAAGCGCAGGTTCGGGAGGGCGCGGGGCGCGGGGTCGGAGAGGCCGGCGGGCAGGACGAGCTTCGCGTCGGCGAGGACCGGGGCGTCGAGGGAGGCGGCGAGGGAGGCGGCGCGCGCGGAGAGGGGCTCACCGTTCGCGACGCGCTGGTAGGTGCCGCCGAGCTCGCGCGCGAGGCCGGCGAGCACGACCTCGTCGACGCTGCGACCGACGCCGAGGAGCGCGAGATCGACGTCGCGCCCGGCGATTGCGGGGCGCACGCGGGCCGCGATCGTGGCGGCCGAGAGCTCGCCCGACGTGGGCGCGCCGTCGCCGAGGACGACGAGCTGCTTGCGCCGGTCGGGCGAGCGCAGGCCCTTCGCGCCGGCGAGGATCGCGCCGGCGAGGTCGGACGATCCGCGCGGGGTGCGCGCCGAGAGCCAGCGCGCGAGGGCACGGAATGACATGGACGCGCGGTCGACCGGGGCGCCCTCCGGGAAGCGATCGCAGTCGCTGTCGCAGGCGAGCACCTCGACCCGGTCACCGTCGCCGAGGCCCTTCGCGATCGCGATGGCGACCCGCGCCTCGGCGGCGATCGTCTCGACGGACTGGCTCTGGCTGACGTCGATCACGATCACGCGGTCGATGGGCGAGCGCTCGAGATCCGCGGCGAAATCGGGCCTTGGGGCGCGCACCCGCACGGCCGCGACGTCCTCGCGGTCGGGCGCGCCCGCGCGCGCGGGCCCGGCGAGGACGACGCTGCCCCACGCGACCTCGACCGGCGCCTCGGCGGCGGGGCGCGCGTATGAGACCACGAAGTCGCCGGCCGGGATGAAGCCACGAGCCGCGAAGCGCACGCGCGTCGCCGCGCCCTCGACGTCGACGTGGGCGTCGTAGCCTCTCGTCTCGACGTCGCGCGGCGGCGCGTCGCGGTCGGACACCACGACGTCGATCGAGACCGCCTCGATCGCGGGCGCCCTGTCGCCGCCGAGCGACAGCGGCAGCACGTACGCCGCCCGGCCCGCCTCGCGCGGGAGGATCTCGTCGTACGCGAGGAGCACCTTGCGGCTCGCGTGCGGCGGGATGGGGAAGATCGTGAGCGACACCTCGGAGGCCGACACCCACTCGAGCAGCGCGGGATCGCGCGGGCGCACGGTGTCGTCGACGATCCCGCGGAAGATCCGCGACGCGACCGCCCGCTCGACGATCTCGCCCTCGACGAGATCGCGCCCGACCCAGAGCGCGAGGCGCCCCACGCTCGCGCCGGGCGGCAGCGGGAACACGTAGCGCCCCTCGAGCACCCGGTCGCCGTCGTTTCGGACCTCCTCGCGGATCTCGGTGCGCGCGAAGCCATCGCGGACCGAGACCGTGACGTCGTGCGCGACGACGGAGACGCCGCCGACGGGCTGCGTGGTGCCGGGGACGCGCGCGGTGACGGTGCCGAGGCCGCGCGCGGTGACGGTGCCGAGGCCGCGACGGGGCGCCGACGGCGCGGACGCGTCCACGGGGTCGTCGACGTCGTCGTCGGGGGTGCGCGTCGCCCCGGAGACCGGGGCCCCACCGCCGGCGCCCGCGTCGGGGTCGGCGCCGGCGCAGCCGGGCGCGAGGACCGCGGGGAGCGCGGCGAGGGCGAGCGAGCACAGGGCGAGCGCCCGCGCGAGCGCGGGGCCAGGGGCGACGAGGGACACGGCGGCCTCCGAGGCGCGCGGAGCGGGCACCTCGGCCCGCGACGGCGCGGTGTGGAGCGACGGACCACGGCGGAGGCCATTTGTTCCCGCAGCCCTCGGGACGGCCCTGCGCGCCCGAGAACCCGAACGCCGGCGACGCGAGGTTCGCGAGGCGCGAGGCGTTTCCCGACCACGTCGACCTCCTCGCCGCCGATCGCGCCGCGCGATCGTGACCTCCGCACGGCGACCGGCGCGCCGTCGTCGACCCGGCCTCGTCGACGGCGCGCGCGCGACGGCTACCATGGCCACGATGCCCGCCGCCTCGCTGATCTTCTCGACGCCCAGGAACCTCGTGCGGCTCGCCTGGGACGGGCTCGCGCGCGTGCCGCTCGGCCGGGCGGTCTTCAGCCGGGCGGTGGGCCTCGCCGCGCCGTACACGGCCTCGGTCGGCGCGCGCGTCGAGGTGCTGCGGCGGGGCCACGCGGAGGTCGTGCTGCGCGACCGCCGCGCGGTGCGAAACCACCTCGACTGCGTGCACGCGATCGCGCTCGCCAACCTGGCCGAGCTCGCGGGCAACCTCGCCGTCTCGTACTCGATGCCCGACGACGCGCGCTTCATCGTCGCCGGAATGTCGATCGACTACGTGAAGAAGGCCCGCGGGACGATCCGGGCGACCGCGAGCTGCCCTGCCCCGGAGACGAGCGCGCGCGCCGAGTACGAGGTGCCGGTCGAGCTGCGCGATCCGACGGGCACGCTCGTAGCCCGCGCGATCCTGCGCACGATCGTCGGCCCGAGGAAGGCCTGAGTCCGGCCCGGCGCCGCGCCGTCGTCCACGCGCGCGCCGAAAGCGAGCGTCCGTGAGGCGCGTCGGGCCTGCCCGGTGGCGAGCGGGGAAGCCGACCGCGGGCGCCAGGCGACTCCCACTCTCCGACGCGCCCGGCGCCTACCGGATCGCCTCGAACGCAGGCTGGCTCAGGGCCAGGATCCCGGGATCTCGAGGCGCAGCCCGTCCGGCAGCGCCCCGACGGGCGTCGTGAGGCGCGTCCGATCCTCGCTCACGCGCCCCGCTCCTCGCGGAGCCTCTGCACGACGGCCAGGGCCTCGCCGACGTGGCTCGTCGCGAGGATCTGGGCGTCGTGGACGTGACGGACGCGCCGATCGCGGTCGATGACGTAGGTCACGCGCCCCGGGAGCAGGCCGAGCGTCTTCTTCACGCCGAACGCCGCGCGCACCTTGCCGCCCCGATCGGCGAGGAGCGTGTAGGGCAGCCGGTGGCGCGACGCGAAGCGCTGGTGGCTGTCGACGTCGTCGGAGCTGATGCCGACGACGACCGCGCCCGCCTCGACGAACGTCTCGTGCGCGTCGCGGAACGAGCACACCTCGGCCGTACAGCCGGCGGTCTCGTCCTTGGGGTAGAAGAACAGCACCAGCGGGCCGCGAGCGACGAGCGACGCGAGCGAGACCTCCGATCCGTCCTGGGTAGGCAGGGTGAAGTCCGGCGCGAGGTCTCCGACGTCGAGTGCGTTTCCCATGACCTACGAGTCTCGCACGCGATCCGGCACCGCGCACGAGCCCCCCCGCGCGCGCGATCCCGGCGGCTCCGATTGCGCGAGGCGCACCCCCGCGTTACTCCTCTCGGCCTCATGGCAACCAAGACGCGCGACGTGCCGTTCCGCGAGGCGATGAAGGGGCTCCTGGTCTTCGACGGAGCGATGGGCTCGCTGCTCTACGAGCGCGGCGTCTTCGTCACGCAGAACTTCGAGCAGCTCAACGTCACTCGGCCCGACCTCGTGCGGAAGATCCACGCCGACTACGTCGCGGCCGGAGCGCAGGTCATCGAGACCAACACCTTCGGCGCGAACAGCTTCCGGCTCGACCGGCACGGGCTCGGCGGCGAGGTGCGCGCCTACAACCTGGCCGGCGCACGCCTGGCGCGCGAGGCCGCGGGCGAGGACGCCTACGTCGCCGGATCGATCGGCCCGACCGGCCTCGTCTCGGGCGTGGCCACCGAGGCGCTGCTCGAGCAGGCCTCGCGCACGTTCGCCGAGCAGGCCGCCGCGCTCGTCGAGGGCGGGGCGGATCTGCTCGTGCTCGAGACGTTCCGCCACCTCGAGGAGATCCTCATCGCGCTCGAGGCCGCCCGGAAGGCCGCGCCCGGCACGCCGATCCTCGCGTCGATGACCTTCGACACGACCGAGACGGTCGCCGACGGATCGTCGCCCGAGCACGTCGCGCAGTGCCTCCTTCAGTGGGGCGCCGACGCGATCGGCGTCAACTGCGGCGACGGCCCGCAGCTCTCGCTCACGGTCGCCGAGCGCATGCGCGACGCCGGCCTGCCCGTCTGCGTTCAGCCGAACGCCGGCCTGCCGCGCAACGTCGACGGGCGCCTCATCTACATGGCGACGCCCGAGTACTTCGACGTCTTCGCGCGCCGCATGGTCCAGGCCGGCGCGCTGTGGGTCGGCGGCTGCTGCGGGACGACCCCCGAGCACGTGCGGTGGATGGCCAACAGCGTCCGCATGCTCGGGGGCGGATCGATCGAGGCGCCGCGATCGGTCCCGGCGCCTGCCGGGGACGTGTGGACGGGCCAGCCGCCGACGCCGCTCGCCGAGCGCAGCCCGTTCGGCAAGAAGCTCGCCGAGGGCAAGTTCGTCGTCTCGGTCGAGGTGAACCCGGCGCCGGGGCTCGATCCGCAGCGCGCGCTCGACGGCGCGAAGATGCTCATCGACGCCGGCGTGGACGTCGTCAACGTCGCCGACGGCCCGCGCGCGCTCGCGCGGATGTCGAACCTCGCGTTCTGCGCCCTGCTGGTCGAGAAGCTCGGCATCGAGCCGCTGCTCCACGTGTGCGGCCGCGACCGGAACCTGCTCGGCCAGATGTCGCACCTGCTCGGCGCCCACGCGATCGGACTGCGCAACCTGGTCGTGATCACGGGCGACCCTCCCAAGGTGGGCGACTACCCCGAGGCGACGGCCGTCTACGACCTCGACTCGATTGGCATCCTCCAGATGGCCAGCAACATGAACCGCGGTATCGACCCCTCGGGCAAGCCGCTCGGCGGCGGCAAGACCTCGTTCGTGCTGGCGACGGGCTTCGAGCCGGGCGCGGCGGACCTCGACCGCGAGATCCGCCGCCTCGAGCAGAAGCACGAGGCCGGCGCCGATCTCGTCATGACGCAGCCCATCTTCGAGATCGCGCGGCTCGAGGAGATGCTCCGGCGCATCGAGCACCTGAAGATGCCCGTCCTCGTCGGCGTCTTGCCGCTCGTCAGCTACAAGAACGCCGAGTTTCTGCACAACGAGGTCCCCGGGATGCAGATCCCCGAGGACATCCGCGAGCGCATGCGCAAGGCCCCGGGCGGCGCCGAGGCGCGCAAGGAGGGCGTGCGCATCGCCCGCGAGATGCTCTTCGCCGTGAAGGACCGCGTGCAGGGCGCCTACCTGATGCCCCCGCTCGGCCGCTTCGAGCTCGCGCTCGAGGTGCTCGACGGCCTCGGTGGGGCGCACTCGGCCGAGGGCGGCTGACGGGGCCGAGGCGGGCCGGGCTTCGAGGCGCCGGTCGATCGTGATAGAGGTCACAAGCGACATGAGCACGAAAGAACCCACGCCCAAGCCCAAGCCCGCAGCCTCGCTGATCGAGACGATCTTCGAGACCTTCCTCTTCAACTCGCGGCTGATCGTCATCCTCGCCGTGCTCGGCTCGCTCGTCGGCTCGGTGCTGATGTTCCTGAAGGGGACGCTGAGCATCTACGCGGCCGCCGTGCACTTCTTCCACGCGCCCATGAGCATGGCGCACGGCGCGGGCGGCGAGGAGCTCAGCATCGCGCTGATCTCGTCGGTCGACAGCTACCTGTTCGCGACCGTGCTCCTCATCTTCGCGATGGGCATCTACGAGCTGTTCATCAGCAAGATCGACCCGGCGAGCCGCACGGAGGACTCGCGGCCGAACTGGCTCGCGATCCACAGCCTCGACGACCTGAAGAGCGCCGTCGGCAAGGTCATCGTGATGATCCTCATCGTCCGCCTCTTCGAGACGGCGGTGCAGATGAAGTACGACCAGCCGCTGCACCTCGTGTACCTCGGCATCTCGGCCGTCTCGGTCTCGCTCGCTCTCTACCTGGTGCACGCGGGCCACACGAAGCACGCGCCCGGCCACGGACCGGACGCGCACGGCGGCGACAGGCGGGGCGCGTAGGCCTCAGCTCCCCTGCCCGGGCGACCTCACGAGCTCGCTCCGGGCGGAGTCCGGCGGCCCGTCGACGCAGCGGTCGACGAACGATCGCAGCATGTACATCTCCTCGGCGCCGAGGCCCTGGCCGATGAACACCGCGCCGTAGGTGAACGCCCCGAGCGCGATGGACAGCGGCACGCCGAGGAAGGCCCACGGCGGGGCGTGCAGCATCCACTGGCTGATGCCGAACATCGCCGACAGGGTGCCGAAGAGCGCGATCGTCGCGTAGACGGTCATGAACAGCATCCACAGGCCCGGATTCGGCCCGAAGCAGCCGTGGAGGTACGCGGTGCCGTCGGGTCGCGCGCGCAGCTCGATCGACAGGTGCGGCGACCAGAAGTGGATGTCGCGCTCGCACGTGCTGAGCTCGGCGCCGGAGCGCAGCACGTTGCCCTCGGCGGGACTGTCCTTTCGGGCGAGCCGCGCGCGCAGGCGTGCCAGGACCTCCTCGCCGCCGTGCTCGAGGTCGATCTCGAACGTGGGTCGCATGCGCGGTCGCTTCATCCGGTGTCCTTCCCCGCCGCGCCCTGCGCGGTGGCTCGAGCCGAACCCGTCACGATAGCCGACGCTCGGGGTGGGTCGGCAAGCCCGAACGCCCGACCCTGGCCGCACGGGCCCGGCGCGTCACTGACCGTGACCGGGACCCAAGATGTTCTGCGCCTTCAGGGCGGCGTCGAAGCTCTCGACGTGCGGCGGGTGGTGGCACTCGGTCGTGCACGTCTCCGGCGGCGGCTTGCCGATGATGAGCGCCTTGTTCTTGGGCTCCTTCGCGTGCAGCGACCCGGGCCCGTGGCACGACTCGCACTGCACGCCACGGAGCTTGTCGTTGTGCGTGACCGTCGATCCGCCAGGGCGGCCGTAGCCGGTCACGTGGCACCCGACGCAGTCGAGGTTGAACTCCTTGAAGTCGTCCTGAAGCGTCGCATAGGCGTGGTTGTGGCGCGTGCCGTCCCAGACCTTGCGCTCCTCCTCGTGGCACTCGGAGCAGGCGTCGACGCCGGTGTACTCCGCCTTGCCCGCCTCGGCGGGCGGCGGCGTGCGGTCGGCGAACGCGACGCGGTTGTGGTGGTTGACCTGCTTGTAGAAGGCCGCCATTCGCTCGCGCACCTTCGCGTCGGCGCCGTACGTGTCGCGCACCTCGACGACCGCGTACCGGAAGAAGCTGCCTTTGGGCGCGGGGTCGGGCACCTCGAGCTTGGCCTTCTGGACGCGGAGCTTCAGGAGGTCGGCGCGGCGCGCGGCCAGGTCCTCGGGCTTGACCGACTTGTCGCCCTCCCAGGTGGCGAGGCGCGTCTCGAGCTCGCGGATGCGGCTCGCGAGGGTCAGCACCTCCTCGGCCTTCGCCACGCCGCCGGCGTCGGCGAAGACGATCGACGCGTCCCCGCCGCCGCCGCGCACGTAGAGGTCCACCACGTCGACGGACTGGAGGTGGTTCGAGGTCTCGACGACGACCGTCGATCCGGCCAAGGTCGGCGCCTTGTGCGCGTCGTTGGCGTCGCCGGCCTCGTAGGGCTTGCCGACGACGAGGACGTGGAGGTCCGGGAGCCGGTCCGCCAGGCGCAGCGCCTCGCCTCGAGGCAGGGCCGCGAGGCCCACGAAGACGCGCGCGCCCTGCCGCCTGGCCTCGTCGAGGCCCGCGCGCATCGCCTCGAACGCGCCCCTCGATCGCAGCGCGTCCGGCAGCTTGCCCGCACGGTCCCTGGGCTCGGCGACGCCGACCAGGCCGACCTTCACGCCGCCGACGTCGCGCACGAGCACGCCCGTCGCGCCGGGGAGGCCCTCGAGGTTGCCCGCGAGGATCGTCGCGCCGGCCTCGTCGGCGAGCTTGCGCAGCGGCTCGCCGCCCGCGGCCCAGTCGTTCGCGCCGGGCGCCCACGCCGCGAGCCCGAGGTCGCGCGCGGCGAGCGCGATGGCCTCGGCTTTCCACTCGTTCTGCGTCCGTTCATCGGGCGCGAGCTTCGCGTCCTGAAAGAGCAGCGGGCCGGCGCCCACGACGAGGTGGTCGGGCGCCGTCGCCCGCTGGCTCGCGAGGTAGGCCGCGAGGTGGTCGATGCCACCGAGCTGGTCCTTGGTGCAGCCGCAGGGCTCGAGCGCGCCCGCGACCGAGCTGAGCGCGTAGATGCGCACGGTGGGGCGCGTGGGCTCGGCCGCCGCGGACGCGGGCGGCGGGGCGCGGCAGCCCTGGCACGCGGTGAGGCCGGTCCCCCCGGCGAGCGCCAGCGCGACCGCGAGGGCGGTGCTCGCGGAGCGGAGCCTTCGCGGCGGGGTCGCGCGAGCGACGCGGCGGTCCATCGGACGCCTTCTAGCACACGCGCCCGGCGCCGAACGGCGGCCGGTAGCTGAGTCGGCATGTGCGCCAGCTCACACTTGGCAACCGGTGAAGGATCTGCGAGGTGCCGGGCAACGAAGGGTGGAGGCTGTGGACGTGGCGCGAAGCGTGGGCATGGTCGGGCTCGTGGCGGTGGCGGCGCTGTCGTCGCGCCCCGCGCGCGCGTCCGGCGTCGCCGACGCGGCCGCGACGTGCCGCGCCCCGACCCTCGGCCCGAGCGTGGCCACGCAACCGGCGCCGTGGCGCGAGGCGGTCGACGCGCTCGTGGGCGAGGTCGCCAGCCCGGGTCGGCCGTGGAGCTGCCCCGGCGGGCGCGTGGACCTCGTCGCGCACGAGGGCGGCGCGACGCTGGTCGTGTGGAGCGACGACGGCCGGTCCACCGCGCGCGCCGTCGCCACGCCCGACGAGGTCGTCCCGCTCGGGGAGGCCCTCCTCGCGCAGCCGATCCCGCCTCCGCCACCGTCCGCGCCCGGCTTGGCCGTCGCGCCCCCGCCGCCCCCGGCCCCTCCCTCGGTCACGCCCGACGCGCCGCCACGCGCGCTCGTGAGCCTCACGATCGGACCCCGGTTCGGCGTGCCGACGAACCTCGCCTGGGGCAGCGCCACGCTGACGGCGGTCGTCCCGTTCGCCGGCTTCACGGCCGGGGCGTTCGCCCGCGTCGACACGCTGTCGGCCCGGATCGACGGCGCGCCCCTCTCCATGAACGCGATCGCGGTCGGCGTCACGGCGGGCCGCGCGTTCGCGCCTTCGCCCAAGGTCGAGCTGCGCGCGAGCCTCGCGCCGTCGCTCGCGGTCGTGAGCGCGAAGCAGGGCACGAGCGGCGGGCCGGTCGACGAGACGCGGGTCGACGGGCGCATCGGGGTCGAGCTCCGCGGCGCGCTGGCCCTCTCGCGGCTGTTCCGCGGCGTGGTCGCGATCGACGCGGACCTCGCCCCGCGCGAGCTCGGCGGAGGCGGCGAGACGACGAAGCCCCGCGACGCGGGGGACCAGAACCACGACGGCCTGACGGCGCGATTCCCGGCGTTCACCGTCGGCCTCGGGGTCGGCGTGGAGATCACCCCTCGATGAAGCTCGCGACCCAGCGCGACGGGGCGGGGCGCGAAGCGAGCGACGCGGCGCTATTCGCGGCGATCGCCGACGGCGACCTGGGCCCGCTCGGCGTCCTGTTCGACCGGCACCACGAGAACGTGCGCCAGCTCCTCCTGCGCGCGGCGCCGAACGCCGCCGACATCGACGATCTCGTGCAGGAGACCTTCCTGACGGCGTCGCGCGCGGCCGCGTCGTTCGACGGGCGCGATTCGGCGGGGCCCTTCCTCGCGGGCGTCGCGATCCAGCTGATCCGGCGGAGGCGGCGCACGTTCGCGCGGCTGCGCAACCTGCTCGAGGCGGTCGGCCTGGCGCCGACGACGCCGACGCGCACGCCCGAGGACGGCGCGAGCGCGGCCGAGCAGCACGAGGCGCTGCACGACGCGGTAGGGCGCCTGTCCGAGGATCGGCGCATCGCGCTGGTGATGGTGGAGTGGCAGGGCATGTCGGGGCCGGAGGTCGCGAAGGTGCTGGGGGTCCCGGTCGGGACGGTGTGGCGCAGGCTGCACGAGGCGCGCGCCGAGCTCCGGCGATCGATCGAGGAGGGGGCGCGATGAAGACCACGACGTGCGCGCGGATCGATCTCGTCGAGGCGCTGCGCGACGGCCGCCTCGGCGCCGGGGACGCCGAGTCGATGGCGCGCCACCTCGCCACCTGCGCGGAGTGCCGCGCCGCCTCGGTCGATCTCGAGCGGATCTCGTGCGCGATCCGCGAGCCGATCGAGCGCGCGTCGCAGCTCGATCACCTGCGCGCGCGAACCTCGCTCCTGCAGCGCGCGTCGCGGGTGGCAGCGCCGCCTGCCGCGCGCACGCCGGCCTTCGCGGTCCTGGCCGCCGCGGCCGTGCTCGCGGTCGCGATCGCGGGCGCCTTCGCCGCCGGTCGATCGAGCGCCGCGCCGGAGCGGGCGATGGTGGCCGTGCACCGGCGCGTCGCCGACAGGCTCGCGCCGCGCCGGACGACGCTGCGCCCCTCGGACCACGCGCGGTTCGATCGCGCGAACGACGGAGGCGTCGACGTCGTCACGCTGACCGAAGGCGAGATCGACGTCACGCGCAGCCCGGTCGCCGCCGGCGAGCGGTTCGTCGTGCGCACGCGCGACGCGGAGATCGAGGTGCGAGCGACGGCGTTCCGCGTCGAAGCCGCGGGCGGCCGCATCCGCGGCGTGGCCGTCGCCGAGGGCAGCGTCGAGGTGCGGTACGCGGGCTTCACCGCGGTCATCCCCGCGGGAGGGTCGTGGCGCGCGAACGACGACGCAGGGGCTGACGCGACGAAGGCAGCCGCCGCCGTGGACCCGAGCGGGGCCGCGAGCGCCAAGCCCGAGGCCCCGCCTCCCATCGCCCTCGCGCCCACCAAGGAAGCGCGCGCCCGCCACGAGATCGTGGCGCGCGCGCCCGGGCCGGCGAGAGAGCCGGTCGCCGTCGCGATCCCCGCGCCCGCCGCGGCGCCCATCGACACGCCGCGCGGCCCGTCCGCCGAAGCGCGCGAGTTCGCCGACGCGGTGGGCGCGGTCGGACGCGGCGACTACGACGGCGCCGCCGCGCGGCTCGATGCGTTCACCGCGGCGCACCCGCGCGACGCGCGCGCCGACGAGGCCGACCACCTGCGCGCGATCGCGCTGCAGCGCGCCGGCCGCCTCGACGAGGCGCGAGCCGCCGCGCGCCGCTACCTCGCGGCGCACCCCGACGGCGCGCACCGCACCGCCGCCCGCGCCATCGCTGGCGACTGATCCTCGCCGGGCGCGCCTGGGATCGCGGCCGTCCCGCCCGCATGCGGGCCAGCCCGCGGCCCCAGCGCCATCCCGGCCCCCGGAGTCGTTGGCTGACACCCAGCCCCCCGGCCCCTCCCCCCCCGGTTTCCGTGGGGAGTGGAGGAGAAGCAGCCTCGACACGCCCCCTCGGCCGCTCCCCTGAAATCGTAGGGATCCCCGCCTGTCCCCGCCCATCCCCTCCCGATCCCCTCCCCGATCCCCTCCCCGATCCCCTCCCCGATCCCCTCCCCGTTCCCCTCCCCGTTCCCCTCCCCGTCCCCTCCCGATCCCCCCCGTCCCCTCCCGATCCCCCCCCGATCCCCCCCAGTCACCCAGCCGGGACGTTCGGCCGCCCCGTCGGCCGCAACGGCCCGAGGCTGCACGGCCCCAGCCCGTGCAGCCTCATTTGGGTAAGGAGGCGAAGGGGAGGACGGTTTTGAGGTCGTGGTCGGTGAAGCGGAGCTGCAGGCCGACGAAGTAGTCGCGCCGGTCGTGGCTCAAAATGTCGTCGACGCCGCCTATCAGCCATAGCTTGCGGATGAACTCGTACGCGAGCGCGACGCGCCAGCGCGGAGTGAGCTCCTCGCCGAAGCCGAAGACGTCGTTTTGCAGCTCGAAGCGGTTGTTCAGGAGGTGCAGATCGAGGCCGAGGCCGCCCGTCGACTCCTTGATGCCGAATCGACCCGTGAAGGGACCCATTCGCTTCGCGAACTGGAACGAGAACCGGAAAGCGTTCGTCGTCGTCGTCTTCGTCTCGCGGTAATGGGGAGGATAGGCCGGGTTCGTCGTGTCGACGTCGACCTGCTCGACGCTCGTCTTGCCGCGCGGGTCATTGACCAGCTCGATGAGGTAGTACTTGTCCTCGGTCGGCTGCAGGCGGAGCTGCACGTAGCTCTTTACCGTATTGGCGAGGAAGTTGTACTCGGTGCCGAGCCCGACGACCGTCTGCAGGCGGCTGATTCCGCCGACGAACTCGCCGACGTCCTCGACCACGCCCTCGACCTCGTTGACGAGAGTCTCGTCCTTCGTCAGGCGACCGACGGTGCCCTGCCCCTTGTCGATGCGGGCTGCCACGTTGTCGGCGTGCTGCAGCGTGGACTCCAGGCTGGCGCTCGCGCGGTTGATCCGCTCGAGCGCGCTCTTGATGTCGCCCGGCTTGCCGGCCTGCCCCGGCGCCTCGGCCGAGGCCGTCGCGTGGCGGACCTCGTCGGTGATTTGCTTCACGTTGAGCAGGATCGCATCGATCTTCGGCTGGCTCTCGCGCGTGATGACCTGAATGCTCGAGAGCGACTCCTTGACCGACTGGCGGTTCTCCCGGACCGTCTGGTTCAGCTGCTCGGTGACCTCGGCCAGGTTCTTCAGGATCGCGGCGATGTCGTCCTGGCCCGACTTGGTGCCGACGGATCCGCGCAGACTCTCGGTCACCGACTTGACGTCTTTGAGGATGTCCGAGACCTGGTTCTCCAGCGTCTGGATGCTCGGCTCGTCGAGGATGTGCGTTATCTCGTCGCCGTCCTTGAGCTCGCGGTGGCCCTCGGTGCCCGGGACGAGGGCGATGAAGCTCTCGCCGATGAGGCTCGACGCGCGCTTGCCGATGATCGCGTCGTCGTAGACCTTGACGTCCGGCTTGAGCTTCACGTCGACACGGGCGCGCCCCTTGTCGAGCCAGATGCGGTCGACGACGCCGCTCTGGATGCCCTGGATGTTCACGCGCGAGTGGGGCGCGACGCCCATCACGTCGGGCAGGAAGGCGTGGACGGTGTAGCCGCCGGAGGTGCCCGTCGTCGGCGACACGAAGCGGAACGCGAAGAGGGCAGCCGCCCCGAGGGCGACCACCATCAGGCCCACCTGCGCGGCCTTGCCGAACTCCGCCATCTCCCGGCCACCTTCCACGCGAAATCTCGCCGCGTCCACCCCTTCGTGCGCAACGCGGCGCCCCACGCGACCAACCTCGACGCGGCGCCCGCTCGAGGCGCGCGGAGTCGCCTCCGAGCGGCGGCGCGAAAGGAGGCGTCGCCGCGCGGGACCTGCTAGAAAATCGCCATGAGCACGCGGTCTTCGGGGCAGTTAGGCGCGACGCGGCGCGGCCGTGGCGCCCCCCTCGCTTGCGCCGTGACGCTGATCGGCGTCCTCCTCGGCGGGTGCGCGTCGAGCACGGCGCGCCCGAAGCCCGCCGCGCCCACCGCCGCGGCCCGCACGCCGACGACGGCCGTCCGCCCCGACGGCGCGCCGGCGTGGCTGCCCGCGTACACGGCCGCGCAGCAGGCGCTCCTCGCGCCGGTCGACCACGCGATCCAGGCCCCCGCCGGCCCCGTGTTTCCCGACCTCGAGCGCTTCGGGTACGCGAACAACCGTCGCCTCGACGACGTGCGCGACGCGGTGAAGTTCACGCGGCTCGTCGCGACGGTGCTCGAGGAGTCGCCGCGCTTCTACGTGCTCGGCGAGGCCAAGCCGGAGCTCGCCAACACGATCGCCCAGTACGGCCCGGAGCCCCCGGCCGAGGCCGACCCCTGGTACGTCACGCGCCGCGACGGGCTCGGGATCGGCGGCCTCGTCGCGCCGCCCGGCGTCGCCGCGGGCCGCGCCGACTACGACCAGGGCGAGGCTGCGCGCAAGAAGGGCGAGCTCGCCGCCGCGGCCGCTGCCTATCGCGTCGCCGCGGCGAAGGCGCCGGGCGTGCCCGCGTTCCACCTCGCGCTCGGCGACGTGCTCGTCGCGACGAAGGACGACGCCGGCGCGAAGGCCGCCTACGTGGCCGCGATCGCGGCCGACCCGTCGCTCGCCACCGGGCACGCCGCGCTGGCCGAGCTGCTCTCGCGCACCGGCGACCCGGGCGGCGCACGTCGCGCGGTCGCCGAGGCGATCGCGCTGCACCCCGCGTCGACGCGCGCGCTCGCGGTCGCGGACCTCCTGACGTCGGGATCGGCCAGCAGCGGCGGGGGCCGCATCCGACCGTGGGCGGTCTTCGTCGACGTCGACCGCACGGGCGCGATCCACGCCGACGGCCCCGGCGGCGAGCCGGCCGCGATCTACGCGAGCTGCCGCGCGGTGATGCGCTACGAGCCGGATCTCCGCGCCTCGATCTTCGGCCACCCCCCGACGACGCCCTACTTCCTCAGCGTCGCCGAGGAGGTCATCTGCTTCGAGGCCGCCCTCGGCGCGTACGCCATCCAGCGCGCCGACGGCGACGAGCGCCGCGAGCCCGTGCCCGCCGACGACCGCGTCGAGGCGCTGCTCCGGCTCGCGCGCGAGGAGGGCCTGTCGGGCTTCGTGATGGTCGAGATCCTCGGCCGGCGCCGGCCCGAGCGCGCGCGCCTCGCGCCCCCCGACGTGCACCGGGCGATGGTCGCGTACGTCGAGCGCTACGTGCTCGGCGGCGGCGGCGGGGAGGGCGCGCCGCAGGGCGTGCTCACGGCCAGCCGGTGACGACGCGAGCCCGCCTCTCCGCGGCGATCGCCGTCGCCACGCTGATCACCGGCTCGGCGATGGCGCGGGCCGACGGCGCCCCGCTCGAGTGGCAAAAGACCACCGAGTCGCCTCGACCGCCGGCGCGGGTCGACGAGGCGACTCGCCCGCTCCTCTCGCTCTGCGGAGCCGCGGACACTGCGCTCACCGAGGTCGCATCGGCGAACGTCCGCGCGCAGCTCGCCGGGGGCAAGATCATGGCCTCCGACGAGCTCGCGTTCACGCTGCGCGCGGCGGGCAGCCCGCACGTGTGGCCGCGCGCCTGGTCCGTCGCCGGCCAAGGCCTCGAGGACGGCGACGTCGAGCGGCGCGTGCGAGCCTGGATCGCCGGGTGGAAGCGCCTCGGCGCGGGCCGCTGCGGGGTCGCGCGCGCGGTCGCCCCCGACGGCGCCACGGTCGTCGCGGCCGTCGCCGTCGACGCGCTCGCCGATCTCACGGCCGTGCCCGCGACCGCGCGCGTCGGGCAGTGGATCACGCTCGAAGGCACGATGATCGTCCCCGCGACGGCCGCGAAGGTCGTCCTCCTCGGGCCGCGAGGCGCACCGCGCACGGTCGTCGCGTCGCTCACCGGCGATCGCGTGCGCGCGAGCTTCGCCGTCGACAAGCCGGGCGCCTGGCTCGTGCAGGTGCTCGCGACCGTGTCGACCGGACCGCGCCCCGTGCTTGAGGCGCTCGTGCACGCGGGCGTCGCCCCGCCGGCTCGGTACGTCCCCTCGCCCGCCCCGGGCGAAGACGCCGGCCGCGGCGCGAAGGCCGACGACGAGGCGATGACCCGCATGGTCAACGCGGCCCGCGCCGCGGAGGCCCTCGAGCCGCTCCGCCGCGACCCGGAGCTCGACCGCCTCGCCCTCGAGCACTCCCAGGAGATGCTCCGGCAGCGCGTCGTCGGCCACGACGTCGGCACCGGCGACCCCGCCGCGCGCGTCGGCGCCGCGGGCGTCCAGGCCCGCATCACGGGCGAGAACGTCGCGAGCGCCTCGACGCTCGAGGGCGCCCACCGCGCGCTCTGGGCGAGCCCCTCGCACCGGGGCAACCTGCTCTTGGATCAGTTCACGAAGGTCGGCATCGCGGTCGTGCGCGGCCCCGACGGCGCCGTGTGGGTCACGGAGCTGTTCACGGGGTGACGCCGGTCGCGCTCGCCTACAGGTCCGACTGGCAGTCGGCGTTCTTGTACTTGCAGCCGCCGGTGAGGCAGCTCCAGCAGTCGGCCTGGTAGGGGACCCCGGCGTTGGCGCAGAGCTGGTCCGAGCAGGCCACGTAGCAGTCCTCGGTGTCGGGGCACGCGCAGCTCTGCAGGTCGGCGTAGAGCTTGGCCGAGTCCGGGCAGAGCTTCGCGGGGTCACCGCCCTTGTCGTAGATCGCGCCGCACTTGAGGCACGCGCTACCGCCGGCGCCGCCCTGCCCGCCCGCGCCGCCATGCCCCGCGTCGCTCTGCCCGGCGCCGCCGCTGCCCGTCCCGGCCGTGGCGCCCGTCCCGGTGGTGGCTCCCGTCGCGCCGCCGCCCGACCCGCCGGAACCGCCCTCGCCGCCGGTCGCGCCGCTCGTGCCGTTGCCGCTCGGGTACACCGATCCGTGGCTCGCGGTGGGGAGCTTCTTGTCGCAGGCCCCGAGCGAGGCGAGCGCGCCGGCCAGGCCGAGGAGCGAGGCGAGCGAGGCGAGCGAGGGAGGCGAGGACCGCATGCGACCGAGCATAGCGGCGCGGCGGAGAAAGGGGAGCGCCTGCCCGGCCCACGCCCTCACGGGACGTCGACGACCTCGCGACCGCTGCGGCAGGTCGGGCCGCATTCGGGGCCGTTCGGCTGGCTCGTCGCGTAGGTCGGCGAGAGCGTCGCCGACGCGAACGGCTTCGCGTCGCGGGTGATGCTCACCGCGACGGACCGCGGAGAGGTGGTGAAGACGAGGTCCGTGATCGCGTGCTGCGCGGCCGGGAGCGCGGAGCCCGAGAGGCCGAGCCGCACGTCGCCCGACGAGCACGGCGGCGTCCCGTCCCCCTGCGCGCTCGCGAACGGGAGCGTCGCCGAGCACGTGAGGCTCACCCCGTCGGCCATGATCCCGAAGCGGTACGTGCCGGCGGCCCACGCGCCGGACGCCGATCGGAGGTCGACGGTCAGCCCGTCGACGCAGCCCATCTCCGTGCACTCGTGGGTCGTGAGGCAGCCCGAGAGGCCGAGCGAGACCAGGAGGACGATCGCGGCGCGCTTCATGGCCGCCAGGGTACGCACGGGGGACGCCCGAAGGAAGGCGCGGAAGGCCGGGAGCACGGACGCGACGGACCCCGCGCGGGGCGAGCCGGAGGCGCGCTATCGATGTCTACTTGACAGCGCGAGTGTCACGATGCACGTTCGGGTCGTGACCACCTACAAGCTCGAGGACCTCGGCCGGGAAGCCGGAGTGGCCGCGCGCACGGTCCGTTACTACGTGCAGCGGGGCCTCCTACCGGCGCCCGAGTTCCGAGGGAAAGACACCACCTACGGCGAGGACCACCTGATCCGCCTGCGCGCCATCAAGCGGTTGCAGGAGGCGCACCTGCCCCTCGACGACATCCAGGCGCGCCTCGAGGGCGCCTCGCGCGCCGAGATCGAGCGGCTCGCCAGCGGCAAGGCGACGATCGCCGTCCCCCTGCCCCCGGCCGAGCCCGACGGCCCGCACCCCTACCGCAGCCCGCCTCCACGCCGCCGCGACCCGGCGGTCGAGACGTGGCAGCGCCTCGAGCTCGTCCCCGGGGTCGAGCTCTTCGTGCGCACCGACGCCGGCCCCGAGGCCCGCCGCGTTGCGCGAGAGATTCAATCGCAGTACGGCTCGATTGACACCAAGGAATGACTGCCATGATCGAACCTTCGACCTCGTCGCCCTCGTCCTGCCTCCGCACCGCCCGCGGCGCGCCCGTCCCGCTGATCGGCGTCTCGCTCTCGGGCGAGGTGTACGGCGCGCAGGCCCGCGTGGTCCTCCGTCAGCGCTACCGCAACGCCGAGGCCGAGCCGATCGAGGCCGTGTACACGTTCCCGGTGCCGAGCGACGGCGTGCTCGCGGGCTTCGCCATGGAGTGCGAGGGCCGCCGCCTCGAGGGCGAGGTGAAGGAGCGCGAGGAGGCCTTCCAGGCCTACGACGACGCGATCTCGAAGGGGCATGGCGCCGCGCTCCTCGAGGAGGAGCGCAAGAACGTCTTCACCGCCAACGTCGGCAACCTGCTCCCGGGCGAGGAGACGGTGATCGAGGTCGTCTACGTCCAGCGCCTCGTCGCCGACGAGGGCGCGCTGCGGCTCATGATCCCGACGCTGGTCGCCCCGCGCTACATCCCCGGCGCGCCCACGGGCGAGCGATCGGGCCACGGCGCCGCCAACCCGACCGGCCGCGTGCCCGACGCCGACCGCATCTCGCCGAAGATCGGCGACGTCGACTACGGGCTCGAGCTCGACTTCCTGTTCGACCTCGGCCGCGAGGTGACGATCGAGAGCCCCTCGCACGCGGTCACCATCGCCAAGGGCGACGGCGAGAAGCGCCGCGTGCGCTTCAAGAGCGCGACCGTGCCGCTCGATCGCGACCTCGTGCTGCTGGCCGTCGGCGCCCCCGGCGTCGCGGGCGGCGTCGTGGCCGACAAGCGCGCCGGCCGCGAGGGCACCTTCGCCCTGACGCTCGTGCCGGACCTCTTCGACGGGGGGCGCCGCGGCGGCGCGCACGACGTGATCTTCGTCGTCGACGTGTCGGGGTCGATGGACGGCGAGTCCATCGAGCAGGCGCGCACCGCCCTGCGCCTCTGCCTCCGGCACCTCTCGGAGGGCGACCGCTTCGGCATCATCGCGTTCTGCGACCGGTTCCACTGGTTCCAGAAGGGGATCGTGCCGTTCACGCAGAAGACGCTGGGCCAGGCCGACACGTTCGTCGCGGGCCTCCAGGCGAACGGCGGCACCGAGATGCTCGAGCCGCTGCTGGCCGCCACGGCCGAGCTCGGCGACGGCAAGCGCGACCGCGTCATCGTGCTGCTCACCGACGGGCAGGTCGGCAACGAGGCCGAGATCGTCGATCGCGTGGTCGACAAGGCGGGCGCGGTGCGCTGCTACACCTTCGGAATCGGCACGAACGTGAGCGATCTGCTCATCCGCGATCTCGCGCGCCGCACGCAGGGCGCCGCGGAGTTCATCCACCCCGGCGAGCGGCTCGACGAGAAGGTCACGGCCCAGTTCGCGCGCGCCACCGCGACGCGCGTGTCCGGCCTGACGCTGAAGATCGTCGGCGTCGACGGCGGCGAGATCGCCCCGGCCGAGCTCGGCCCGCTCGTCGACGGCGAGCCGTGGGTCGTCTACGGCCGCTACGAGGAGCCCGGCCTCGGCCACGCGGAGATCCGCGGCACGCTGCGCGGCGAGCCCTTCTTCCTGAAGGTGCCGGTCGAGCTGCCGGCGGAGGCGGACCGCCCCGGCCTCGGCGCGCTCTGGGCGGGCACGCGCATCCGCGACCTCGAGGAGGGCGAGGCCAAGCTCGAAGGCCGCCGCCTCGAGGCGCAGAAGAAGCGCATCGTCGCGCTCTCGGTCGAGCACAAGATCGCCTCGAAGCACGCGTCGTTCGTGGTCGTCGAGAAGCGCACGGGCGACCGGCGCGCCAAGGGCATGCCCGAGACGCGCGCGGTGCCGGTGCACGGCCCGGCCGGCTGGGCGATGCTCGACGCCGGGAGCAAGGGCGGATCGACGATGGATCGCCTCTGGGCGACCGCGAGCGCCTTCGGGGCCGCAATGCCGTCCGCCGGCGCGGTCGCGGCGCCGATGGTGATGCGGCTCGCGTCACCGATGCGGGCTGCGTCGGCAACCTTCTTTGCGCCGGGTGCGCCGCCGCCCCCGCCGCCGCCCGGCATGATGCCGCCGCCGGCCCCCGCGTCCGCTGGCTACGGCGCGCCTCCTCAGGCGTCGAAGAAGCGCGGCAAGCCTCCCACCGGCGCGATCGGCGGGATGTTCGAGCACGCCGCGAACAAGATGAAGGAGCTGTTCTCGGGCAGCGAGGGCGCCGCGGAGCCGCCGAGCGACGACGAGGGCCTCGCCGCGCCGCAGCCGCGCGCCGAGGCGTGCGCCGACGCGCCGGCGCCCACCGAGAGCCGCGGCGAGGAGCTGTCGGTGCTGTTCGAGCGGCAGCTCGCGAGCGGCCTGTGGGACGCGCCCGACGACGCGGGCCGCCTCCTCGCGACGGCGCGCGTGTTCGTGCGGTGCCACGAGGCCGGCATCGACGGGACGCACGCGGTCTTCGGCGCGCAGCTCAAGAAGGCCGTCGACGCGACGATCGCGCTGGCCGTCGCGACCGCGGCCAAGGGCGAGGCCGAGGACGCCTGCGCGGCCGCGCTCGTCGCCGCGTCGCTGGTCGCGACGGGTCGACGCCAGCGCGCGGAGATCCGCGCGGCCGTGAAGGCGAGCCCCTCGGCGCGCGTGCGGGCCGTCGAGCCGGCGCTCGCGAGCCCCGAGGCCGCGCTCGCCGAGGCGAAGGCGCTCGGCGCGTAGCCGACCCCTCGCTCGGCGGCGCCGCCCGGCCCCGGGCCCTGCGTTCGAAACGGCGAGGGCGGCGTGCTCGTGGCGCGCCGCCCTCGCCCGTTTTCGGCCCGATATCGGCGCGTTCAGCCCTTCTCGATGAGCACGCCGAGCGCCTTCCGGTCGGGCTCGCAGAGCTCCTTGATGCGGTCCTTGTTCACCTCGGCGACGATGATCTTGCCGACCTCGGTGTTGACCGAGGTGAAGACGCCGCGATCCTTCATGCGCTCGGTCTGCCGCTGGTTGTCGTCGGTCGGCGTCACGTAGTGCATCGAGTCGACGTGGTACCGGCTGATCAGGAACAGCTGGGCGAGCGTCATCAGCCGCTTCTGGCGCAGCGCCGGCTCGTAGGTGTTCTGGTCGCGCACCGACAGGATGTTGCGGCCGCGGCGGTCCTGGATGACCGCGAAGATCACGTTGGCCGCCTTCGATCCGCCGGTCCCGAAGATGGAGAGCTCGAGCAGCTCGGACCCCGCCGTGTGCGGCCGGAGCTGCACGCGGAGCGGCACGTCGACGCCGTGCTGCTTGCTCCACAGCTCGAGCCAGCCCTCGAGCACCTTCGGCGGCACCTCGGTCTGAATGGCATGCTGGAACTGGGTCGACCCCTTGCCCATCGCCTTCGTCGTCGACGTGCGGCCCGAGATCGACAGCAGGCCAGCGTCGAGGCGCGGGCCGCCGACGAGCGTCTGCGGCGTGCGGTAGGGCGACTCGAGCAGCCGGATCTTCCGCTGCAGCCGGGCCAGGGCCAGCATGCCGTCCTGCACCAGCGCCGTGGCGAACTCCTCGGCGGCGACGCCGTCGACCTGGTGGCCGCCATACGTGATGAAGTCGAAGACGAAGCCCAGCTTCCCGAGCTCGAGCGGGAACTGCCTCATCTGGTCGTCGTTCATCCCCGTCGAGTCCCAGTTGAACGACGGAGAGAGGTTGTAGGCGAGCATCTTGTCGGGGAAGACGGCGTGGATCGCGTCGGCGAACCGCCTCGCGTCGTGCAGGTCCGCGGTCTTCGTCTCCATCCACAGGACGTCGGCGTACGGCGCCACGGCGAGGGACTTCGCGATCGCGTAGTCGAGGCCGCCGCGCACCTGGTAGTAGCCGTCCGGCGTCTTCGCGTGCTCGCAGTCCCACGGCGCGTGGATGCCGAGCGACGCGGCCTTCTCGCGGATCTGGTAGAACGACGCGCGCGCCGAGAAGGCGCCCCACTCCTCGGCCGTCACGCCGAGCTCGAGCCCCTCGGCGCGGCGCGACGCCATCACGGCGGCCACGGCCTCGGCGTACGTGACGATGTTGGCCTCGGCCTGCCAGACGTCGACGAGCTTGTCGAACACCTGGTCGAGCGCCTTGTCGATCGCCGTCCCGCCGCCGAGCGTGTAGTTGGCGAACGCCCGGTCGAGCAGCGCGCCGAGGCCCGCGCCGTCGATCCAGGCGTCCGCGCGGGCGAGCTCCTCGTCGCACACGGCGTAGATCTGCCAGCCGCTGATCTCCTCGATCCCCTTTCTGTGGAAGCGGCGCAGGATGCCGAGGAAGGCCGCGCGGAAGGTCGGCGTCTCGAGGTTCGTCGCGCCGAGGATGAAGGGCTGATCGCGCTCGTCGCCGCGGCCCTCGAGCAGCGTGGCCGACTCGGCGTCGGTGCGGGCGACGAGGATGCCGGCGACCCCCATGACGTCGAGCTGGAAGCGCGCGGCCGACAGGCGCTTGATCTGCTCGTCCTCGGAGACGAGGACCTTGCCGCCCTGGTGCCCGCACTTCTTCACGCCGGGCTTCTGGTCCTCGATGTGGTAGCCGGGGACCCCGACCTCGACGAACCGCCGGACCAGGTTGCGCACGTGGGCGTCGCCGCCGTGGCCGGTGTCCGCGTCGGCGATGATGAACGGGCGGAAATCGACGACCGGCGTCTGCTTGCGCTGATCCTCCGTCATGCGGGCGCGGGCGAAGTGCTGGTTCTTGTCGGCCGTCAGCAGCGCGCGCACAATCGGCGCGGCCTCGTTCGGCACCTGACTGAGCGGGTAGCTCGCGAGATCCGGCCCCGGGTCCTCGGCTGCGGAGCCCTTGGCGCTCGTGGCCCAGCCGCCGAGGTAGATGCCCTCGATGCCCGTCCGCTTCATCGCGACCGCCTGCCCGGGCGAGTACGGGCCGAAGGTCGTGATGCACTGCCCTTGACCGAACAGCTCGCGCAGCCGGGCGTAAAAGCCGTCGGCGGCCTCGCGCGCGACCGTGTAGTCGCTGCGGATGGTGCCCCGCTGCTCGGCGACCTCGCGCGCGGTGTGCAGCCGCCGCAGGCCCTTGAATCGCGGGCTCTCGAACCAGCGCCGCAGCTCGGCGGTCTCGGTCTCGATGTACGTCATGGCCATTCGGATGCTCCTCTCGATCGGGTCGGTCGTGACGGGTCGATCCCGCAGGGTTTACCCACCTGTCGCCCGCAGTCCTCGGTCTCGCTCGACTCGGCCCGGCCGGGGCGTCGGGCCACCCCGGCCGGCCGCGCTACGCCTGCGTCCGGCGCTCGGTCGCGAGCAGCAGCTCGTAGGCCGGCACCGTGAGAAACTCCTCGAAGCGGTCGGCCGTCGACAGCTGCACGAAGAGCGCGCCCGCCTCGTCGAAGCGGCCCCCGGCGAAGCGCGCCTCGCCGACCTCGCCGCGCACGCGGGCCAGCTCCTCGGCCATCACGCGCGCGAAGAGCTCGGGCGTGACCGCCTGCCCGTCCTCGAGCCGCGCGCGAAAGTGCAGCCACTGCCAGACCTGGGCGCGCGCGATCTCGGCCGTCGCCGCGTCCTCCATCAGGTTGTAGATCGGCACGCAGCCCGAGCCGCGCAGCCACGCCTCGAGGTACTGCACGCCGACGCGCACGTTGTGGCGAAGGCCCGCCTCGGTCCGGGTGCCCTCGTGGACGCGCAGCAGGTCCTCGCGGCCCACCGTGAGGTCCTCGCGCTTGCGGTCGATCTGGTTGGGCGTGGGCATGTGATCGTCGAAGATCGCCCGCGCGACCGGCACGAGCCCGGGGTGCGCGACCCAGGTGCCGTCGTGGCCCTCGGTCACCTCGCGGAGCTTGTCGGCGCGCACCTTCGCGAGCGCCGCCTCGTTCGCGGCGGGGTCGTCCTTGATCGGGATCTGCGCGGCCATGCCGCCCATCGCGTGGACGTTGCGCCGGTGGCACGTCTTGATGAGGAGCTGGGAGTACGCGCGGAGGAAGGCGCGGTCCATGCCCACCTGCCCGCGGTCGGGCAGCACCTTCTCCGGGTCGTTCCTGAGCTTCTTGATGAAGCTGAAGATGTAGTCCCAGCGCCCGCAGTTCAGCCCCGCGGAGTGCTCGCGCAGCGCGTGGAGGATCTCGTCCATCTCGAACGCGGCGGGCAGCGTCTCGATGAGCACCGTCGCCTTGATGCTCCCGCGCGGCACGCCGACCCGGTCCTCGGCGAACTCGAAGACGTCGTTCCAGAGCCGCGCCTCGCGGTGACTCTCGAGCTTCGGCAGGTAGAAGTACGGCCCGGTGCCGCGCGCGAGGAGCTCCTTCGCGTTGTGGAAGAAGTAGAGGCCGAAGTCGACGAGCCCGCCCGGCGCCGGCGCGCCGTCTACCTCCCAGTGCTTCTCGGCGAGGTGCAAGCCGCGCGGCCGCACGAAGAGCACGGCCGTCGTCGCGTTCAGCCGGTACGACTTGCCCGTGTCGGGCGCAGCGTAGGAGATCGTGCGCCGGACGGCGTCGCCGAGGTTCACCTGGCCCTCCAGGTTGTTGTCCCAGGTCGGCGAGTTCGAGTCCTCGAAGTCCGCCATGAAGACCTTCGCGCCCGAGTTGAGCGCGTTGATGATCATCTTGCGGTCGACCGGGCCGGTGATCTCGACGCGCCGATCCAGGAGATCCGGGGGCAGCGGCGCGACGGTCCAGTCGGCGGCGCGCACGTCGGCGGTCTCGGCGAGAAAGTCGGGCTTCTCGCCCGCGTCGAGGCGCGCCTGGCGATCCGCCCGGGCCGCGATCAGCTCCGGCACGCGCGGGCCGAAGCGCCGCACGAGATCGGCGACGAACAGGACGGCCTCGGGCGTCAGGATCGCCTCGTAGCCGGGGCGAATCGCGCCCATCACCCGAATGCCCTCGCCCCAGCCGGTCGCGCCCAATCGTTCGGACATCGAGGTGCCTCCCGTTTCGTCGAGCACCCAACCTGGGGGCCCGTGACCCGTCGCGTCAACCCCCGCACTCCGGACGTGCGGTGAGCCCTGTCGCGCGATTTCGCGCGTGGATTGTGGAGCTGTAAACCTTGTCAACGCGCTGGCCTGCCCCGAGGCGCGAGGCGCGCCCGGCTTGACGCCGCCGACGGGCGCGCGTGCCATGTCCGCATGCGCTCGCGAGGCTCCTTTTCCTGCACTTCGTGGCTCCTCGTCACCGCGGGCCTGGTCGCGGCTGCCTGCTCCGCCACGAACGGCGCCAACGCGCTGCCGCCGGCGCGACCGTCCGCTACGAGTTCGGCAAGAGCGGGCAGCAGGCCGAGACGTTCCTCGACGCCGCCAAGGTCGGTGCCAGTCAGTGCGTCGGCTGCCACGTGCTCTCGCGCGACGGGCAGCGCATCGCGGTCGGGATGGATATCCCCGCTCCGTCTCCGTACAAGGTGATCGACGTCGCCACGAAGACGGCGCTCTACTCGGCCGGATCGATGTTCGGCGGCGGCGGGGCGAACTTCTTCTCCTTCTCCCCCGACGGCAAGCGCATCCTCACCTCCAACGCGGTCACGGTGGAGCTCCACGACGCGACGAGCGGCGCGGTCATCACGGCCCCGCTCGTCGACAACGCCGCGATGCCGGACTGGTCGCCCGACGGCAAGACGATCGTCTTCGCGCGGTCGAAGACGAAGCCGCCGTGCTTCGGCGGGATGTGCGGGGCGCCGGGCGTCGACGCGGCCAGCCTCGAGACGCTGACGCTCGCGGGCGAGGTCTGGGGCCCGGGCCCGACGCTCGTCCCGCCCGGCGCCGAGAACAACTACTACCCTGCGTTTTCGCCCGACGGGCAGGGCGTGATCTTCAATCGCGCCGCCGGCAACTCCTACGACGCGAAGGACGCGAAGGTCTTCTGGGTGCCCACCGCGGGCGGCGCGCCGATCCAGCTCGCGCTGGCCTCGACGGGCGGCGACTCGTGGCCGAAGTGGGCGCCCGACGTGCAGGCCTATCGCGGCAAGGCGCTGCTGTGGCTGACGTTCTCGAGCCGGCGCGCCTACGGGCTGCGCAAGGGCGACGCCGATCCGGCGCAGATCTGGATGACGGCCTTCGACCCGGAGCGCGCCTCCGCGGGCAAGGACCCGAGCTACCCCGCGTTCCGCCTGCCGTTTCAGGACCTCGCGAGCGGCAACCACATCGCGCAGTGGGTGACCACGGTCGTGCGCAAGCCGTGCCTCGAGAAGGGCGACTGCGAGCCCGCGGAGCTCTGCCAGAACGGGATCTGCGAGCCGGACGTGCCGAAGTAGGCGCGGTCAGCCGGCGGCGTCGGCCGGCTTCTTGCGGATCGACACCAGCCGGTCGTCGTGCACCGGCTCCGGCTGGATGGTCACGTGCTTCATCCCGTGCCGCTCGTCGAGGCGCTTCGCGACCGCGGAGACGACGTCGATGCCGTGGAAGCCGCGGTCGATGACGACGTGCACGGTGAGGACGTCGAAGCCGTCGGAGATCGACCACACGTGCAGGTCGTGGAACGCGACGACGCCGGGCACGCCGAGCAAGGTCTCCTCGACGTGCGCGAGGTCGATCTCGACGGGGCTGCCCTCCATGAGCACGCGCGAGGTGTCGCGCACGAGCCGATAGCCGCCGAAGAGGATGAGCACGGCGATGACGACGCTGATGACCGCGTCGGCGCGCACCCAGCCGCGCGTCAGGATCAGCACGCCCGCGAGCGTCGCGCCGACCGATCCGAGCGCGTCGGACAGGACGTGCGCGAGGGCGGCTCGCGTGTTGACGTTGTGGCCGTGCGACCCGGCCGAGAGCATGGCCGCCGAGGCGAGGTTGACGAGGAGGCCGAGCACGGCCGTCGCGGTCATCGCGCCCGCGTTGATGGCCGGCGGCGCGGCCCAGCGATCGAGGGCCTCGAAGACGATCCAGATCGCCGTGACCGCGAGCGCGATCCCGTTGGCGAACGCCGCGAGCACCTCGGCGCGGCGGTAGCCGTAGGTGCGGGCGCGGGTGCGGCTCTGCGTCGCGATGCGCTGCGCGATGATCGCGAGCGCGAGCGCAGCGGCATCGGCGAGCATGTGGCCCGCGTCGGCGACGAGGGCGAGGCTCTTCGACCACCAGCCGACGCCGGCCTCGACCAGCATGAAGGCCGCCGTGAGGGCGAAGGCCGACACCAGGCGACCGAGCGGCGTGTGGCGGAGCTCCGCCGCGTGGTCGTGATCGTGGTCGCTCGCGCCGTGGACCTCGTGCGCGCCGTGGTCGTGCGCCTCGTGCCCGCCCGATCGGTCGCCTCCGTGCGCGTGACGCGCCGCCTCGTGGCCGTGATCGTGCGGTGCGTGGCCGCGGGGTTCGTGATCGTGGCCGTGGTCGTGGTCGTGGCCGCGATCGTGTGCCTCGCTGCCCTCGGCAGCGGACGCGCCCAGCGTCGAACGCCGCCCGCTGCTGCCGTGTGCCGGGGCGCCCATGCGCGGCACTATAGGGCCGAACGCGAGCGAGCGCCTCGCCGCGCGGCGGCCCCGCAGATGCTTAGCACGCGAAACTTCTGCCCCGCCCGGTCCGCGACCGCCATCGCGCGGCGGACGCGCGGCGACGCCTTGGAGTAGCATCGCGCGCATGGTGGATTCGTCGGCACGGCGGCTGTTCTGGATCGATCTCGAGATGACGGGCCTCGAGCCCGAGTCCTGCCACATCGTGGAGATCGCCTCGATCGTCACCGACTCGCAGCTCGAGATCGTCGCGCAGGGCCCGGAGCTCGTGATCCACCAGCCCGAGAGCGTGCTCGCGACGATGAACGACTTCGTGCGGCAGCTGCACACGCGGTCGGGGCTGATCGATCGCATCCGCACCTCGACCGTGTCGCTCGAGGACGCCGCCGCGCAGACGCTCGCGTTCCTCTCCGCGCACGTCGACAAGGGCACCTCCCCGCTCTGCGGCAACTCGGTCTGGAAGGACCGCCAGTTCCTCGAGAAGTACATGCCGGGCGTGCTCGGACACCTGCACTACCGCGTCGTCGACGTCTCGACGATCAAGGAGCTCGTGCGGCGCTGGTATCCGCAGGAGCAGCAGGTGCCGAAGAAGCGCGAGGTCCACCGCGCGCTCGACGACGTCCGCGAGTCGATCGAGGAGCTCAAGTGGTACCGCACCAAGGTCTTCGTCCCGCTGCCCTCGGCCTGATCGCCCGCGTGTAAGCCGCGCCGCCCGCGCCTCGTTCTCGAGGCACCATGAACCCGACGATCGCGACCCTCGCCTCCGCGCTCTCGCTCCTCGCGCTCACCCCCGGCTGCGGCGCAGCCCCCAGCCACGGGCACCCGGCGCGCGCCGCGGAGGTCGCCGCCGCGCCGGCCGCCCCGCCGGTCCTGTCGCGATCGCTCTTCGCCCGGGACCCGAGCGGCGCGCTCTCGGAGGCCGATCTCCAGAAAGTGCTCGAAGCGCCGGTCGATCTGCAGTTCCCCGCCCGCGTCGGCGTCGTGCCGCTCGCGCGGCCGTTCGACCCGTCGGGGCCGGTGAACGTCGCGACCCGCAGCATCGCCGCGCAGAACCTCGCCCGATCGCTCGTCGGCGCGCCCTACTTCTCGCACGTGAGCGACGTGTCGACCGACCTGCCGAACGTCGGCGGCATCGAGGGCCTGCGCGCGCTCGCGGCGCGCTACCGGCTCCGCTACCTGCTCTTGTACTCGGAGACGTTCGAGGACGAGACGCACCTGAACGGCTGGGCGTGGCTCTACCCGACGGTCCTCGGCATGTTCGTCGCGCCCGGCGTGACCGTGAAGAGCCAGGGGATCGCGCAGGCCGACCTGCTCGACGTGCGCACGGGCACGGTGCTCTTCTCCGTCGTCGAGCCGATGGTCATCTCCGAGGTCGAGCTCATGGTGGGCGCGGGGCGATCGCACCGCGAGCTTCAGGCGAGCGCGGCGGCGGCCGCGGCGAAGTCCCTCGCGAAGCGCGTCGGGCTGCAAACGACCGCGCTCGTGGCGTTCGCCGACGCTTCGAGCCGCGGCGAGGAGGGCCCGCGCACGCGCCTCCTGCCGGCGCCGATCGCGCTCGGCCCCGTGGCGCAGAGCGCGACGAGCGCGACGCGCTGAACGACGGGGCGCCGCCTCGGCGCGACGCCGCCGACGGAAACAAGCGGGCCAGCGAGCCGTATTCGGCCCTTCGAGGGGGCGGCGGCTCACCCACGAGCGCGCGACGTCCTGCGGCGCGGGCTTCCGCGGTATCCTCGGGGATTGGAGGGTCCCCCGATGAATGCTCGACGAGGCACGTGGTTCACGGTCGCGAGCGCGGTGTGCCTCGCCGCGAGCGGCGTGGTGTGCAGCGCGACCCAGGAAGGGACGACGTTCGGCGACGGTGCCGGATCCGGCGGAGCCAGCAGCGCGACGACGGGCGCGGGCGGCGGCGGCGAGGGCGGCCTGCTCGGGCAGGGCGGCGACGTCGTCATCTCCGACGCGGGCAGCCCTTCGGGCCTGTCGATCCAGCCCGCGAACCCGACCGTGCAGTACACGGGCCAGCCGCTCACCGTGCAGTTCCAGGCGATCTTCGAGAGCAAGCCGACGGCGGCGATCTGGTCGCTCGACCGCGCCGATCTCGGCGCGATCGATGGCAATGGCCTCTTCACCGCGTCCGGGACCGCGGGCGGCGTCGGCCACATCGCGGCGCAGTTCGGCAAGGCGGCGGCGACGACCAGCCTCACGATCGGCCTCACGATCACCGAGAACCCGGGCAATCTGAGCCCGGCCGACATGGACGCGCTCGTGAAGGGCGGCGCGGCAGACGCGGGCTTCAAGTGGCTCTACCCCTACGACAAGACGGTCTTCCCGCGCGGCCTCGAGGCCCCGACGCTCCAGCTCGCCGGATCGGGCGCCGACGGCGTGTACGTACACGCGGGGACCCAGTCGCAGGGCATCGTCTACAGCGGGTTTTTCGCAGGATCGAGCCCCACGCGCGTCGACCTTCCGCCGAACACGTGGAAGGCGCTCACGAACAGCGTCGCGCCCGGCGAAGACCTCGTCGTCAACGTCAGCAAGATCCAGGGCGGCCAGGTGACCGGCCCCGTCACCGAGCGCTGGAGGATCGCAGCCGGGTCGCTGAAGGGCACCGTCTACTACAACAGCTACGACTCGCAGCTCGCGGGCAACCAGGGCGCGGTGCTGCACCTGAAGCCCGGGCAGAAGGCGCAGATCCTGGTCGGCGGCGCGGGAAAATGCACCGTCTGCCACACGGTCAGCGCGCAGGGCAACCTGATGTTCGCGTCGAGCGACACCTACCACACCGGCGCGGTCTACGACCTCGGCGCCAACGGCGCGGAGAGCAAGAACCGCGTCGACGACGCCTACTGCTTCCCCGCCGTGACGCCGAACGGCGCGCTCGCGGTGTCGACCTCGGGCCGCCGCATCGGCGGCATGTGGAACGAGGATCCCTCCCGCCTCTACGACGTCGCCACCGGCAACTCGATCGCGGCGCCGGGGCTCGACGGCGTCGTGGGTCACGCGGCCACGCCCGCGTTCTCGCCGGACGGGACGCGGTTCGCGTTCAACCACGAGGACCAGGGCAACACGCTCGCGGTGATGAAGTTCGACGCGGCCACCAAGACGTTCTCGGACCTGCAGCCGATCGCCAACGCGGCGCCGGACGACCTGCTCGGCTGGCCCTCGTTTCTGCCCGATTCGAACGGCGTCGTCGTCGACGCGCACCTCGGGCAGAGCAGCGTGGGCACGCAGCCGAACTACGGCACCTGGGGCGGGCAGCGATCGGTCCTGCAGCTCGCCGACGCGAAGACCAAGACCATCACGCCGCTCGATCGGCTCAACGGCTACGAGGGCGGCACGATCTACCTGCCGTATGGCGCGGACGACGAGCACCGCAACTACGAGCCGAACGTCCTGCCCGTGGCCGTCGGCGGCTACTACTGGGTCGTGTTCACCAGCCGACGCCAGTATGGCAACCTCATCAACACGCCGGAGACTGGCAATTACGGCGACACGAAGCGCAAGAAGCTCTGGGTCGCCGCGATCGACATCGACTACGTGCCCGGCCAGGACCCGAGCCACCCGGCCTTCTACCTGACGGGGCAGGAGGACGCGTCCGGGAACATGCGAGGCTACTGGGTGCTCGACCCGTGCCGTCAGGACGGGCAAGGCTGCGACACGGGCGACGAGTGCTGCAACGGCTACTGCCGCCAGGTGAGCGGCGACGGCGGGGCGGCCAGCCGGGTGTGCGTCCCGCCGCCGAGCGGCTGCGCGCAGGAGTACGAGAAGTGCGTCACGGCGGCGGACTGCTGCAATGCGGACCAGGGCTTCCTCTGCATCAACGGTCACTGCGCGCTGCCGCCCCCAAAGTGACGCAGTTTCCAGGGTCGTACGCGCCGGGACCGCGCTTGACGGAGTGACGGCCGAATCCGATCATTCGGGCCGTCGTCGGCCGGGCACCTTCACCGGGCGGCGCAGAGCGAGAGCAACGTGACCGAGTTCGCGACCATCGGGCCGTTCCGAATCGTTGGGGCCCTCGGCGAAGGCGGCATGGGCGTCGTCTATCGCGGCCTGCGCACCGGCGACGGGCGGCCCGCGGCCGTGAAGACCGTGAGCGCGACGACGGCGCCGTGGCTCGCGAGCATCCGGCGCGAGATCCACGCCCTGTCGCGGCTCCGCCACCCGGGGATCGTGCGGGTCTTCGATCAAGGCGTCGATCGCGGACGGCCCTGGTACGCGATGGAGCTGCTCGAGGGCGAGACGGTCCGCGCCTACCAGGATCGGCTGTGGGGCCGGTCGGCCCGGACCCCGACCGGGTCCGGCCCGTTTCAGGGCGACCCGACGAGTCCGGGCGCCCCTCACGACGCGGCGACGGTCCTCGTCGCGGACTCGGACGCCGCGTGGGCGGACGCCTCGCCCCCGACGCTCGACCACCCCGACGGCCCGGGGGCGATCGGGGCGTTCGGCGCGGAGGCGGCCATCTCGGCGGACCGCACGCCCGCCGCGGGCGGCGAGCTCGCGCGCACGCTGCCCCTGCTGCGCCGCCTGTGCGCGACGCTCGCGTACCTGCACGGCGAGGGCATCGTCCACGGCGACCTCAAGCCCGACAACGTGTTCGTCCTGCCCGACGAGACGCCCGTGCTCGTGGACTTCGGCCTCGCGTCGAGCGTGCGCGGCGGCGTCGGGCGCGAGGCGCTGACGACCGCGCGCGGCGTGACGGGGACCTGGGCGTACATGGCGCCCGAGCAGATCCGCGGCGAGCCGCTCGACCCGCGCACGGATCTCTACGCGCTCGGCTGCATGATGTACGAGCTCGTGACGGGGTCGCTGCCGT
The DNA here is from genome assembly GCA_903906315.1 of uncultured delta proteobacterium. Lineage (GTDB taxonomy): Bacteria > Myxococcota_A > Polyangia > Polyangiales > Polyangiaceae > CAIVJW01. The sequence continues at coordinate 33,251 of CAIVJW010000035.1, read as the reverse complement.
TCCCTGGCGGCGCGCGCGAGATCCTCTGGCAGCACCTCACGGGCACCCCGCGTCCGCTCTCGGACCTGGTGACGGGCGTCCCGCCGCGCCTCGAGGCGCTCATCTTGCGGCTCCTCGCGAAGGCGGTCCACGAGCGCGTGGGCTACGCCGAGGACGTCGCGCGGACGCTCGCCGAGATCGCCGGCGATGTCGCGCCGCTGCCCGGCTACCCGACGCCGCGAGCCTACCTCTACCGGCCCGAGCTCGCGGGCCGCGACGAGCCGCTCGCCCTCGTGACCGACCACCTGCGCGAGCTGCGCGGCGGGCGCGGCGCGTTCCTGCTCGTCCGCGGCGAGAGCGGCGTCGGCAAGACGCGCTTCGCGCTCGAGGCCATGCGCGCGGCCGAGCAGCTCGAGGTGACGGTGATCACCGGCGAGTGCTCGCCAAGCGCGGCGAGCACGTTCGGCGGGGTGCGATCCGCGCCGCTGCACCCGCTCGCACCGCTGCTCCAGGTGGTCGCCGACCGGTGCCAGGCCGGCGGCCCGAGCGTGACCGAGGACCTCCTCGGCCCGCACGGCCCCGTGCTCGCGCTCTACGAGCCCTCGATCGCCTCCGCGCCCGGCGTCGCCGCGCAGCCGCCGCCGATGCCGCTGCCGCCCGAGGCGTCGCGCAAGCGGCTGTTCGCCTCGGTCGCCGACGTGCTCCTGCGGCTCAGCGCGCGCGCGCCGCTGCTGCTCATCCTCGACGACCTCCAGTGGGCCGACGATCTCACGGCCGAGCTGCTCCAGTCGGTGGATCCGGCGATCTTCGCGCGTCCGCTGGTCGTGCTGGGCACCTACCGGTCCGAGGAGACGACCGACGCGATCCGCACGCTCGGGGCCCGGTCGCACGTCGAGACGATCGCGCTCGGCCGGCTCGAGGAGGACGCGGTCCGCGCGATGGTGCGCGACATGCTTTCCTTCCCCGCGCCGCCGCCCGGGTTCGTCCGGTTCCTCGCGAGGCACACCGAGGGCAACCCCTTCTTCGTCGCCGAGTACCTGCGCGCCGCCGTCGCCGCGGGGATCATCCGGCGCGATCGGCTCGGGGCGTGGGAGATCGACGCGGGCCCCGGCAGCGAGCCGGCGTACGAGGCGCTGCCGCTGCCCGGGTCGCTGCGCGATCTCGTCGAGCAGCGGCTGCACGGGCTCGACGAGGCCGCGCGGATGCTGGTCGAGGTCGCCAGCGTGCTCGGGCGCGACTTCGAGAGCGAGCTATTGCTCGAGGCCGCGGGCGCGACCGAGGCGGACGGCCTGGAGGCCGTGACGCAGCTCATCGCCCGGCAGGTGATCGAGCAGGGCGGGCACGGCCAGCTCCGGTTCCTGCACGACAAGCTCCGCGAGGTGGCGTACGCCGCCGTCCCTCCCGAGCGGCGCCGCGCGATGCACCGGCGCGTCTCGGGCCTGCTCGAGCAGCGCAGCTCGTCGCGAGCCGACTTCGCGCGCACGTGGCCGCGCCTCGGCGGGCACTTCGCGGCCGCGCTCGAGCACGGGCGCGCGTCGCACTACTTCGCCCTCGCCGCCGACCACGCCCGCGCCCGCCACGCCAACGGCGAGGCGATCGCGCTCTTCCGCCTGGCGCTCGACGAGGCGGGGCGACAGCTTGGCGGGTCACCGCCGGACGAGGCGGCGCGCTGGCGCGGCAGCTCCGCCGAGCTCTCGGAGCGGCTCGGCGACGTCCTCGCGCTGACCGGGCTGCGCGAGCCCGCGCGCGCCGCCTACGGGCAGGCGGTCGAGCTCGGCCGCGACGACAGCCCGATCGCCCGCGCTCGCCTCCTGCGCAAGACCGGCAAGGCGTTCGAGACGGAGCACGACCACGGGCGCGCGCTCGAGCTCTACCGCAGCGCCGAGATCGCGCTCGGGGAGGCTCCGGACGCGCCCTCGGGGCTGCCTGCGTGGCGCGAGGAGTGGGTGCAGGTCCGCATCGACCAGGTGTGGCTGTACTACTGGCTCGGTCGGCTGCCGGAGATGAGCGCGCTCGTCGACGCGCTGCACCCGGTGGTGACGGCGCACGGCACGCCCGCGCAGCGATCGAAGTACTTCCAGGGGCAGCTGCAGCGGTGCTTCCGCCGCGAGCGCTACGTGCTCTCCGACGAGGCCGTCGGCTACGGCAGCGCGGCGCTCGAGGCGGCGCTCGCGGGCGGGGACCTCGCGGAGATCCCGATGGCGCACTTCAACTACGGCTTCGCGCGGCTGTTCCACGGCGACTTCGAGGGCGCGGAGCGCGAGCTCGCGGCGAGCCTCGCGTTCGCGGAGAAGGCCGGCGACGCCGCGCTGCTCACGCGCTGCCTCACCTACCTGACGATCGTGTCGCGCGAGCGCGGGCGCGTGGAAGAAGCACGCGACCGGGGGCGACGGAGCCTGCGGGCGGCGGAGGACGCGAAGCTCAGGGACTACGTCGCGACCGCGCGGGCCAACGAGGCGTGGCTCGCGGTCGCGGACGGCGACTTCGTGGCGGCCGAGGAGCGGGCGCGCGAGGCGCTCACGCTGTGGCGCGGGATGACGCTCGTCTTCCCGATGCAGTGGCTGGCGAACCTGCCGCTCGCCGAGGTGCTCGTCGCGGCGGGCCGGATCGACGAGGCGGTCGACTGCGCGGCGGCGCTGATCGAGCCGAGCCAGCTGCGGATGCCCGACGACGTCACGGTCGCGCTCGCGGCGGCGGGCGATCGTTTCCGCGAGGGCGACAGCGACGCCGCACGAAGCCACCTCGAGGACGCGCTCGAGGTGCTGCGCGGCCAGAGCCACCTGTCGCAGGACTGACGCGGTCGGCGTCGATCGATCGAAGGAGCGGCGCCGAAGGCTCCTCGCGCGCCCTGGGTCGGCGGCTCGCGAGCGGCAGCGCGCGTCGATCGCGCGACCTCGGCGTGAACGTGGCGCGGCGCAGGTCTCGCTTCGCCCTCGGGACGCCCCCGCGTCGCGGGGAAGTCACGCGCGCCGATCACGTTGCGCGCATGCAACGCGCAAACGCGGACGACCGTCCTGCCCACGGCGCTGTCCGCCACGCTCTACGCCGTCGCGCACGGCACGTTCATGTGGTCGAGGCTTCGCCACCGCCAGACGAAGGCAGAGAAGACGAAGCCCTGGGTGAGCGGGCTCAAGCTGCTCGAGCCCGCGCGCGCGATCGTCGCGCGCCTCTGCTGGGGGCTCGGCTGGACCAGCCGGCGCGTCGTGTGGCGCGGCAACGCGTTCCTCGTCGGGCGCGGATCGAAGCTCTCGCCGGTGGACGCGACGTGGGCCGCCGCCGAAGGGGACGCCGCAAGCTAGACCCTCGCCGAGAAGGATTTGCAGCAACCTCGCGCGGGACTCGTGGGCCACCCGGAGCAGAAGCGGTGAAAATCACGGCTCTTGGACGGTCGCCAAGGCGGAAGCGTTTTTCGGCGAGGGTCAAGCTAGACGCTCGCCGAGAAGCCTCTCGGGCTCCAGGAAGCGGGCCCGGAGTCAGCCCCAAGGGCGCAAGGCGACAAGCGCCGGCGGCGCCCGCTCCCACGGGATCCTCGATCGGCAGGGCGACCGTGAGGATGGTCGCGACGGTCACGGTCAGCTCGCGAGACGGCAGGCGGTTCATGGGTCTCCTCCGATCGGGGCGGACGACCCAAACGTCGCGCGGCCCCGAGGGCCTGTCCTCCACGGCGACTTCGACGTCGGCGGGATCGACTCGTCGTCCACGACCAGCAGCGCGCCGAGTTGCTCACGCTCGATCTCGTGCGCGATGGCCCGGGCGACGAACCCGGAGAGCCCTCGCACGCCGCCCCGGCGACGAACCTCAGCTGCAAGCTCGCCAGGGACGCGGATGGAGAGCTTGGCCGCGACCTGCCCCATGCCCGAGTCCTACCACGGTAGAATACCCTCGCAGCAGCGCGGCGGTCCGCACGACGCAGGCCGGCGTTCGCGGCCGACCACGCAGCAGTCGAAGGCGGCTGGGTTCGATGAGCGGGGGTTCGGTCGCGTGCCCGGGCAGCGGACGCCGCCCCCCTCGATCACTGCTCGAGCACGGTGATCGACTTGTCCCACCAGTTGGCCACGGCGGCGCGCGATCCGTCGCGCGCGACCGCGACCGCGCACGCGCCCTGCCCGGTGACGAGGGACGCGACCACCTTCGGCGGATCGCCCGCGATGACGGCGACGCCCGATCCCTTCGGCGGCCACTCGAGCCCACCGAGCGCGACGAAGAGCGTGCGGCCGTCGGGCGACGCGACGCCGGTCGAAGGCTCGCCGCTCAGCATGAGCGTCGACTGCACCTTCATGGTCGCGAGGTCCACGACCGTGGCCGTGCGCGCCGCGCTGTTCAGGGTGATGCCCCAGCGGTCGCCGTCGAGCAGGAACGCCGCCACGGGCCCCTGCCCGACCGGCGTCGTCTTCGTGACCGTCGTCGCGGCGACCCGGAGCAGCGTCGCGCTGTTCGAGACGCGGTCCGGGAAGAACAGCGATCCTCCGGTCGCCGAGACCGCGCCCGCCTGCGGCTCGCGCCCGACGGAGATGCTGCGGCGGGTGGCGCCGAACGGGTTCTCGTCGGGGTCGAAGAGGTCGATCCACGCGCCGGCGGGCTGGCCCCCGTGCGAGAGCGCGCCCATGGCCGCGACGTACGGCCGCCCTTCGGCGTGCACGAGGAAGAGCTGGCCCGTGGCGTGCGGCAGGACGATGTCGGCGACGCGCGCGCCCGAGGGGAGCTCGAAGCGGATCACGTGCTTGCCCTCGACCGTCGCGGCGATGACGCTCTTGCCGTCGGGGAGCGCGATGATGTCACCGGGCGAGCGACCGACGTCGAGGAGCACCGGATCGCGGTCCCACGCGGTCGTGTCCATGATCGGGATGCGGCCCGCGTCCTGGTGGCGCAGGACGGCGACGTAGCGGTCGAAGAGCAGGCGGATGTGGTCGCCTTGCGCGGGCACCGACGCCTTGTGGATCAGGTCGCCGGTCTTGATCCGGTACTCGCGCAGCGTGGCGTCGTCGGCGCTGACGAAGAGGTCGGTGCCGGTCGCGTCGAACTCGAGGTCGAGGGGGTGGACCTCGCCGATCTTGAGCTCGCGCGCCTTCCACCGCGCGGTCGGGTCCGCCGGCGGGCGGCGCTTCTCGGGCTCGATGACCTCCGGGCCGATCGAGGCCGGCGCGGGGTGGCCGGCGGCGGACGAGGATCCCGCGGGGCCGATCGGGGTCAGCGGCGGCGCCTCGCCGACCGGCGACTCGCGCGTGGTGACGAGGACGGCCATCACGGTCGCGACCGCGCTCGCCGTGATCAGCGCGGCGCGGGGAAACTTGGGCGATCCCGGCGGCTCGACCACCCAGCGCTTGCACGCATGGCACTTCCTCGCGCCCTCGAGGATGGGCGCGCCGCACGCGGCGCACGGGACCCGGCGGTCGGTCATCGCAGGACCCACGCGACCTTCGATCGGTCCGAGAAGACGAGCGCCGCGGTGCCATCGGGCGACAGGCGCACGCGCGTGGGCTCCGCGGGCAAGAGGACGAGCTTCACGAGGTACGTGTCGAGATCGACCAGCGCGACCCAGCCCGAGCTGTCCCCGGGCAGCGCGACGACGGCCTGCCGCCCGTCGGGGGAGACGGCGAGGTCGGCGGCGCGGGCGTTGAAGCTGACGCGCCGCACGTGCTTGCGCGTGGCGAGGTCCACGACGTCGAGCGCGCGCCCCTCGCTGCACCGCACGATCGCGCGGCGATCGCGCCGCACGAGCTCGACCTGCTCCGGCTCGCGGCACGTCGGAACGCGCTCGCGCTGGCCGACCGCCCCGGAGGGCAGCCACTCGAGGGGCACGAGGGCGTCCTCGGCACGCAGCACGACGAAGCTCCACTCGCCGTCCGGCGTCATCAGCACGCTGACGGGGTTGCCGATCATCGACGCGCGCACGCGATCCTGCTCGGACGCGAGCCGGCTCGGGTCGAACGCGTAGACGGCGCCGCCCGTGGGATCGCGCAGCCCGGCGAGCGGCACCTGGCCCGTCGTCGTCAGCGCGCGCTTGCCGGTGTCGTCGGTGCCGACGGGGCCGACCGGGTCGTCGCCGAAGAAGATGCGGTCGATCTCGGCGTGGTACTCGGTCGCGAGGATGGCGACCGCGTGCGCGCTCGGCAGGGAGGCGAGCACCCGCCGCCCGGAGGCGCCGACGGCGAGCGATCCGACCTGCGATCCGAGCTCGATCGACTTGCGCAGGCGGCTCGTCGCGACGTCGACCACCGACACGCGCGTCGGGCCGGTCGCGTAGACGACCTCTCCCACGCGCGTGAGGCGGCGCGCCTGCGGCACCTCGCTGACGAGGCTCTGCACCTCGCCGGTGCGCGCGTCGCGGACCTCGAGGCCCACGAGCGTGGCGACCAGGAAGCGCTCGCGATCGAGCGGCAGCACGTCGGAGACGTCCTTCGGGAGCGCGAACGGACCCGACACGACGGGCGCGTCAGGAAGGTGCCCGACGTCGTTCGGCGCGAGCCAGGTGCACTTGCCGACGGTGCAGGCCTCGCCCGGCCAGCACGCGGGCGTGCAGGTCGCGGGCGTCTGCGCGGGGGGGCGCGCGGTGAGGGCGCGCTCGGGCAGGAAGCGGTTCGGCGCGAGGTAGCGCAGGGCGATCCCGCAGCACACCAGCGCCGCGATCGCGCCGAGCGTGACGAGCGGCCGCCAGTGCATGGCGAGCCAGGTCGGCTCGCGCCCGTCCTCGCCAAGCGACGCGGGCCGCGACGTCGAGGGCGGCGCGAGCACGTCGGTCGGCTCGTCGCAGTGAGGGCAGAGCTCCGCCGATCGCGGCACGGCCTCGAGGCAGGTGGGGCAGCGGGTCAGCGGATCGCGCGCCACGGCGAGCAGGTTCGGCGGGTCGTCGGGCCGGGGCGACCGGCGACCGGCCGAGAGCGGCCCGTCGTCCGCGATCCCCGAGGGACCTCGCGTGGACTCGGGCGGCGCGGCGCCGGCGCCGAAGACGAGCCGCACCGAGTACCAGTCCGTCGTGTCGACGATCGCCACGAGGGCCGTCTTCATCCGCCCCGAGGCGAGCAGCCTGCGCAGCTCGCCGCCGGTGAACGGCCCGGAGGTCACGTTCCCCTCGCGGGTGCACCAGAGCAGCATGTCGCGAACGCTGGCCGGCGTGGTCTTCAGCGCGGCGACGAGCTCCGAGAGCGCGCCCTCGGGCGAGGGAGGCGGCGGCAGCGAGGCGAGCGTGCGCTCGCGGGCGAACGTCGCCCACGCGTGCGCGGGGACGAGCAGGTCGTGACCGGCGAGGCGGACGGGCACGCCGGGGTCGAGCCGCCCCTCGCGCAGGGCGTCGCGCAGCTCGTCGTCGGTGAACGGCCCGGGGCCGATCGCGCCGCCCTCGACGTAGAAGCGGATCTCGTCGTCTAGAACCGTCACGCCCGCCCGGACTACCGCGGCCCGGCAGGGGTGTCGAGTCGTCCGGCGCGCGCGTTCGACCGGGGCGAACGCTGACCCGTGCGCCCGCGCACGCTACCATCCCGACCGTGCGAATGATCCCGCTCACGGTCCTCGCGATCGGCCTCGCCGCGTGCCACGCACCGGCGGACCTCTCGGCGCACGCGCCGCCGACGGCGCTGCCCGGCCCGACGGGCGGCGCCCGCATCGCCGCGCCCGAGACGCCCGCAGAGGCGCTCCCCGGCGTCGACACGACGGACCTCAGCGCTCGCGAGCGCGCGACGTTCTGGAAGCTCGTGACGAGCCTGTACGCGCCGTGCGCGGACCAGCCCGTGTCGGTCGCCGCGTGCGTGAGGGAGGGGCGCGCGTGCGCGGCGTGCCCGGGCGCCGCGCGCCTCCTCGCGAGCCGCGTGCGCGCCGGCGCCTCCGCGGCGGACGCCGAGCGCGCCTACGCCGCGCGCTTCGGCACGAAGGTCACCCCGGTGCCGATCGACGACTCGCCCTCGCGCGGGCCCGAGGGCGCGCCGGTCACGGTCGTCGTCTGGTCGGACTTCGACTGCCCGCACTGCCGCTTCTCGGTGCCGGTGGTCGACGAGGTGCGCGAGCGCTTCGCCCCGAACGTGCGCGTCGTGCACAAGCTCTACCCGCTCCGCTCGCACGCGAACTCCGACGGGGCCGCTCGCGCGGCCGTCGCGGCCCACCAGCAAGGCCGCTTCTGGGAGCTCGAGCGCGTCCTCTTCGACCACCAGGGCGCGCTCGGCGAAGGCGAGCTCGAGGGCTACGCGAAGCTCGCCGGGCTCGACGTCGCGCGCTTCCGAGCCGACCTCGCGAGCCCGGTCCCCGCCCAGCGGGTCGCGCGCGATCGCGACGAGGCCGACGCCGCGGGCCTCGACGGCACGCCCTTCGTGGTGATCAACGGCCGCCCCTTCGACCTCGGCCTGTTCCGCCTGCACGACGACCTCGCGCCCTGGATCGCGCTCGAGATCGAGCTCGCCGGGGCGCGCCGCGTCGCGGCCGTGAAGCGCTAGTCCGGCTTCGCGTCGAAGCAGCAGCGGAAGCCGGTGTCGTAGAGCTTGTAGGTCGAGTCGACCTTGTAGAAGTCGAAGGTGCACGCCGCGCCGGCCTCGACGCCGGCCACGAACGAGCCGCCCATGAGCGGGTAGATGGCGCCGGGCAGCGACTCCGGCCCGCCGCAGACCCCGGAAGCGCACGGCTCGCCGCCGCAGCACTGGGTCGCCTGCGAGCACGCGACGCCGACGCCGCGGCAGCTCTTCGCGGGCGCGGGCAGGTTCGCGCAGTGGAGCGCGCCGGTGCCGTCGGTGACGCACGCGCCGTTCGCGGCGCACGATCCGTCGTAGTCGCAGCAGTCGGCCGCCGCGGCGCAGGGCTGCCCGGCGAGCCGCCGCGCCGTCGCACCGCAGAGCCGCGTGTTGCCCGCGACGACCGACGTCGCCGAGCAGCACCGCGCCGCGCAGATCGCGGCGTCCGCCCCGCAGATCGCGTGGTCCCTCTGGCAGCGAGTCGCCTCGCGCAGATTGCCGGTCACGTCCCACGCCGACTGCGTGGCCACGCCCTCGTAGCCGTCCCACAGGGCGCGGCAATGCGAGAGCATCGGCGATTGGGTCGGCAAGAGGCCGTCCTGATCCCCGGCCGTGTTCGGGTCGAAATCGAACCCGCCCAGGTTGCACGCGCGCGTCTTCCCGGCGTAATCGGCGGCCGATTTGCACGGCGCGCCGAGCGGCTCGTAGCCGAACAGGCAGGCGTTGTCCGTGTCGGGCGTGTTGGGCCCGACGCCGTCGGCGTTGTCGACGCGGCAGGTGCGGCGCCACTCCGAGAGGCTGCACGCGCGGCCGCCGATCGCCGCGCACGTCTGCTCGACCTCGCGCGGGGTGACGCTGGCCCACGGGATGACGCTCGGCCTGGAGCACGCGCGCGTTTTGTCGAGCGTGAGGCCGGCGGGCGCCGCCGTGAAGTAGCCGTTGCCCGTGCCCGCGCCGTCGACCTTCGCGCCCGGACGGCTCGCCTCGTAGGCGAAGATCCACGGCCCCGCGACGCCGCCGCCGATCTGCACGACCTCCGGCTTGACCCAGTAGGTCGGGTTCGTGCCTTTCGCGGTGAACGCCTCGTCGATCGAACCGTCGCAATCGTTGTCGACGCCGTCGCAGACCTCGGCGCAGCCGCCGGGCAGGTTCGCGCAGTCGGCCTTGACCGCGCTGCACTTCGTCGCCTGGAGGCCGTCGCACTGGAACGTCCCCGTCGTGCGGCACGCGCCGTCGCCGGGCGCCGGCTTGCCGTCGTCGCTCGCGCACGCCTTGCCGAAGTTCGCCACGTTCTCGTTCTTCACGCCGTCGCAGTCGTTATCGAGCCCGTCGCAGACCTCGACCGCCGCGGCGCAGCTCGGGCTGCAGACGCCCGGCGGGAACGCGCACGACCACGCGCCCTTCACGCACGCCACGCCGACGGCGCCCGCCTGGCACTCCGGCGCGGTCGCGCCCGGGCTCACCCCGCAGACCTGCACCGGCGAGGGCGACGGCACGTTCTCGTCGATCTGCCCGTCGCAGTTGTCGTCGAGGCCATTGCACGCCTCCTGCGCGTGCAGGTACGTGCACGGGTATTCGCACTTCTGGTCCTTCGGGCTGACGTCGTAGTAGCCCGGCTCGCAGCCCTTCCACACGCAGACACCCGCGACGCAACCGAAGGTCGCGTGCACGGCGCCCGCGTTGCAGTCGTTGCCGCACGCGCCGCAGTTCGCCGCGTCCACCTGCAGATCCGGCTGCCCGGTGAGCAGGCCGTCGCAGTTCGCGTCGACGTTGCAGCCGTCGACCGCGCCAGGCGCCGGCTTCACCGCGCCCTGGCAGAGCACGGTGCCGCCGAGGCACGCCTTCACGCCCTTCTTGCAGCCGCTCGAGGCGCCGGCGGGCGCCGGCGGCGGGACCTCGCAGTCGCCGATCGCGTCGGCGGCGCCGTCGTCGATCACACCGTTGCAGTCGTCGTCGACTCCATTGCAGGTCTCGCCGGGCGCGGGGTCCACGTTGCCGGAGCAGACGAGCGCCCCGCCCAGGCACTGGTAGGTGCCCTTCGTGCACGGCGCGTTCGCGCTCACGCCGCACGTGCCGCCCTGGTCGACCGGGTCATCGTCGACGAGCCCGTCGCAGTCGTCGTCCTTGCCGTTGCAGGTCTCGAGCACCTGCCCGGGCAAGAGCACGTCGGGGCCGCCGCATTTCACCGCGCCGCCGTCGCACACGGTCGCGCCCTGATGAGCCTTCGCGGCGCACTCGCCCTTCGGCCCGCCGCCGCACGCGACGCCTATCGCCGCGTCCTTCGACAGATCGTCGGCCGCGTCGATCTTGCCGTCGCAATCGTTGTCCACGCCATCGCAGACCTCGACCCCACCGTTGGTCGGGTCGCAGGCGTAGTTGCACGTCCCGGGGGGGTCGCCGTCGAGGTGCCAGAAGCACTCCCCGGGCCCCTTGCAGTCGCACGAAACGACCTTGCACTCCGCGTTGCCCGACGCCTTGCAGCCTTTCTGCGGGTCGATCGGCGCGCAGACCGCGACGCCGTGCGCGACGGCGCACTTCGCGTTGCAACCGCCGCAATGGTCGACGCTGCAGAAATCGACGTCCTCGTCGACGAGCCCGTCGCAGTCGTCGTCCGAGAGGTTGCAGGCCGAGTCATCGTCGGCCTTCTTCTCGCACGGGTACTCGCACGTGACCCCGTCGCCGTCGCGGTCGACCCAGCCCGGATCGCACGCGCCGCACTGGCAGGTGCCCTTCTGCCCTGGCTTCGCCCCCGGCTTGCACGTGATCGCGGCCACCGCGCAGTTGTCCGCGAGCGCGTAGCAGTCGTTCGTGCACGTGCCGCAGTGGTCGGGCGTGCCGAGATCGAACCCGTCGTCGACCGTGCCATTGCAGTCGTTGTCGACGCCGTCGCACGCCTCGACGCCGCCGTTGGTCGGCTTGCACGCCCCGCCCGCGTCCTCTCCGCAGCTCGGGAAGCAGTCGCCGCCCTGCCCCGTGCCGGCGTCGGACAGGCCCCCTCCGGCGCCCGTCTGCGGGTGCGTCGAGGTCGTCGCGGACGCCGTCGCAGCCGGACAATCCGCGTAGCAGAACGCCTCGGTCGAGCAGCCGGAGGCGCCGGCGAGGGCGCCGCCGAGCGCGAGCGCCGCGAGCCAGGTGCGTCGCGGGATCATCGCGCCACCCCCGTCCCCTGCCCGCGCGCCGATCTCCGCCGGGACCTGCGCAGCGCCGCGAGCGCGATCGCCGTGAGAGCGAGCCCTGCACCCTCGCCGCGGGCCGCGCCGCCGCCGACCTCGCAGCTGCAACCGCCGCCGCCGGTCGCGAGCCCCCAGGCCCCCTTCGTCGCCTCGGAGCCGCCCGGTCCCGCGGCCGGGCCCGTCGCCACGCCGCCTCCGTGCCCCCCCGTCGTCGTGGTCGTCGCGCCTCCGCCGGCGCCGGTGTGCCCGCCGCCGCCGCCCGCGCCGCCGATCCGCGCGCACTCGCCCGACTGGCACGCTTGCCCGGCAGGGCAGACGACGCCCTCGCAGGGGCACGTGCCGCACGCGCCCGTCAGCGCGTCGCAGCACGCCCCGTCCGCGCACGGCTTGCCCGCGCACGCGTCCGCCACGCACGTCGGCGGCTTCTTGCCCTCGTCGCACACCTCGCCCACGCCGCAGGCCGGCGAGCAGGTCGCCACGCACGCGCCCGCCTCGCAGCGCTCGCCGCCCGCGCACGTGACGTCCGCGCAGCTCGCCGCGCAGTCGAAGCCGACGAAGCCCGCCTTCGGCTTGCACACCTGGCCCGGCTTGCACGAGCCCGGCTTGCAGGGGCTCTCGACGCAGACGCCCTGGTCGCAGGCCTTGCCGCACCCCGGGCACGGGACCGCATAGCAGTTGTTCTGCGCGCAGGTGCCGGCCTTCGGGCCGACGCTCGCGCACACCGTGCCGGCGTCGCAGGTCACGCCCGCGCACGGGTCGGCGCAGCCGTTCGCCTTGCACGCGCACACCGGAGGAGCGCGGCAGTCGTCCAGCACCGTCCCGACCGGCGCGCAGAGCACGTTCCCGTCCGCGTCCTTGCGCGTCTCGCCGGCGCAACCGCCCGGGCACAGGTCCTTCGTGCAGTACGCGCCGAGGTCCTTGCCGGTGGCGCTGTCCTTCACGTTCTCGCAGACCTGCCCCGGGGGACAGGGGTGCTCGCCCGAGCCGCACTTCGCGGCGCACTGGCAGCCGTTCTGCCCCTTCACGCAGTCCTTCGCCGCGCCGCAGAGCGCGGCCCCGCCGGCCGGGTCGTCGACCTTGCCATTGCAGTCGTTGTCCTTGCAGTCGCAGGTCTCCGCGCCCGCGGGCGTGCCGCCCTGGCAGGCGAGCTTGCCCTTCACGCAGGCCCACGTCCCCTGCGTGCAAGCGCCCTCGGACACGCCGCAGATGGCGCCGATCACGCCGTCCAGCGGGGGCACCGGGCTCGCCGTGCCATCGATGCCCTCCGGCGGCGCACCCGGCTCGTCGACCTGGCCGTCGCAGTCGTCGTCGACACCATTGCACACCTCCGGCTGCGGCTGGATCCCGCCGCCGACGCACGTCCACGCGCCCTGCTGGCACACGGGCTGCCCTGCCGTGCACGGCGACTTGTCGTGGGGGGGCGTGAGCGAGCAGACGAGGTTCGGCGCGTCGGTGGGCGCGTTGTCGACGACCCCGTCGCAGTCGTCGTCGACTCCATTGCACACCTCGAGGACCGGGCCCTGCGCACCGGGGCACGTGAGCACGCCGGCCGTGCACGTGAGCACGCCCTGATGGCAGGGCGGCGCGTTCGGGTCCTTGCCCGGGCCGCCCCCGCACGCGGCGCCCACGCCGGGGAGGTTGCCGTCGTCGACCTTGCCGTTGCAATCGTTGTCGACGCCGTCGCACACCTCGGCGCCGGGCGGCTTGGGCGCCTGGCAGACCCACCCCGACTTGCCCGCGCACGCGAGCGTGCCGGCCGAGCACGGCGCCGAGAGCGCGCCCGGGCCGCTGCACGCGCCGCCCGCCGGAGGGCACCACGAGAGCTTGCCGAACGCGCAGCAGTTACCGGGGTTGTCCCAGCAGCCGTTCTGCCCCGCCGCCGGCGCGTCCGAGAGCGGCGCGTCGTCCGCCGTACCGTCGCAGTCGTCGTCGATGCCATTGCAGACCTCGGGGCTCGGCGGCACGCTGCCGAGGCACGTGAGCGCGCCGTTCTGACAGGCCGTCAGCCCCCCCTTGCACGGAGGCTGGTTGAGACCGCAGGGCTTGCCCACCCCGAGCGGCGCGTCGTCGACGACGCCGTTGCAATCGTTGTCGACCCCGTCGCAGATCTCCGGGCCCGCGCCGACGAACCCCTGGCACGTGCCGCCGCACGCGAGGGAGCCCTTCTGGCACTGGCTCTTTCCGCCATAGACGAGGTTGCCCGGCGTCCCGGGCGGGACGCACGGCGTAGGGGGCAGGCCGTCGTCGACGAGACCGTCGCAGTCGTTGTCCTTGCCGTCGCAGACCTCGGGCTGCGGGCTGTTCTGGCACGCTCCGTAGCCCGCGCCGGCGACGCACCCGCCGACGGGCACCGACTGCGCCGCCTTGCACGCCATCGTGCCCTGGCAGTTCGCGGGCTCGTTCGGGCCCACGGGGCCGCACGGCACGGAGGCGACGCCGTTGTCCGCGAAGCCGTCGCAGTCGTTGTCGCAGCCGTCGCAGGTCTCCGGGCTCGGCACGCACTGGTTCGAGCAGACGTTGCCGTCGTCGATCGCGCCGTTGCAGTCGTCGTCGAGACCATTGCACGCCTCGGCCTTGGGGCAGTGAGCCGGGTTGCCGCAGGTCAGGACGCCCTCGTCCTTCACGCCGTCGCAGTTGTCGTCCTTGCCGTCGCAGATCTCCTTCGGGTTGAAGCAGAGCCACTGCGCCGGGTCGGTCGCCGAAGGCGCCGCCGCGCAGGGCAGGAGCGTCACGTCGCCGCCCGGGTTCTGCGGCGTGATCGACGCCTTGTAGCTGGCGAGGCACGCGGCTCGCGCGAGCGCGCAGCACTGCCCGACGGGCTTGACGTTGCAGTAGTGGGCGTAGCCCTCGTCGGTGCAGCCGTTGCAGTTGTTGTCGGCGTTGTCGCAGGCCTCGGGCGCGATGCCGCTCTGGACGATGTTCGCGAGCGCGGCGGAGAGCGCGGCCTCGTCGGTCGCGGCGACGGCGGTGGTGCCGCCGGCCACGGCGATCTGCTGGTTGCCCGCGCTCGGCAAGGCGCTGCCGAAGTGGATGACGAAGGTCTTCACCTTCCACGTCGTGCCGTTGATGATGAACCCGGCGTAGAGCAGCGCGGCCGCGTTGGCGGCATCGGCGACGGAGTCGCACGTCTCGGCGCCGTCGGTCATGAGGATGACGCTGACCGTGCGGCACGGGCGCTCGACGCTCGCGTCGCGCAGCGGCGTGTCGTACTTCACCCCGGTCTTCGGGTTCGTCCACGAGCTCGACAGGTAGCGGTACATGTCGCGGAGCGCGCCGTTGATCGGCGTCGAGTTCGCGAGCGTGATCTCCTTGCAGTCGGAGCAGACGTTGTCGGTCCACTGCTCGAGGATCGCGAGGTTCGACGGGCTCTGCGCGTTCGGCGGGTCCCAGTAGTCGTCCTGCTGGAGCGGCACCACGACGGCCGCGCCCTTGCGCGTCGCCCCGGCGCCGTCGCCGCAGTTCGTCGCGTACAGGAACTGCTCGGTGCAGCCGGTGAGCGACGACATGGCGGCCGGGCAGGCCGCCGGGCCGACGTTACCGGTGACCTCGTGCGCGGGCAGGATCGCGAGGCCGAAGTTCGTCTGCCCGCCGAAGGCCGCGACCGTGTTGTAGATCGCGCAGCGCGCTCCGCCGATCTTGTTGGTCGGGTAGTCGGTCGAGTACCCGTGCGCGATCGTGCACGAGTTCGCCGCAGCGCCGGCCGACATCGAGTCCGACGCGTCGAGCAGCAACATGAAGTACGGCTTCGACGGCGCGGGCGGGTTCGGCGAGGAGCAGGCCGCCGGCTCGGCGAGCGCGACGGACCCCGGGCCAGCGAGGAGGCCGACCGCCGCGACGAACAGGGACGTGGCAAGACGGGCAATCCACCGGTTCATCGCGACCTCGGACGGACGGTTGGCGCGGCGGGGACGCCCCGACCGGGGACGGCGTGCGCACGCGGGGGCATCCTGCAAGTCATCACCCTGGGCGACGTCGGTCAACGACGAACGCGGAACCGCGTCGGCGCGATCGCACGTTCGCGCTCGCCGACGAGATCGAGGCCGCGGCGGCGCGCGCGCTCGCGACAGCGCGAACGGATGCGGCCGCGGCGCGTGCCGCAGCGCGGGCGCGGGGGGCTACTTCTTCGCGCCCGCCGCCGGCCTCGCCGCCGGGCGCGCGGGCGCCGGACCGGGCAGCGCGATCGCCAGGACCATCGCGACGAGGAGCAGCACGGCGCCCGCCACGAGCGACCCGACGAGGAGCTTGTCGTCGCGCCAGCGCAGGCGGAGCGGCACGATCTCCCGCTCGGGCAGGACGGCCGTCGTCAGGAAAGCGTGGATCGGCAGGCCGCCGGGGCGCGGAGACGCGGCGAGGCCGTGCGGCGGCAGGGCCAGGCCCATGTTGGTGAAGCGCTTCACGCCGGCGCGCGGGCGGTCGCCGGCGCCCGGCGTCGCGCACCCGAGGACGAGCGCGCGCAGCCACGGCGCCCGCTCGAACGAGTTGGCCATGCCGATCACGCCGAGGACGGTGCGCAGCCGGTCGAGCAGCTCGCGCGCCTCGGCGAGGTGCTGGAAGGCGCGGGCGCGCACGTCCGGCGGGTCCTCCGACGAGAGCTTCGCGAGGCAGGTGGACTCGATGCGCGCCGCGAGGCCGACGAGCTCGTCTCCGACGCGCGCGACCACCTTGTCCTGCGGGTAATCCGGCGGGAGCGTGAAGCCCCAGGGCTCCTCGCGGCGGCGATCGGCCGTCCACTGGAAGACCTCGGCGAAGCCCCACAGCGTGTCGTAGCGCGTGACGATGACGTAGACGGGGACGTCCGCGCCGAAGCGGCGCCCGACCTCGGTGAGGTAGCCGCGGAGGGTGGCGCCGTACGCGTCGAGGCCGGCCTCCTCGAGGTCGGCGAGATCGGCGACGCTCAGCACGAGCAGGATGCCGTCGACGGGCTCGCGCGGGCGCTTGAGCTTGAGCTCGTCGCACAGGGCGCGCAGCGCCTCGGGGCTGCGCTGCCGGCCGAAGACGGCGCCCTCGGGCTCGATGAAGACGGCCTCGCTGGCCATCCACCACGTGCACAGAGGTTGCTGCACGGGCAGGCGCAGCGGACCCTCGCTCTGCGACCACCCGAGGTTCATCGACCGGATCGCCGTCGATCGGCCGCTGCCCGGGTCGCCGACCACGAGGTACCAGGGCAGCGCGTAGATCCCGCGCGGATCGTTCGGCACGGCGTGCAGCACGGCCGCGTGGGCGGCGTCGATCTCGGGGGCGATCTGGCTCATCCGAGCTTCTGCCAGAGGACGAGCGCGACGCCGAGGAGGCCGGCCACGAGCGAGGTGAGCCCGAGCGCGCGGCCGAAGCCGATCGATCGATGCCACGGGCCCGTGGGCGCCTTCGCCGCGGGGCCGCTGTCGGGCCGGGCCGCACGCAGGACGCCGACGCGCCAGTCGCGGTCCGGATCCACGCCGACCTCGAGCGAGATCTGGCGGCGCAGCTCGGCCAAGCCGTAGCGGTCCGCGCCGGGCAGCGCGAACCGCCCCTGGAACCCGAGACCGAGGACGGCGACGTAGGTGGCGAGCACGGGCTTGGGCCCGCGGCGCGCGCGGTTCAGGCGCTCGAAGAACTCGACGCCCGCGTTGTTGGTCATCCACCGCGTCGCCTGGAGCGGCTGCGAGGCCCAGATCATGCGGAGATCGGGCAGCGCCATGCCGATCTCGTCGAGCAGCGCGGCGATGGCGAAGAGGCCGTCGTCGACGCTCTCGACCGGGAGCGACTGCGCGAGCTTCGACGCGCGCAGCTCGTCGAGCAGGAGGTTCGCCTGACGGTAGACGTGGTCGGGCGCCGGGCGCTGCGCGGTCTGACGCAGGAGGCACGACCAGAGCAGGAGCTCTTCCCCGAAGACACCGATGACGGATTCCACGTGCGGCGAGCTTATCGCCGAGAGCGCCCGGGCGTCGACCTCTTCACCGCCACGCGAGCGGCGCGCCGGGGGTGGCGGAGGCGCGCGAGGTGCGGTAATCGGAGCGCGCGCCCACACCGCCGCGCTGCTCGGACAGGCGAGGAGCGGCGGATCGCGGCGCCGAAAAGGAGCCCTTCCATGTCCGAGATCCAGAGCGTCAGCGCGCGCGAGATCATCGATTCGCGAGGCAACCCGACGGTCGAGGCCGAGGTGACGACCACGGCCGGTTTCGGCCGGGCGGCGGTCCCGAGCGGCGCGTCCACCGGGGAGAACGAGGCCGTCGAGCTGCGCGACGGCGACAAGAAGCGCTTCCTCGGCAAGGGCGTGCTGCACGCCGTGAGGAACGTCGAGTCCGTCCTCGGCCCCGCCATCATGGGCATGGACTCGCTCGACCAGGCCTCGATCGACAAGGTGCTCATCGAGGCCGACGGCACGGCCAACAAGGGCAAGCTCGGCGCGAACGCGATCCTCGCGGTGTCGATGGCCGTGGCCCGCGCCGCCGCCGACACGGTCGACCTGCCGCTGTGGCGCTACCTCGGCGGCGTCAACGCGCGCGTCCTGCCGACGCCGCTGATGAACATCCTGAACGGCGGCGTCCACGCGGACAACGGCCTCGAGATCCAGGAGTTCATGATCGTGCCCTGGGGCGCGGAGAGCTTCGCCGAGGCGCTCCGCATGGGCGTCGAGGTCTTCCACCACCTCAAGGCGCTGCTCAAGAAGGACGGGCTCGTGACGGCCGTCGGCGACGAGGGCGGCTTCGCCCCGCGCCTCGCGTCGAACGAGGCCGCGCTGCAGTTCGTCGTGCGCGCCATCGAGGCCGCCGGCTACCGCCCGGGCGAGGACATCGCCGTCGCGCTCGACTGCGCGCTGAGCGAGTTCTACGACCAGAAGACCGAGCGCTACACGTTCGACAAGAAGCCGCGCACCCGCGAGGAGATGGTCGCGATCTACGAGGACCTCGCCAAGAAGTTCCCGCTCGCCTCGATCGAGGACGGCTGCTCGGAGAACGACCACAAGGGCTGGAAGCTGCTCACCGAGAAGCTCGGCCGGAAGGTGCAGCTCGTCGGCGACGACCTCTTCGTCACGAACACCGCGCGCTTCAAGCAGGGCATCAAGGACGGCCTCGGCAACGCGATCCTCGTGAAGCTGAACCAGGTCGGATCGGTCACCGAGACGCTCGACTGCATCCGCACGGCGCAGAACAACGGCTACGGGGCGATCATCTCGCACCGCTCGGGCGAGACCGAGGACACGTTCATCGCCGACCTCGCCGTCGCGACGAACGCCGGCCAGATCAAGACGGGATCGGCGTCGCGATCGGACCGCATCGCGAAGTATAACGAGCTGCTCCGCATCGGCTGGGCGCTCGGCGAGGGCCAGGGCTTCGGCGGCAAGGCGCCGCTCCAGCACCGCGAGCACCTCTAGGATCGGCCTCGACGGCCCCCTGTCCTCGGCGCCGAGGAGAGGGGGCACGCCGGTCGGGGCGCTACTGGCAGCGCACGAGCGGGGCGAGCGGCGCAAACGACCACTGCGTGAGCTTCTGCGCGTCGTAGTCGGAGAGCGCCTTGCCAAGGATGTCGACGACCTCGGCGTAGCTCTGGCCGAGCTTGTTCGACGCGGTCCCGCCCGAGGCGGCCACGCAGGCGAACTTGGTGTGGCAACAGACGTCGATCGTCTCGCACGGCGGCGACGCCTGGGCGAGCGAGACGAGGCCGGGATCGCCGTAGAGGACCGCGCCGCCGACCATGACCAGGCGCACGGTGGCGGGGGTCGTCGCGAGCAGCGCGTCGTAGGGCTTGGACACGTCGCCGCCGATCACGAAGAGGTCGGCCTTCTTGCCCTTCTCGAGGGATCCGAGCACGGCGTCGAGGCCGAGCGCGCGCGCCGCGTTCTTCGTCACCATCTGCGTGAGCATCTTGGGCGTGATCACGTCACCGAAGGCCTTCGCGTCGACGAGATCGGCGAAGCGCAGCTCGTCGAGCAGGTTCTGGCTGCCGCCGAGCGACCAGTCCGGGGCGAGCGCGACGTTGATGCCCTTCTTGATGGCCTCGGGGACGCGCGCGGTCTTCGCGTAGTCGCTGCCGCCGCCATAGAGGAACACGTTCGACTTCGGCGACCAGATGAGGCTCATGTCGTGCAGCGCCATCGTGTCGAGCTCGGGGCCCTCGAACGCCGCGCCGTGCACGATCGCGGTCTTGGGCGAATACAGGCACTCGTCGACCGTGGTCGTCGTGCCGAGCTTGGCGAACTCGGCCCTCGCGCTCGCGTCGACGCCCTCGCCGCAGTGCACGACGAACGCCTCCGTCTTGCCGTTCGTGAAGTTGTCGCAGACGGCGTCGCCCGACGAGGGCGGGAACGGCGTCGAGGTCTGCACCTTGTCGTCGGGCAGGCCGTTCGGGGTCTGATCGATCGACCGTGAGAGCGACCCGAAGCACGCGCGGTTGCCCGGGTTCGGCGCGCCGACGATGGCCGTCGTGCCCGAGACGAGCCCCTTGAGCTCGCCGAACTTGTCCATCTCGCAGCCGAAGTCGGCCGGCGATTTCGACTCTCCGTTCAGGTACTGCTTGCAGTCGAGCATCGCCTTGTAGCGAGGCTCCGCGCTCCACTGGTTGTGGTTCGAGTAGAGCTTGGTGGGCACCCAGTCGTCCTCGTCGAAGATGTCGAAGAGGATGTGGTTGTGGGCGTCGATCATCCCCGGGAAGATGCTCCCGTGCGTCTCGACGACCGTGGCGTCGGCGGCCCCCGGGCTGGCGGCGCACGAGGCCGCGGCGCACTCGATCGTGTCGCCGACGACGAGCACCTCGCCGTCGAAGGTGACGTCCGGCGTGACGACCATGCCGCGGAGGAGCACCGAGCCGGCCTTGCCCGGCTTCGCGATCGCCGCGTCGCCCTCGGCACACGAAGCGCCGCCCGCGCCGGTGATCGTGGTGCTCGTCGTCGCGCCGCCCTGGCCCGCGCCGCCGGTCGCCGCGCCGCCGCCTCCCGTGGCCCCGCCGGCCCCGCCCTGCCCCGCCCCGCCCGAGGCCGTCGTGCCGGTGCCTCCGGTGACCGTCGTGGTCCCGTGGCCGCTGGAGAGCGGCGTGCTACCGGAGGCCGCGTCCGTGCTGCCGCACGCGAGGGACATCGGAGCGCACGCGACGAGGACGAACAGGCTGACCCGCATCCGGCGAGTATAGGCTCGCAGCGGCGCGACCGCACACGGTCCAGGGCGCCGACCGCGCAGGCGCCGTCAGCCCGACGCGGGGACCCGCTCGATCGGCTCGGACGCCACGGAGAGAAGGTGCTCGACCCAGGCGAGGATCTCATCGCGCTCCCACGGCTTCGACAGCACCGCATGCGCCAGGCCCGACGCATGCGCGGCGACGACCTCCGGGAGGTGGGCGTGCGCCGTGACGAGCACCCGCGCCGTACCCGGGCTCCTCCGCTCGATCTCGCGCAGCAGCTCGACGCCCGTCATCCCCGGCATCGTGTAGTCGACCAGCGCGACGTCGAAGCCCTCGTCGAGCACCGCGAGCGCCGCCTCGCCCGAGGCGACGAGGCGCATGTCGAGACGCCGCCGGAACACGCGCTCGATCGTCCGAAGGTTGAGCGGATCGTCATCGACGACCAGCACCTTCGGCGTACGGAGCTGCCCTGAGGGCGCGGGACAGGAGCTTGGGGTCATGACCGGGGTGCTCGGCTACAGACCTCATGGTAGCCCAGAGTCGCCAGCGCGCCGAGTTAGCTACATCGCCACGCCACCAAGAAATTCAGGACGAGGCCTCAGCGCATCAGGGCCAGGGGGCCGCACAATCCCTCGATCGGAAAGCCGGGAGCCGGATCGAGCGGCGGGTCGCCAGGGTCTGCGCCGACGTCGAGGGCGACCACGCCCTCGGTCGTGGCCACGAAGATGCGGCGCCCGAGGACGACGAGCTCCCGGGAGAAGAACCGCGGCTCGATTCGCACATTTCCGGGGAGATCGTGGGCGATCGCGGCCCCGGTCGCGAGCCCGTCACCGAGGACGACGACCACCACGCGGCTCGGCTTGGAGAGCAGGAGCGCGAGCCGTCGCCCACCTTCGATCGCCGCGGCGTGCTCGAGCCGCGATCGGGGGGAGGCGAGCGACCCCTCGAGGCGCCGGGCCGGGCCGGCCTTCCCGTCGGCTGACACCCTGTGGACGAGGATCTCGCCGCGCACCACGTCGACCAGGAGCGATCCGCCCATCGCCGGGGTCTCGACCCACCGCGGCGCAGCGCCCTCCGCGGCGAGCCCGTCGATCGCCTCGAGGGTGGGGGTGCCGAGGCCCGCGGGGCCCACGGCGGCGGTGGCCAGCGCGAGCCCCCCGCCGTCCGCCGGGACGAGCGCGCGCAACGAGACGCCCGACGGACCAGCCGGGATCGCGATCGAGAGCGGCGCGGGCGCGGTGACGGACGGCCCCGGCGCGCCATCGTGCGGGAGCAGTCGCCAGCGCGCGCCGTAGCCCGCCTCGAAGACCACGACCCCGAACGGCGTCGCGACGATCCGCGCGTCGCCGTCCACCCAGGTGAGGTGTCGCGGCGCGCCGATCCCCGCCCGATCGAGCGGCAGCGTGGCGAGCTCGCCGCCGTCGGCGTCGTCCTCGCCGCCGAACGCGACGCTCGGCCTCGCCCACGGGTCCACGGCCCCGTCGCGCCCCCGCCCGGAGGTCGCGGGCGCGGTCGCGACGACGGCGCCGCTCGCCGCGTCGACGACCGCGAGGCCGCCCTCGCGGCGCGCGGCGACGAGCCTCGCCGCGCGTAGCCCGGCGGGCGGGGAAGGCCGCGGCCCCTCCTCGCGCGGGCCGGCATCGGGCGGTCCCGCGGATGGACCGACGCCGACGGTCGCGGCCGAATCGGGCCCTTCCCCGTCGTCAAGTGGCGGGGGCACGGAGCATCCCGTCGGCACCATCATCAGCATCCAGAACCACACCTTCGCGAAAGGGAGCACGATCTTCATGCCTGCTCATCGACGCGAGCCCGGCGCGAGTTGCGTGGCCCGATCCGATTCGGGTGCCCGCCCGGCGCCCTCGACGGTCCGGGCCGCGGATCGGCCCGGCGGGGCGCGCACGGGCCGATCGGTCCGCGCCTCGACGGCGCTCGACGCCGCGCGCCGGAGGTCGCCCCGCCCCCCCGGGCGCGAGCGCTGCCCTCACGGCGCGCTTTCGGCTAGTCTGCGCGCCCCGACCGGGACGGCCGCGGCCTACCGGCGCAAGCGAGGATGAAGGCAATGCAGATGGTTTCCATGGTGAGGCTCGCGGCCCTTTGGCTCGCGCTCTCGGCCCTCGGTTGCAGCGGCGGCGGCTTGTCCCAGGAGGACGCGACGCTGCGCTGCGACCAGCTGAAGTCGGTCGACCAGTGCATCGACGCGAAGGCGCAGGACGCCTGCAGGTCCTGCTACGAGGAGTGCGGTGACAAGTGCAAGCAGGTGATCACCTGCCCGGCGCAGTTCTCCTGCCCGGCCGAGTGACGCCCGGGGCCCGCCGGACGCGCGCGTCGCGGCGCGCGGGCCCCGCTCTCTACTTCGGCGCCTGAAGGCGGGTCGTGGCCACGGCGACGCCCGGCGCGGTGAGCCAGCGGAAGTCGTCGACCAGCGCGGTCGAGTCGAGCTTACCGTCGCCCGAGTCGTACACCGTGAAGCGCAGCGTCACGTTCGTGCCCACGGTGACCGGCGACGTCGTCAGCATCCACCCCGTCGCACCGTGGATCGTATCGTTCGGGGCCGCCCCGTCGAAGCCGGTGCCCACGAGGCCGCTCGTCCCGAGCGAGCAGGCGTACGTCTTCTTCGGCTGGCCATCCTGGCCGGCGAGGCAGGGCGGACCGCCCTGGCACCCGCACACGTCGAGGAAGCTCGCGGCGACGCTGACGTAGTTCCCGCTCGGATCGAACATCACGTTCCCATCGGGCAGGCCCACCGGCGCCGGCGAGAGCAGCGCGAGGAACGCATCGGCGTACTCCGAGCACACGTAGCCCGGCCACTCGTGCGAGAGGAAGTCGAAGGCGTACGAGAAGCCCGTCTTGCCGGGCGGGACGGCGAGCGTGAGCTCGAGGCTCGTGCCGTCGTTCGGCGTGCCGGTCGTCACGCCGGGGCACGCGGGCAGCGCCTTCGGGTAGCCCGGCGGCGCCGCGGACTGGTATTTCTTCTCGAGCTCGTCGACCCAGTCGGGGTCGGTCGGCTGGCGCGCGGCGCCGGTCGACAGCGCGAGCACGTGCTGGCCTTGCTGCGGGTGTACGTTCGGCCCGAAGCCGACGAGCAGGCCGTGGCCGCGGTGGAACGCCTCGGCCTGACCGGCGGGCGGCGGCGAGCCGTCGGGGAGCACCCACGACGCGCTGACGACGCCGTCGCAGAGGCCGATCGCCTTGGCCGCGACGAACGCGCTCGGGTCGTCGACCGCGAGGGGGCCCTCGTCGCACGGCCCGCCGCACTGGCCGTTCACGCACGGGCCCTGGCAGACGACGCCGCAGCCGCCGCAGCTCTTCGGGTCGGCGAGGCTCGTCTCGCAGCCGTTGAAGGTCTGCGCGTCGCAGTCGGACCACCCGGGGTTGCACGCGAGGGTACACGCGCCGGCGACGCAGGCCGGCGCGGCGTTCGCGGTGCCGCACGCCACGCCGCAGCCGCCGCAGTTGGCGACGTCGCTGCCGACCGCGGTCTCGCAGCCGGGCTGACCATCGCAGTCCGCGGTGGCGGGCGCGCAGGTCGACGTGCTGCCGCCCGCGCCTCCGCCCTGACCCTGCCCGCCTTGCCCGGCCGTCGTCGTCGTGCCGGTCCCGCTCGTGGTCGTGCTCGTGCCGCTCGTCGACGACGCCGCCGCGCCGCCCACGCCCTTGCCGAGCCCGAGATCCGTCTCCGCGGAGCTGCACGCGGCGAGGGCAATCACGGCGACCGAAGCGAGGAGTTCCGTTCGATGCATGGCCTCACCCTCTTGCCACGACCTCGGGCGCGGCGCGAGCCGCGGCGACGCGCCATCGACGCGACGCGCCGTGCTACCGTGCGGTCGCGATATGAGCGCCGACACGAACCTCCTCTCTCTGGTGCAGGACCCTTCGGCCGCCATCGAGGCCATCGGCGCCTTCCTCGACGGCCTCCCGGCGGATCGGCGCCTCGCCGAGACCCGCTCGCTCGCCCGCGGCGACCAGCGCGCCCTCTACGGCAAGGCCGAGGCGTCCGCCCCGCTGACGCTCGGCGACTACGTCCCCGCGATCACGCCCGCGCGGACCGAGGTCATCCACGACGGCAGGAACACGCTGCCGCTGCCCGCATCGCTCAAGCTGTTCCAGAAGCGCTTCGCCCGTCCCGAGGACGGCACGCCGCGCCTCTTCGGCTACAACCAGTCTCCGTTCCTCGGCCCGATCGGGCCCGGCTTCTTCGTCGCGCTCGCGACCGCGGGACGATCGGAGTGGGAGGCGCGCGGCGGCATCGTCGTCGACTACTTCCAGGTGCCGGACGGCCCCGTGCCGGACGGCTGGCCGAAGGTCGTGCCGAACTCCAAGGGACTGCAGACGTTCGTCTACAACGGGACGCGCGACTTCCTGCGGAAGGTGTCGGCGCACGTCTCGATCGGCGCCGCCTACAAGGGCGAAAAGGCCCTCGACCACTACTTCATGCTCTGCCGGCAAGAGGGGTAGTCGCAGCTCCGCTCGACGCGCACGAACGGGGGGTAGCCGCCCCCGTCGACCCGGGTCGGGGTCGCGAAGATCAGCCCTTCACGCCGCCCGAGGTGAGCCCGGCGACGAGGTGGCGCTGCGCCACGTAGAAGAGCGCCATCACGGGGATCGACACCACGAGCGCTCCCGCGGCGAAGTGCTCCCATTGCGCGTCGTACTCGCCGACGAAGCGCTGCAGGACGACGGGCAGAGTGAACATCTCCTCGCGACCGAGCAGCGTCGCCGCGAGGATGAACTCGTTGTAGGCGCTCATGAACGCGAAGAGCGCGGTGACGGCGATCGCGGGGCGCGCCGCGGGCAAGACCACGCGCAGGAAGGCCTCGAAGCGAGTCGCCCCGTCGACCATCGCGGCCTCCTCGAGGTCGGCCGGGATGGCCTCGAATGCGGCGCGGAGCTGGAAGATGGCGAAGGGTACGGAGGTCGACGCGTAGCAGACCACGAGGCCCGTGCGCGAGTTGAGCAGTCCGAGCGCGTCGAGCAGCAGGTAGAGCGGCACCGCGCTCGCGACGGTCGGGAACATCTGCGTCGCGAGCAGCGCGCGCACGCCGCCTTCCTTGCCGAGGACCGTGAAGCGTGCGAGCGCGTACGCCGCGGGGATGGCGATCCCGACGCCGACGCCCGCGGTCGCGAGCGCGACGACGATCGAGTTCATCAGCTGCCGCCCGAAGAGCCACGTGCCGTCGCGCGACGCGCCCCCGACGTCGAGCAGCGGGCGCAAGGTCGGGCTCGTGGGCAGCGGCAGCACGTGGGGCGCCGGCGGCCGCGCGCCGGAGAACGCGAGCGCGACGACCCACAGCACGGGGTAGAGCGCGAAGGCGACGGCGATCACCATCACCGCATGCGCGGCCACCGACTCCGCGGGAGAGACGCGTCGCTTCACGGGACCCCCGCGGTGGCCGCGCCCGCGGCGGCGTCGACAGGCGCACGCTCCCGCGCCTCGCGCGCGGAGCGGCGCCACTCGGAGAGGCGCGTCGCGCCCGAGAGGAGCAAAAAGATGAGCACCGAGTACGCGGCGGCGTAGCCGTACTGCGCCTCGCGCGTGAACGCCCAGCGATACGCCTCGGAGACGAGGATGTCCGTCGTGCCGTCGGGGTCGCCGCCCGACACGAGGAAGACGACGTTGAACATGTTGAACGTCCAGATCGCGCCGAGCGTGATCGAGGGCATCAGCGTCGGCCGGATCATCGGCAGCGTCACGAGCCGCAGGCGCTGCCAGCGCGTCGCGCCGTCGACCTCGGCCGCCTCGAGCACCTCCTCCGGAACGCCGGTGAGGGCGCCGAGCGTGACGACCATCATGAACGGGAAGCCGAGCCAGACGTTCGTCGCGACGTTCGCGGTGAAGGCGGTCGTGAAGCTCGAGAACCACGCGATGGGCTCGAGGTGCGTGCCGAGGAGGTCGTTCAGGCCGAGGATGACGCCGGTGACGGCGCCGAACTGCCGGTGGAACATGCCCTTCCACGCCAGCGCCGTGACGTAGCTCGGCACCGCCCAGGGGATGATGAGCAGCACGCGGTACATGGCGCGCAGGCGCATGATCGGCCGCGAGAGCACGAGCGCGAGGGCGACGCCGATCGTGACGTGGAAGAACAGGTTCACGACCGTCCAGACGCAGGTGACGGCGAGGACGAGGTAGAACGATCCGCTCGAGAGCAGCGAGCCTCCGCGCGCGGTGAGGATCGAGACGAAGTTCGCGATCCCGACGTAGCGCGTGTCGCCCGCCCCGCCGGCGAAGAGCGAGGTGCCTGCGCCGATCGTGAGCGGCAGCATCACGAGCACCCCGATCGCGATCACCGCGTGCAGGACGTACCGATAGGCGGGCAGCGAGCGGCGCAGGGCGGCGCCGTAGTCGGCGTCGCGAGCGCTTCGCACGAGCTGGAAGGCGCCGACGAGCGCGCCGAGGCCGATCAGCACGGCGAGCGGCGCGGGCGAGGCGGGCGGGGGCAGCGGGCGGCGCACGTCGTCGAAGCGGCGCTTGGCCTCGGCGAGGGCGACCTCCGCGGTCGCGTCGCGGCGCAGCACCTTGCGGAGCGCGCGATTCACGGGCTCCCACGTGGCGCGCATGGCCCGGGAGCTCGGCATCGGAATGGCGAGCGCCGCCTGCGCCGCGAACGTGCCGAGGAAGCGGTCGCCGCTCGGCAGCTCGACGTCGCCGCGTGCGGGCAGCGTGCGCGCGACCCGGGCGCGCAGCGACGCCGCCTCGGCCGACGCGAGCTTGCGGGCGAGCGCGCGCACCTCGGCGCGCGCGGCGCCCTTGGGCGACATCATCACGGACTCGACCGTGAGGAGCGGCCGCATGAGCTGGCCGGTGGCGCGGATGCGCGGCAGGAGGGCCACGCGGTAGTGCAGCTCCTTCGCGCTGCCGAGGTCGGCCGCGAGCCAGGGCCCGCTGATCGCGAAGGCGGCCTTGCCCGACCGGAACAGGTTCGTGACGAGCGATCCGTCGGCGTCCTCCGGCACCACGCGCTGGTCGAGGAGGCCACGCACGAGCTCGACCGATCGCTCGGCGGCGGGACCGACGAACGCGAGCTGGTCGGACGCGTCGAGGAGCTGCCCGCCGAACGCGGCCAGGATCGCCGCGTGGGCGTAGGCGCCCTGCGCCTCGTACGCGAGCGGGAAGACGTCCTTCGGGAGCGTGGCGCGGAGCGCGACGAGGTCCTCGAGCTCGCGCGGATCGTCGCGGACGAGGTCGGTGTTCACGTAGAGCGCGACGCACTTCTGGCTGAGCGGGACGGCGAAGGCCTGGCCGTCGAGCTGCACTGCCTGGAGCGCCGGCGCCGAGAACGGAGCGGCCTCGTCGAGCGCGTCGCCGACGGGCGCGACCAGCCGGCGCGCGCGGTAGTCGCCGAGCCGCTCGTGGGCGTCGATGAAGAGATCGGGCCCGTCGCCGAGCGGGATAGCGGCCGCGAGCTTCGATCCGAAGGCGTCGTACGGGAGCGCGAGGAGCTCGACCTCGCCGGGCGCGTACTGCTTGACGAGGGTCTCGAGGGCCCGCTGTTCCTCGCCGCGGTAGGCGTGCCAGAGGCGCATGGGCGCCGCGATCGCCGAGGTGGCGCACAGCATCGCCGCCACGAGCGCCACGATCGCCGCGACGAAGCGGGGCGAGCGTTTCACCGCGCCCCTCGCAGCGACGTCCCCGTCTCCTTGTCGAAGAGGTGCACCGTGCGGAGCCGGATCGGCAGCGCCTCGCCCTTCTTGACGGGCGAGCTCGCGTCGAGCCGCGCGACGAACGCCCCGCCGCCGAGATCGCCGTGCGCGTACGACTCGGGGCCGAGCGCCTCGACCAGGTCGACCGCGAGCGACACGCCGCCCTCGCCGAGCTCGACCTCGTGCGGGCGCACGCCGAGCACCGCCGCGCGCCCGTCCTCGAGCGAGTCGCCGAACGTCGCGGCGTCGAGCGCGACCGAGAGCCCGCGCTGACCTGCCGCGCGGAAACCGCCCTCGGCGCGCTCGATCCGCACGTCGACGAAGTTCATCGCGGGGCTACCGAGGAAGGCGGCGACGAACTTCGTCGCGGGGCGATCGAAGACCTCGAGCGGCGCGCCCGCTTGCTCGACGACGCCCTTGTTCAGCACGAAGATCACGTCGGCGAGCGTCATCGCCTCGACCTGGTCGTGCGTCACGTAGACGCTCGTCGCGCCGAGCCGGTCGTGGAGCTTGCGGATGTCGACGCGCACCTGCGCGCGCAGCGCCGCGTCGAGGTTCGACAGCGGCTCGTCGAAGAGGAAGAGCGACGGGCGACGCACGATCGCGCGGCCCATCGCGACGCGCTGCCGCTGACCGCCCGACAGCGCCTTCGGCAGCCGCTCGAGCAGCGGCCCGAGCCCGAGCGTCTCGGAGGCCTCGGCGACGCGCGCGGCGATCTCGGCCTCGGGCGTCTTGCGCAGGCGCAGCCCGAACGCGAGGTTGTCGCGCACGGTCAGGTGCGGGTAGAGCGCGTACGACTGGAAGACCATCGCGATGTCGCGATCGCGAGGCGCGAGGCGCGTGACGTCGCGGTCGTCGAAGTGGATGGTGCCCTCGTCGGCCTCCTCGAGGCCGGCGAGCGTGCGCAGGAGCGTGCTCTTGCCGCAGCCGCTCGGGCCGACGAGCACGGCGAAGGAGCCGTTCGGCACCTCGACCGACACGCCCTTCAAGACCTCGGTCTTGCCGAAGCGCTTGCGGAGATCGCGAACGTGGACAGAGGCCATCTCGGGCGGATCCTCTACTTGACCTGATCGCGCGGCACGAGGATCGCGCCGCGGCGCGCCGGCACCTCGAGCGACAACGTGCCGTCGCCGCCGACGGTCGACTTCGACGAAGACAGCACGTCGACGAGCTCCTTGCCGGCGACGGCCGGGTCGAGCTTCATCCGGTCCCCCTGGAACTCGGTCGTGCTCGGGTGGTCCGGGTTCGTGTTCAGGACGACGAGCGCGTACCCCTTGCCGGCGTCCCCGCCCGAACGCTCGAACGCGAAGATGCCCGCGTCGCTCTCGTCGGCCTTGCGGGTCGTCGACCACACGACCGTCTGGTCGCCGTGCGTGAGCGCGCGGTACGTGCGGCGCACCTTGGCGAGGCGCTGGATCCAGAGGAACGTCGACCTGGACTGGTCGTATCCGCTCGTCCAGAGGTCCTCGCGATTGGCAGGGTCGTTGCCGCCCGCGAACTCCTGCTCCGTGCCGTAGTAGACGCAGGGAATGCCCTGCTCGGCGAAGGTGAAGAGGAGCGCGTTCTGCAGCGCCGGCACGCTCTTCTCCCAGTAGAGGAAGCGCCCGACGTCGTGGTTGTCGAGGAAGTTCACCGGGCTCTCCGACGGCACGATCCCCGCGCCGCCCCGCGTCGCCTCGGTGCCCCAGTGCTTGGGGCGCTGGGCCCACAGGTCCTGGATCTTCTGCGTCTCGGCCGCGTTCACGAAGACCTCGCGGATGGCCGAGTAGTACTGCGGGAAATTGAAGACCGAGTCGAGCTGGTCGCCCGCCTTGATCGGGATTCCGTCGGTCACGCAGCGGTTCTCGCGCGCGAGCACGTCGGCGGCGGGCAGGTCGTTCTTCGTGAAGCTGCCGACGAGCTCGTCGTTGCCGTCGAAGGCCTCGCCGAACATGAGGAAGTTCTTCTTGCCCTGCGGGCCGAGGCGCTGGCGGACCTTCTGGGCGAAGTAGCGCCAGAACTCGCGCTCGACGTGCTTGACGGTGTCGATGCGGAAGCCGTCGAGGTCGGTGAGCTCGACCCAGCGCGCGAAGACGTCGACCATCGCCTGCTTCACGTCGCAGCGCGAGGTGTTCACGTCCTTGAGGCCGCCGGGGAAGTCGCCGTGGAGGAGCTGATCCACGACGTCGAAGTCGAGGGTGCGCCCCCTCTGGTTGTACCAGTCCCGGTTCTGGAACACCTCCGGCATCGGGGGCATGTGGTTCGACGCAGGGTCGTAGTTCCAGATGACGGGCGCGGGGCCGGACTCGCCGAGCGAGGTGTAGGCCTGGATGCCGCGCGTGTCGAAGTCCGGGTCGTACTCGCTCACGTGCTGGACCGTGGACGAGGCCGTGCAACCCGTGACCTTCTCGTAGTGGTCCGAGGGGCAGTGACCGCCCTGCACGTTCTCGTCGGGCTGCCCGTTCTCGTTGATGTCGTAGTAGAATAGCTGGCCGACGTGGTTCGTGACGATGTCGAGGATGACCTTCATCCCCTTGTCGTGCGCGGCCTTGACCAGGTGCCGCAGCGCGGGCACGTCGCCGAAGTGGGGATTGGGCTGCGCGAAGTCCTGCGTCCAGTAGCCGTGATAGCCGTCGAAGCCGGCGTCGGTCTCGACGTTCTTCACGACCGGGGAGATCCAGAGCGCGGTCACGCCGAGGTCGGCCAGGTAGTCGAGATGATCCTCGACGCCCTTCCAGTCGCCGCCGTGCCACTTGCCGGGCGCGGAGAGGTCGACGTTGAAGTCGTTGCCCGAGTCGCCGTTGGCGAAGCGGTCGACGAGCAGCTGGTAGATGACCTCGTCGTGCCAGTCGGACACGTGCGTGCCGAGCTCGATCTCGCCGGCGAGGCCCGGGTCGAACTCCATGCAACCGACGAGGAGCGGCGCAGCCGCGAGGGCCGCGAGGATCGTGCCGATTCCGAGCTTTGCCATCTCAACCACCGTAGCTCGACGAGTTGAACCACCACTCGGCGCCGAGGCCGAAGAAGTACTCCGTCGTTCGGAGCGAGAGCGGGTCGTCCTGCGGATAGAGCTGCTTGGCCCCGTCGTCGCGAACCGTCATCGTCCAGATGACCCGGAGCTGCGGGCGGCTGTAGTCGCCGCGCCCGGCCGGCGAGAGGAAGGGCATGACGCCGACGCGATAGAGGCGCGCCGTGAGCGGGCCGTTCGGCGCCTGCGCGCTGCCGTCGGGCGCCGTCGGCGGCAGGAGCACGCCGCGCTTCTGCGCCTGGAACGATCCCTCGACGGCGAGGCCCAGCCACTCGTTGAAGAAGACGTGAGGGCGGGCGGCGACGATGCCCTCGTCGAGATCGGCGTAGTCGAGGCCCGGGCTCGCGTCGCGGAAGGATCGGACGTAGCCGCCGAGCATCACGCCGACCGGCCCGTACTCCCAGTTGCCGCCCACGGCGACGCGCAGCTCGTGCGCGCCCGCGGCGGTCTTGTCGGGGGAGAGCTGCGCGGGCCTGTCGAACGGGCCGTACGCCGCGAGCCCGCGCGCGTAGCGGAGGAACAGGTTGACGTGCGTGTCGCGGTTGCCGGAGAAGGCGCCGAGCTGAAGGCCCGCGACCCAGCCGTGGTTGGCGGGCACGGCCTCGTAGACCTGCGCCTCCATCTGCCGCTGACCGGAGGGCAGCTCGTGCACCTCGCCGTAGAGCACGCCCTTCAGCCCCGCGCCGTCGGCGCCCACCTTCTGCACGTGCTGGAGCTTCGCGGTGCCGATGAAGCGCTGGCGGTCGAGGATCTTCACCGCGGCGACGCCGGGCTGGTTCAGCGGGAGCTGGCGCTGGGACTGCTGGAGGTAGAAGTCGTTCATGGGCTGGCCGAGGCCGCCGTGCAGCGCGACGCTCGTGCCCTGCTTCGCGTCGTACCGCACCCCGCCGCCGACCGTGTTCTGGTCGTCGAGGGGCCAGAAATCGAGCAAGTAGATGTCGTCGCCGCGGTACATCCGCGACCCGACCCACACGCTCAGCCCGTCGGCGCCGAGCCCGCGCTCCTCGATGTAGAGGTTGCGGACTGCCATCTTGATGTCGAACTCGCCATTGTAATGGAAGATCGGGTTGCCGATGCCGAGCGTCGCGACGAGCCGCGTCGTGGCGCCGGTCTTCTTCCAGTAGTCGTCGCGGCGCAGCTCGAGCTCGGCGTAGTTCGCCTCGTCCATGCGCGATCCGCGGGCGACGACGTCCGCGTCGCGGCCCGGGCCGCCGTGGCCGTCGGTCGCGGCGATGATGCGGCCGTACGACCCGAAGGTGAAGCCGAGCGCGCCAGGCGGCTTCGGCGCGTCGGCCGGGGGCTTGTCCTCGGCCTTCGCGGCGTCGACCGCTGCGGGCGGGGGCTTGACGTCGTCGACCTTCGCGGGCGCGGCCTTGACGTCGTCGGCCTTCGGGGGCGCGGGCTTCGGGGCGTCCGCCTTCGGGGGCTCGGCCTTCGGCGGACCGTCGGATCGCGCGGGCGTTGGGGGCGCGGGCTCGCCACCTCCCTCCGGCTTCGGCTGGGCCCAGGCACGTCCTCCGCCGACGAGGAGCACCGACGCGGCAATCACCGCCAAAGCCGCCCGAGACCGAACGAAATGGCGCGCGAGCACGGTGGGGGGACGCTACACGAAGGGCTCTGGCCAGCCAAGCGGCCGTCGCGGAGGAAACGACGCGCGAAAGCGCAGGGCGTGCGCGCGTGCCGGCTCGTTCTGCGCGCCGGGCGGGGCGGGGTCCTGACGTGCGTCGCCCGCGCGGTGTACGATCGCGCAGTGACGAGCCGAGACGCGCAGCACAGAGGCGGGATCGGGGCGCGCCTCGCGATCGCGCTCGCGGTCTCGGCGTGCGCCGCGGGCAGCGACGGGAAGGCGACGTCGCCCGGGACCGGGGCGCAGGGATCGGGCGGCGGCGCGGGCGGGGCGAGCGCGGGCGGCGCGGGCGGCGCGGGCGG
>CAIVJW010000034.1 GCA_903906315.1 uncultured delta proteobacterium | reverse complement strand
GCCGACCGGCGGGGGCGGCGCGACCACGACGAGCGCGGGTGGCGCGGGCGGCGCGACCACGACGGGCGCGGGCGGCGCGGGCGGCGCGGGCGGCGCGGCGCAGGCGAAGGCGGACCCCGACAAGGACGGTCCGTACGCGGTCGCGGAGCTCGACGACCAGGTGACGGTGCCGGCGACGGGCGACAAGCAGGCCATTCACTGCGCCTATCCGACGGGCGGCCCGAGCGCGGGCCCGTACCCGGTGGTCGTCGTCGCGCACGGCTTCCAGCTGCCGCCGACGCAGTACTACGGCTACGTCAAGCGCCTCGCGAGCTTCGGCTACGTCGCGCTGACGGCCGACTTCCCCGCCGGCTTCGTGGGCCCGAACCACGTGAACGGCGCCAAGGACCTGTCGGGCGCGCTCGACTGGGCGGCGGGCAAGGCCGAGCTCGCCGGCAAGGCGAACACCGACCTGGCCGGCGTGACGGGCCACTCGCTCGGCGGCAAGCTCTCCTTCCTCGCGGCGACGCTCGACCCCCGCTTCAAGGCCGCGATCACGCTCGACCCGGTCGACACCTCGACGTTCTGCAGCCCCGACAAGTGCCCGGACGTGAGCGCGATGATGGGCACGCTGTCCATCCCGACCGGCGTGGTCGGCGAGACGACCGACGCGGCCGGCGGCTTCCAGCCCTGCGCGCCGGCCGCCGACAACTTCGCGACGTTCTACGCGGGCGCGAAGAGCCCCGCCCTCTCGGTCGAGGTCCTCGGGGCCAACCACATGAGCTTCCTCGACGACGTCGCCTCGTGCGGCTTCACCTGCAGCGTCTGCAAGCAGGCCACGCTCGACAACGCGGTGGTGAACGGGCTGTCGAAGGCCCTCGTCGTGGCCTTCTACGAGCGCTGGCTGCGCGGCGATGCGGCGTACGACGACTACCTCACGGGCGCGACGGCCAAGGCGCGCTACGTGACCACGGGGCTCGCGACCATCCAGTCGAAATGACGATCGGGCGCGCGGCGGCTGGGCGCGCGGCCCCTCGACGCGCGCCCCTTCACTTCGCCGCGGGCTTGGCGGGCGCGGGCGGCGGGTACGGGACCTTCCTCGCGTAGAGCACGGTGCGGAAGCCGACCAGGCCCGCGCCGTGCCGGAGCGAGTCGCTGAAGACGTACTCGACGCCCGCGAACGGCCCGGCGGAGAAGCGCCAGAAGCGCAGGCCCTCGTAGAACAGGCCGAACCCGAGGCGCGAGGCCGAGCCGCCGTCGACGAGCTTGTGCGACGAGTCGCTCGTCGGCGCGAGCGCGCCGGATCCGATCCCGGTCTCGGCGAACAGGCCGATCTCGCGCCACGTCCCGCCGAGCGGGAAGAGCGGGAAGCCCTCGAGGTGGAAGATGAAGGCGACGCTCTGGTAGGTGCTCGCGCCCGCCACGGTGGCGTTGCCCGCGAGGCCGGCGCCGAAGGTGAACCAGTCGGTGAGCGCGCCGCCGAGCCAGAACGATCCGGCAGCGCCGACGCCGACGCCCGTCTCGGTGTAGTACGCCGATCGGCCGACCTTGCGCGCGTCGTTCGGGTAGCCGGAGATCGTGCCGAACGTGAGCGCGGGGGCGATCCCGAAGGTGAAGCCGGCGCGCCGCTCGTGGCGGACGACGTCGTAGGCGGCGTCCGCCTTCGACTGCGGGGCGACCTCCTCGGGCGGCGCCGCGGGCGCGGCGGAAGCCGATGCGGCAGGCGCGGGCGCGGCGGCCGGCGACGAGGTCGGCGCGGCCGGTCGCGCCTCCGACGGGGGAGGCGCGGGGCGCGCGGCCGGGCCCTGCGCGGGCTGCGCGATCGCGGCGCCGGCGATCGCGGCGGTCGCGATCGCGCACGCGATCGGGACCGTGAGGGGGCGTCGGGGGTGCTTCGCCATCCGGAGGGTTCCCTTATACGATAGCTGCCATGGCGCGAATCGCGATCGTGGTCGCCCCGATCCGCGTCTCGCGCGACCTCATCGATTACCCCTGGTTCGCCGACCTCGGCGCCGTGCAGGCGGCGGCGATCGTGCGCGACGCGGGCCACGACGTCGCGCTCGTCGACGCGTTCGCGCTGCCGGGCGCCGGCCTGGCGGACGCGGGCGGCGGGGAGCTCGAGCTCGGAGCGCCCCTCGCGACCGTGATCGCGGCCGTCCCCGCGGACGTGGACGCGATCGTCGTGGCGTTCACGCCATTCCACCGACCGCCGTCGCGCGACGCCGCCCTCGGCGCCGCGCTCGAGGCTACCCGCGCGGCCCACCCGGCGCGCCCGATCGTGCTCGCGGACCTCTACCAGAGCGGTCAGCACGTCGTCGAGGCGGCCCCGGGCGAGGTGATGGCGCAGTACCCGGAGGTCGACGCGCTCCTGCGCCTCGAGGCCGAGGACGAGCTCGCGCCGCTCCTCGAGGCGCTCGTCGACGAAGCGCGACGCACGGGCGCCCGCCCCGCTGCCCGCGTGGTCACGGGGGGCGAGCCCGCGCTCGACCGCATGCCCGCGCCCGCGTGGGATCTCGTCGATTTCGAGGCGTATTTTGCGTTCCACGATCGCGTCGCGCGCGGCCTCGGCCGCCCTCGGTGGGCCTTCCCGATCGACGGCCGCAGCGCGCCCCTCGTGACCAGCCGCGGCTGCCCGTTCCGCTGCGTGCACTGCTCGTCGAACCCGTCCTCGCGCGCCGACGGGGCGCCCGTGCGCCCCAAGACGCAGCGGCGCCGCCCTCTCGCGGCGATCGACGCGGACCTCGGCGCGCTCGCGCGGCGGGGCGTCCGGCGGGTCCACGTGCAAGACGAGCTCGTGAACGTGAACGAGGCCCACTTCGACGGGCTGATCGCGCTCATCGAGAAGCACGACCTCCGCCTCGAGATCCCGAACGGCGTGCGCGCGGACTACCTCCTGCCGCGGCACCTCGAGGCGCTGCGCGGGCGCGTGACGACGCTCAGCGTGAGCGCGGAGAGCGGATCGCCGCGCGTGCTCGCCGAGATCGTCGACAAGGACCTCGACCTCGGGCACGTCACCCGCGTCGCCGAGCAGGCCCAGGCGGCCGGCGTGCCGCTGCTCGTCCACTTTCTCATCGGGTTGCCCGGCGAGACGCGCCCCGAGATCAACGCGACGCTCGAGTACGCCGCGTCGCTCCTCGACCGCTTCGGCGCGCAGCCGAGCGTGCAATTCGCGACGCCGCTGCCCGGCACTCGCCTCGCGCGGCTCGCGCGCGAGACGGCGCGGGTGCTGCCTTTCGTGCGCGACTACGGGCCTCACTTCCAGCGCCTTCCGGCCATGGACACGGCCGCCGTGAGCCGCGCCGAGCTGGCCCGCTTCAAGCGCACGTTCGACGCGCGGATCGCCGCGTCGGAGGGGCCGAAGAAGGTGATCCTCAACGTCACCTACAAGTGCAACAACCATTGCACCTTCTGCGCGACCGGCACGCGCACCCAGCTCGACGGCGACGGCCGGCGGCAGCGCGAGCTGCTCGTGAAGTACCGCAAGCTCGGCGTCCGGCTGCTCGATCTCGACGGCGGCGAGCCCACGCTGCACCCGGGGCTCGTGCCGCTCATCGGCTTCGCGCGCAGGGTCGGCTACGACCGGGTGAACGTCACGACGAACGCGCGAATGGCCGCCTACGAGGGCTACGCGGCTCGACTCGCGCGCTCCGGGGTGACCTCGATCCTGGTGTCGATCCACGGACCGGACGCCCAGACGCACGCGCAGAATGTGGGCGTGGCCGAGGCGTTCGACCAGACGGTCGCCGGCGCGCGCAACCTCGTGCGCGTCGCGCCGCCGGGCGTGGAGCTCGGCGCCAACGTCACCGTGACGAAGTCGAACCACCGCCGCTTGGACGAGATCGCCGCGCTCTGCCTCGAGATCGGCCTCCGCTGGCTGAACCTGCAGTTTCTGACGCCGTTCGGCCGCGCGACGAGCTCGGTCGCGCCGGACACGGCCGAGGCCGCGGCGATGGCGAGGCGCGTCCTCGACGCCTACGGGGACCGGATGAAGATCCAGGTCGTCAATCTGCCGTTCTGCTTCCTGCCCGGCTACGACGATCACCTGATGGGCGACCTGCTCAAGCTGGAGCGCCACATGATCTTCGTGAACAACGACGAGGTGAACCTCGCCGAGTACCTGCGCGAGCGGCGCGCGAAGCAGCCCATCTGCGAGGGCTGCGAGCACGCGGTCTTCTGCGGCGGGTTCTTCCAGCTCGACGACGTGCCCGAGCCGACCTGGCTGGTGCGCGCCGAGGACCTGGTCCGCCCGGTCGCCGCCGAGGTGCGGAGACCGAGGGGAGGCTGAGAGCCCTCGGTCGATCCTTGCGGTCCACGCCCTGTCCGCGCCGCCGATCCGCGCGATCACGACGGGGCACCCTGCCACACTCGAAGGATTCGAACGCGAAGGGTAGTTTGGGCGCAGAGGGCCCGACCGCTCTACGCTGATCGGCTCATGATCACCGCGTTCGCGGTCGCCCTCGCGGTCGTGGCGACCGTGGCCGTCCACGACCGCCTGCAGCGCACGCACGCCATCATCCGCAGACTCCATGGCTCGTCGGCGGGCTCGATCCGAGTCTGAAATCCGCGCGCCTCGCGAACTACCTCGTCACGCTGCGCGAAGGAGCTCCTCCAGCTCGCCAACGCCTGCGGCGAGGTGCACCCGGCGCTCGTGCCCCTCGATCGGCTCGCGATCCTCGACGGGATCGCGGCGCGGTCGGCCAGCGACGTGCTCGCCTACGAAGCCGGGTGGGGCTTGCCGCCCGAGGAGGACCGCGCCGCCGTGCACGCGATCCTGCGGGGCGACCCCGCCGCCTGATCGCGCAGGGTTCCAGGCCGCGGGGGCGTCACTTCTTCTTGGCGGGCGCGGCCGGCGCGGCGGGCGCCTTGGCCGGATCCGCCGCCGAAGCGGGCGCCGCCGCCGCGGGTGGCGACGCTCTCGCTCTCGCCCTCGGCGCGCGGCTACCCGACGACGGCGTCGTCGAGCTCGACGCCCGCGGGGCAGTGGTCGCTGCCCAGCGTGTGCGGCTCGAGGAACGCGCGCTTCACGAACGGCATCGCGCCCTCCGAGGCCAGCACGTAGTCGAGGCGCCAGCCGACGTTCTTCTCGCGCACGCCGAAGCGCTGGCTCCACCACGAGTAGTGGCCGGGCCCCTGCTCGAAGCTGCGGAACGTGTCGACGAAGCCCGATCGGAGCCAGCGATCCAGCTCCTCGCGCTCCTCGGGGCGGAAACCGCTCGTCTTCTCGTTCGCCTTCGGGCGGGCGAGGTCCACCGCGCGGTGCGCCGTGTTGAAGTCGCCCATCACGATCACCGGCTCGCCGGCGCGCACGGCCGGAGCGAGCCTGTCGAAGACCGCGCGGTAGAAGTCGAGCTTGTAGGGGATGCGGCTGTTGTCCCGGTCCTTGCCATTGCCGTTCGGGAAATACGCATTCACGATGGTCAGCCGGCCGAAGCGCGCGAGCTGGAAGCGGCCCTCGGCGTCGAAGCGCGCCTCGCCGAGGGACGCCTCGACGGCGTCGGGCGCGCGGCGGGAGAACAGGCCGACGCCGCTGTAGCCGGGGCGCAAGGCAGGCGCGAAATGCGCCTTCCAGGGGCCGATCGGCACGAGATCCAGCTCGTGGGTCGCGGCGCGGACCTCCTGCACCCCGACGACCGCCGCGCCCGATCGCGCGAGCCAGTCGCCGAAGCCCTTGCCGATCGCGCTGCGTAGCCCGTTGACGTTCCAGGAGAGGACCTTCACGGGGCGGGATGTAGCACGGCGGCGGAGAACATCAGTCCTCGAGGATCACGTCGTCGAGCTGCCCCGGATTGGCCCGGACGCGCACCTCCTGGCCGAGGACCCGGGCCACCTCGTGCTCGGGGGCGAGCTTGTCGAAGGACGCCTGGTAGGGGCCCTGCGGCCCGGCGACGTGCAGGATGAAGCGGTACACCGGGACGTCGTTGATCAAGGTGCCCGTGCGCTCGGCGTTCACGATCCGCGCGGTCAGCGAGAGCCCGTTCGTGCGGAGCCACGCGGCGTGCTTGGCCTTGGCGCGGGCGCGCACCACCATGAGCACGGCGACGAAGGTCATGACCCCGCCGATGACGAGCGAGACCGAGCCGCCAATGAGGTCGTCGCCGTTGCGGCCGGACGCGACGAGCGTGACCACGCCGACGACGAGCATGATGACGCCCGGCAAGCCGAGGGCGACGCCGAAGATGAGGCCGATGTTCCCCGCGCCCGCCGCGGCGCGCTGGGCGGCCTGCTGCGTCGTCACGGCCTCGTAGCTTCGCGCCGACTGCGGGCAGAGCCGGAGCAAGGGGAAGCGCGACCGCACGAGGTCGAGGATGCGCGCCTCGGGCAGCTCGTGGAGGATCTGCGCCGCGGCGGGGAGGTTGCCGAGCAGCTCGTAGGCGTTGGCGCGGATGACCGACGCGAGCGCGTCCATCGAATCGACGATCGGGACGGCGTCCTTCTGCTGACCGAGCAGCTGGAGCACGCGCGAGGCGTCGCGGTCGAGCGTGGCCACGATCGCCGAGGAGACGCGAAACTCCGAGTCCGCGTCGAGGTCCTGCGCGTTCGGGCTCAGCCACGACAGGTACCGGAGCGCGCGCCCGCGATCGCCCCGGGCGACGGCCCGCCGGACGAGGCGGCCGATCTGCTCCTGCTTGTGGCGCGGCAGGACCGCCGCGTCGAAGGCGCTCTCGCCGAGGGCCTCGAGCGTCGGCTCCTGCGCCTCCATCGAGGGGAGCTGCGCGATGAGCAGCGTCAGCATCGAGAGGTCCTCGCTCGCCGCAACATCGCCCGCGGCGGCGCGCGCGCGCAGCGACTGCCAGATGGCGATCGCCTCCTGCTCGCGCCCGGGCTGGATGGACGGGCCGCCGAGGACGGCCTGGAGCGTCGGCGGCGCGTGGCGCGGCCGCCCGTCCTGCAGCCGGAGATGCGCGAGCCGCTGCGGGTCGTTGTTCGGATGGGCGAGCTGCACCGGGCTCGCGAGGAGGGCCGATCGGTCCGGCAGGCTGAACGGCGCGCGACACCGCGAGCACGACGCCGGGCCGCCCTGCGCGGGCCCCTCCGCGGGCGAGCTGCACGAGGGGCAGAAGTAGAGGCGCGCGGCGGCAGACGACTGCGGCGAGGTCATCATGGCGAAGCGAAGAGTACGCCTGTCGACGCGTGGCTCGCCACCCGGGCCCGGCCGGCGTGCCGACGCGCCTCGACCTCGCTCCGGCCCATCCCGGCGCGCCCGCCCGGCCAGAAGCCGCCCGGCTCGAGCGCGGCGCCGCGAGCATTCGCTACGACACGATCGGTCCGACTCCCGCGATCGAACGAAGGGACGGTCCTGGCAAGGCGGAGGCCGTCCCCCGGCTCGCGCGCGCGCCCGGCAGCGCGTCCTCGGCCTCGGCGGTCGCCGTGCTCCGGCCAAGGAGGCGCCCCGCTCCTCGAAACCGCCCTCGCCGTCCCCTAGATCCCCGGTCCCCATGGCCGCCCCCCCCCTCCTCGAGCCGAATCGCCTCGTGCGCGCCCTCGGCAAGCCCGCGCGCGACTTCACGAAGCGCGACATCGTCCGGTACGTCGCCGAGCACGGCATCCGGATGCTGAACTTCCGGTACGTCGCCGGCGACGGCCGCCTGAAGAAGCTCAACTTCGTCATCAACGGCGCCGCGCACCTCGACCGCGTGCTCACGGCCGGCGAGCGCGTCGACGGGTCGAGCCTGTTCTCCTTCATCGCCGCCGACTCGAGCGACCTCTACGTCGTGCCCCGCTACCGAACGGCGTTCGTGAACCCGTTCACCGAGGTGCCGACGCTCGACTTCATCTGCTCGTTCTACGACTCGAAGGGCGACCCGCTCGAGAGCGCGCCCGAGCACATCCTGCGCAAGGCCCAGGGCGCGCTGCGCGATCGCACCGGCCACACGCTCGAGGCGCTCGGCGAGCTCGAGTATTACCTCTTCTCGCCGGCCGACCGCATCTATCCGATCGTCGAGCAGAAGGGCTATCACGAGTCGCACCCCTTCTCGAAATGGGGCCTCGTACGGCGCGCGGCGATGCTCGTCATCGCCGAGATGGGCGGCACCATCAAGTACGGCCACGGCGAGGTCGGCAACATCCTCGATGGCGACTGGGAGATGGTCCAGCACGAGATCGAGTTTCTCCCCGTGCCCGTCGAGGAGGCCGCCGATCAGCTGGTGATGGCCAAGTGGGCGCTGCGCGAGGTCGCCTACCAGCACGACCTCGAGGTGAGCTTCTCGCCGAAGATCACCGTCGGCCACGCGGGCAGCGGCCTGCACGTGCACACCCGCCTGATGAAGGACGGGCTGAACGTGATGGCCGACGATCACGGGCTCACCGACACGGCGAGGAAGCTCGTCGCCGGCTTCCTCACGTGCGCCGAGTCGCTGACGGCGTTCGGCAACACGGTGCCGACGTCGTTCTTGCGGCTCGTGCCGCACCAGGAGGCGCCGACGCGCATCTGCTGGGGCGACCGCAACCGGTCCGTGCTCGTGCGCGTGCCGCTCGGCTGGCTCGGCGGCGTGGGCGCGAAGATGCT
The DNA here is from genome assembly GCA_903906315.1 of uncultured delta proteobacterium. GTDB lineage: Bacteria > Myxococcota_A > Polyangia > Polyangiales > Polyangiaceae > CAIVJW01. The sequence goes on along the minus strand of CAIVJW010000034.1, from coordinate 19,956 downwards.
CCGGGACGCGAACCCGGCCGAGCCGGTCGCCGACATCCCGGCCATCGGTCACAACCAGACCGTCGAGCTGCGCAGCCCCGACGGCAGCGCCAACGTGCACCTGCTGCTCGCCGGCATGACCGTCGCCGCGCGCCACGGGCTCGAGCTGCCGGACGCGCTCGAGGTGGCCGCGCGCGGGTACGTGCGCTCGGACGCATCGAAGATCCCCGGGCTGCGCGAGCTGCCCGCCTCGTGCTGCGAGTCGGCCGACCGGCTGGTCGCGGACCGCGCGATCTACGAGGCGCACGGGGTGTTCCCGCACGGGACGGTCGAAGCGCTCGCCGCCGACCTGAAGCGCCACGACGACGAGCACATGCGCGAGCGTCTCGCGGGCGACCCGGCCGCGCTCGAGGAGCTCGTGCGGCGGCACCTGCACTGCGGGTGACGGTCAGCCGGCGGCCTTGCCCGTGGCCGCCGACCACACGTAATACGCGCCCATCGCCAGCAGCATCACGCCCGCGACGCCCTGGGTGACGCGGGCGTCGAGGCGCTTGGCCAGCTGATCGGCGACCAGCACGGCGACCAGCGAGCTCGCGACGAGCGCGGCCGAGGCGCCGACGAACACCGTCCAGCGGCTCGTGGTGCCCGCCGACAGCGAGAGGACGGCGAGCTGCGTCTTGTCGCCGAGCTCGGCGAGGAACACGGCGGCGAAGGTCGTGGCGAGCAGCTTGAGATCCATGACGCGGATCATCCACGGTCCGGCGCCCGCCGCACGCCCGAGCTTCGAGCGGGCTCAGGCAGCGCTGCGTGCGTAACCTAGATCACAATGCGACAACTCGGGCTGGCCGCTCGACAGACCCCGTGACACGTTCGACACATACCGATGCCTTCTGCGATCCTCCGACACGCGATCGTCACCGCGCTCGCCCACGCTGCGCTCCTCGGCTGCTCCTCGACCGACCCCGTCGACGCCGCCCAGCAGGGCGCAGGCGGCGCAGCGCAGGCCGCGCCCAAGGCGCTCCCGGCGCTCGGCGAGGTGTGGCTCACGACGGACAAGACGCTCGATCCGAGCGCGCCGATCACGAGCACCCCGCGCAACCCGCAGCTCCCCGACGAGCTCGCGGCGATGCGCGCGGACGGGTGGGGCGCGCTGAAGGAGGCGCCGGGCCAGGCCGTCGTGGCCGTCACGCTCGATGGCTCCCCCGCCCCGGCGCCGGGCGCGGGGGCGAAGCTCCTCGCGCGCTTCGTGCACCTCGCGGACACGCAGCTCGCGGACGACGAGTCGCCGGTGCGGCTCGCGACGCTCGACTCGCCGGGCATGATCTCGGGCGCGTTCCGGCCGCAGGAAGGCCACGAGTGCCGCATCCTGAACGCGGCCGTGCGCACCATCAACAAGCTGCACGAGAAGCTGCCCATCTCCTTCGTCCTGCTCGGCGGCGACAACGCCGACAACGCGCAATCGAACGAGGTCGACTGGTTCCAGGCCATCCTGACCGGCGCGCCGAGCGTCGAGTGCGACTCGGGCGACGACGACGACCCGACGCCGGGCCCCGACAACGACCCGAAGGACCCGTTCGTGGCCGAGGGCCTCGCGGTGCCGTGGCGCTGGGTGACTGGCAATCACGACCTCCTCGTCCAGGGGAACATCTCCGTCGGCACGGGCAACTCCGAGGTGTCGGTCGGATCGTACTCGCCGAACGGCGCGCGCGACTGGACGCAGCCCGGCGGCCCCGTCATCCGCGGCGACGTGATCGCCGATCCGCGCCGCCTGCTGGTGAATCGATCGACGCTGATGGCGAAGATCGCGGGCGACGGCGACGGCCACGGCGTCGACGCGGCGGCCGCCAAGCGCGGCAAGGCGTACTACGCCTACGACGTCGGCACCTCGCCCCTGCGCGTGGTCGTGGTCGACAGCGCCGCCGAGACGGGCGCCGACTCCGGCGTGATCCACAAGGCCGACGTCGACGCCGTGCTGAAGCCGCTGCTGGACAAGGCCAAGGCGGACGGCAAGGTCGTCGTCGTCGCCTCGCACCACAGCTCGCAAAAGCTCACCGACGGCAGCGGGCTCGGCGGCTCGACGCAGGCCGACGCGATGACGCCGGACGAGTGGCGCGCGTTCCTCGGCGGCTATGACAACGTCCTGCTGCACCTCGCCGGGCACACCCACGAGCACCGCTACTTCACGGTGAATCCGCCGGGCGGACACGCGTACTACGAGCTCGAGACGGCCTCGCTCGCCGATTTTCCGCACCAGATGAACGTGATCGAGCTGTGGGACGAGGACGACGGCCACCTCGCGATCAAGGCCATTCCCTTCGACTACTCGGTCGAGGGCGACCCGGTCGCGGCCGAGGGTCGCGAGATCAGCGTCGTCGATCTGACGAGCGGCTATGGGCAGGACGGCCGAGGCGACCCGAAGCAGCGCGCCGTGGAGCTGTGGATCCCGAAGCCGAAGTGAGCGGCGGGGTCCGGCCCGAGCCGACGCCCTAGCCAGACCCTCGCCGAGAAGCGCTGCCGCCTTGGCGACCGACCAAGAGCCCTGATTTTCACCACGAAGGCAAGGAGACACGGAGCTCAGACTTGATCTGCCTCCGTGCCTCCGTGGTGAGCTTCTCCTCCGGGTGGCCCGGAATCCCCGCGCGAGGTTGCTGCAAATCCTTTTCGGCGAGGGTCTAGCCACGCCGCCGCGCGTGGAGTCCGACCCGCTCGGGCGACGGGCCTCGCTCGCGTACGTCAGTGCGCGTGCGGGTGGGCGTGGCCCACGGCCTTGCGCGGCACGAGGCTCCGCGCCGCGATCGCCACCCCGAGCGCGACCACGCCCGCGACGCGCACGGCGAGCGGCACGGTGGCGAGCCAGCCGGTGTCCTCGACGCCGATCACGGCCACGCCGAGGCCGACGAGCCCGGCCGTCGCGTCGCCGACGCGCCCCCGCCGCGTCGCGGGCGGCGCGGCGAGCACGTCGTGCGAGAGCGCGTGCAGGAGCAGGCCGGCGACGACCGCGAGGATCCACGGCTCGACCGCCGCGAGCTGGGCCGCGCCGACGAGGTTGCCGCCGAGCGCGCCGACGCCCGTCGCGAGCGCGACGCCGCCGAGCGCGATCACGGTCGCCCGGCGCGTGCCGGTCGCGCGCTCGCCCCGCACCTCGATGACGCGGATGGCGACGACCATCGCGAGGGGCACCGTGTGCGCCGCGATGGCGAGCACGATCGACGCCGTCAGCGCGCCCGTGCGCGCGAGGCCCGCGAGCGCGGCGCCCTCGCCGGCCTGGTGCGCGACGACGGCCGCGTAGCCCATCGCGAGCGCGGTCGTCGGGGCGTCCTCGTGGGCCTCGTGGGTGAACGATCGCTCGAGGAGCGCAGGCCCGAGTAGGCCCACCGCCGCCGCGACGAGCGCGGGCCAGCCGATCTCCGAGAGCGCCTCGGGAAGGAGGTGCAGGATCGCGACCGCCCCCGCCGCCACGACCGCGAACGTGCGGATCGCGTGCATCGCGCGCCGCCCGCTGTCGCGCCAGATCGCCGCCAGGCCGCCAAGCGCGACGGCGAGCGCGAGCAAGGCGACCCCGAAGAGCAGCGACACGCGCCTTCGTTACCACGACTCGGCCCGAGCCGGGACCGGAGCCGCGCCGCCGGCGAGGGGGGCGCTACTCGGTACGCTTGATGAGGTGGAAGCCGAACGGGGTCTCGACGACCTCGCTGACCTCGCCGATCTTCAGCGAGAACGCGGCGTCGGAGAACTGCTTGACCATCGTGCCCTTCTCGAAGACGCCGAGGTCGCCGGCGCGATCGGCCGCGCCCGGCTCGTCGCTGTACTCCTTGACCAGCGCGTCGAAGGCCTCGCCCGATCGGATGCGCACGAGCGCCTGTTGCGCACGCTTGCGCCCCTCGTCCTTCGATCGCGTCACGGTCGGCGGCTTGCTCTTCGACTCCGCGTGCATGACGAGGATGTGCTTGGCGCCGATCTCGCGGGGCTCGCGGGCGGCGCGCACGCGGTCCTTCTCGACACGCGCCTCTTCCTCGGCCTCGCGCACGGGCGCCGAAAGGGCGAGGCCGCCGCCGGTCCACGCCGGCGAGCTGGCGAGCGAGGCGCAGCCGACGACGAGCGGCGCGGCGCAGAAGGCCACGGCGATCGAGAACCTCGGTCGGGCGTTCATGGGCCGCGCAGGTTGCCCTGACCTCGCAAGCCGCGCAAGGCGGAGGGCGGAGGGATCGAGAGCGCACGACCGCACGGGAGCGCGCTCCCCACGCGGCCGTCCGCGACGGGCACCGCCTCCCGGGCCGGCCCTCCCCGAGCGGCCCGCCCGGCAGGCCGAAGGCCCAGCGCACCCACATTGGGCGGCATTCCGGCGCGATGCCCGGAGCCGCACCGTTCCGATGCACCGCGGCATGGTTCCTGCGAACGCCCCGTTGGAAGCGGAGGCAGTGCAAATCATGAACTCGTCAGCACAAGTCCGAGCTCAGGCGCCGCCGCGGGCGGATGCGCTGACGAGGCCGTTCGGGCTCGACCTGGGGACGTCGTGCGTGCGCGGGGCAGCCTTCGTCGGCGGGTCGGCGACGCCGATCGAGGACGCGGGCGGGTCGAGCAGCTTCCCTGCCGTCGCGTGCTTCCACGGGGGAACGACCCGCGTCGGGCGGGCCGCGCTCGGCTACGGCACGAGCCACCCGCGCGACACCGTCGTCGACGTGATGCGGAGCCTCGCGCGCCAGGGCGCCACGCCGCCGCGGTCGGCGCCCGTCGATCGGACGGGCTGGAGCTCGTTCCGTCGCGTCTCCGGCGAGATGCCCGCGACGACCGGCGCTCGCGATCTCGAGGAGACCGCCGCCCTGATCCTGCGGCAACCCGTCGACGCGCTCCGCGCGCGCCTCGGCGTCGCGCCGGGCCCGGTCGTCCTCGCCGCGCCCGCGTGGCTCGGCGAGGGGGGCCGCGCCGCCTTGGTCGGGGCCGCGCGGCGGGCGCAGATGGCGCTCCCCGTCCTGGTCACGGACGTCGTCGCGCGGGCGCTCACCCTCGCGATGACCGCCACGAGCGAGACGCGGGCCGCGATCGTCGACCTCGGGGCGGGCGGCGTGTCGGTGGCGATCGTGTCCATCGGCTGGCGGCGCGTCGACGTGCTCGGCGTCGCCGGCGACGGATCGCTGGGCGGCGCCGACCTCGACGCCGCGATCGTGCGCACGCTCCTCGCGAGCCTCCCGGCCGACCTCGCCGCGACGGCGAGAAGCCCGGACTACGCGCTCGCCCTGCGCAGCCTCGCCGAGGCGATGAAGCGCGACCTCTCGCTGGCCGACGTCGTCGAGACGCACGTGCCCTTCCTCCGCACCCGCACGGGCGAGCCGGTGAGGGTCACGCTCGACCGAGCGACGTTCGCCCCCTTCGCCGCCGAGCTCGACGGTCACGTCTCGGCGGTCATCGCGGAGGCGCTCCGCAGCGCGCTCCTGCCCGCCTCGGCGGTCCGGCACGTCCACGCCACCGGTGGGATGGTCCGCGCTCCCGAGGTGCTTTGCGCAGTGGAGCGGCACTTCGCGCACAAGGCCCACGTCCGCCTGGGCCCCGACTCGGTCGCGCGCGGCGCGGCGCTCCGCGCGGCGATGCTCGACGGCGACGTCGACCTCGTCCTGACGGAGGGCGGTGCGGCGCCCCGCAGCCCGCGTGTGCCGACGATCCCCCCGCCGCCGCGCCTCGGCAGCGACCTGCGCGTGCGCGTCGCGACGCTCCCGCTCGGCCTGCTCGAGACCGCCGCCGCGAGCGCGGTCGCCTCGCCCCCTGACTCGGCGCCGCCGACCCGCCCGGAGCGAAAGCTCACGAATGGCGCCTTCGCCGCGCCCGCTTCGGCCCCCCCGCGCGCGCCGGTCGCCGCCCGTCAGCTGAGCCCGACCGCGCCCCCCTCCGGTTCCCCCCCGCCTCGGACGCAGCAGCCCGCGCGCCCGGCGCAGGCCACCACCACGTCGCCCTTCGACTCGGCACCGCCGACCCGCCCCGACCGCAACCTCATGAACGGCGCCTTCTTCGTACCCACCTCGCCGGCGTCGGCGCCGCCGCGCGCGCCGCTCGCCCCGCGAGGGCAGAGCGCGACGGCGCCCCCCTCCGCCTCGCCGCCGGGCCGAGCGCAGCCCTCCGCGCGCCCGGCGCAGGGCACGACCGAGTGCCTCGTTGGCAACGAGTCCGACGAGGTCTGGTGCCTCAGCGACGAGGAGATCGAGACCGCGTTCGCCACGATCACCTCGCGGCCAGTCGCTCACCCGCCGTCGCGCACGCCGAACGGCGTCTGACTCGAGTTTCGCCGTTCTGGGCGACACCCCCTAACCCCCCAGCCCCCGATCTCGCGGGAAAGGGGGAGGGTTCGCGTCGAAGCGCCTTGTCCTCCCCTTCCCCCGGAAATCGGGGGATGGGGCCGGGGGTAGGGGGTTCGCGAAGCCGCGATCGCCACAGGAATGAGCGAAACTCAAGTCTGAAGCGGCATCCCGACGAGCCCGGCGCGTGCGACCGACGAGGCCGCCGCCGGCATCGGCCCTAGCGGCGGGTGGGCGGGCCCTCGGGCGGCGCCGGGATCGTGGGCTCGTCGCGCGGGACGGGCGGGTTGCGGGCGATCGACCCGCCGGTCGGCGCACGGAACGGCGCCGGCGTCGGCGCGCGGGGCATCGGCGGGTACGACGCCCGCGAGCCGGGCAGGAGCGACGGGCGCGCAAACGGCGGCGGCGTGGTCGATCGAGGCGCCGGCGGGTACACGCTGCGCGCGCCGGGCAGGAGCGACGGACGCGCAAACGGCGGCGGCGTGACCGATCGAGGCGCCGGCGGGTACACGCTGCGCGCGCCGGGCAGGAGCGACGGGCGCGCGAACGGCGGCGGCGTGAGCCCACGAGGCGCCGCCATCGGCCCCACGCCGCGCGAGGCCGGCATGAGCGACGCCCGCGCGAGCGGCGGGGGGGTCAAGCCCGCCATCGGTGGCAGGCCCGAAGAGGGCGGGATCCACGAGGGCGGCGCGTACGGGCGACCGCGAGCCGAGTGGACGAAGCGGAGCCCGGCCGTCGTCGCCACCGGCGGGACGAGGAGACCGTGGAGGACGACGTCCACGCCGGGCCGCAGCGCCTTGCGGACGATCACCTCGCCGCTCGTGGGGCCGGCCTGCAGGTCGCGCTCGCAGGCCGCGAGGCGGGCGCGCGCGAACGCCAGCTCGACGTCGACCTGCACGCGCTCGGCGACGAACCACTTGCGTGTCTGCACGTCGGCCGTCGGGGGCAGCGCGCGGGCGCGGACCTCGTGCGCCTCGAGGTAGGCGCGCAGCTCGTCGCAGGCCCCGGCCAGCTGCGCCACCTGGGCCTCGGAGGCCTCGCGCCGGATCTCGAGGAGCGACGGAGTACCGCGGCCGCCGCCGGCCTCGTCGACGTCGACGCGCACGCCGGCGCGCACCACGCTGCCGCTCACCGTGTTGGCGACGCGCACCGAGCGCCCCGCCGAGACTCGGCACTGCACGGCCGAGCCGAGGACCGTGACGTCGCCGATCGCATTGGCCTCGGCGTCGGAATCGAGGAACCGCACCGACACGTTTCCGGCGGCCTCGATGCGGCTGCCGTGCCGGGCGCCCGCGCGGAGCGTGATGTTGCCGCCGGAGATCAAGGTGCCGCCCTCGACGACCCCGTGGACCTCGATGTCGCCCGCGGCGCACACGCTGAAGCCGGAGGCGACATCCCCGCGCACCACGACCGGTCCGTCGTAGTGGAGATTGCCGGTCGAGTAGTTGACGGCGGGGACCTCGAGCGCGACGACGACCGCGATGCGCCCCTGCACGAGCGTCGGCGTGCCGCTCGCCGTGGCGACCACGCGCAGGCCGTCCTCGGAGAGCGCCACGTTCCCGCCGAGCTCGAGGGCGCCCCCGGGCGTCTCGGGGGCCGGGAGCTCGCGACCCGTGACGGTGAGGCCGCGACTGCCCGGGACCGCCGGGATGCGGACGGCGAGGACGTCGCCGACCGCGACGCGCTCGGTCAGGAACCCCTCGCGATGGTCCACGTAGGCGTCACCCGGCGCCTCCGTGTAGGAGCGGTTGTCCTTGGGCAGGACGAAGCGGTACTCGACGCGCGGGGCCAGGCGCGCCACCGGCTCGATGCCCTTCGCGATCACGACATCGACGCCCGGCGGCACGCGACCCATGCAGAACCGGTCGCACGCCGCCTCGTCGAGCCCGTAGACCACGCGGAGCTTCGCGCACTCGACGTCGAGCTCGGTGCGCGTCGGGACCTCGGCGCCGAGCCGCCGAACGACCGCCCGAAGCCCGCCCTCCTCGAGGCGGACGGCGAAGGTCGTATGCGCACCTTGCGTGCGCGGGCGATGCTGGATCACGTCCCCTCCAAAGCTACCCGACTCGGGCGCGCCGGCGATGAGAACCGGCGGCCAGGGAGCCGGAAGAGGGAGCGGGGTCGCCGATTCGAAAGCGGGCGGTCGCTCCCGATAGCGCCTTCCCGCACCCCGACGCTCGCCGCCCCCGACCACGCATCATTCGCGGACATCGGGAGAATGCGGCGAGTCAAGGCATCCACGTCGAGTGAACTTTGCACGTCTCGTGCCGAACCGACGCCCTCGCGAGCCAATCCACCTCCACCGCCGCGACGCGACGGACCTCGCGTACGATCCGGGGCGCGTGCCGCTGCTCGACGTCGTCCTTGGCTACGACTGCAACCTGTCCTGCGCGTACTGCACGATAGGCGAGGCGATGCGCCGGCGTGCGCTCTCGACCGAGCGCGTCGCACGCGCGATCGACCAAGCGGCGGCCCGCGGCGTCCGCGACCTCGCGTTCACGGGCGGCGAGCCGACGATCCGCGACGATCTGCCGGCGCTCGTGCGCTACGCCCGGAGGCGCGGCTTCGAGCACGTCAAGGTCGCCTCGAACGGCCTGCGCTACGCGCACGCGGCGTACCTCGACCACCTCGTCGCGTGCGGCGTCGACCGCTTCCACGTCTCGATGCACGCCGTCTCGGACGAGGACTACGAGGCGACCGTGCGGCGCGACGGCGCGGCCGCGCTGCGCCACGCCGCGATCGACCACCTGGTCGCGCGCGGGCTCGATCCGGTGGCGGACCTGATCCTCGAAGAGCGCACGTACCGCGAGATTCGCCGCTGGATCGAGGGGCTCGTGACGCGCGGCGTGCGGCGCTTCGCGCTGTGGCTCGTGTCGCTCACCGACGCGAACGCCCTCCGCGCCGAGACGCTACCGCGCCTCGTCGACCTCGCGCCGCACCTCGTGGACGCCTTCGAGGCGGCGCGCCGCGGCGGCTACGAGGTCACGTCGCTGCACGTCCCGCGCTGCTTCCTGCCCGGCCATGAGGATCATGTGCGCCACCCCGGCTTCGAGGGCGTCACCGTCGTGACGCCCGACGAGGTGTTCGACCTGTCCGCCTCGCGCCTCGGAGGCGGCGTGAAACCGGCGGCGTGCGCAGGCTGCCCGTGGCTCGAGCGGTGCCCGGGCCTGCGCGCCGACTACGTCGCGCGGCACGGCGACGCGCTGCCTGCGCGCCGCCTCGACACCGCCGAGGAGCCCGCCCGATGAACGCCGCGAGCTTCGACGTCCACATCCGGTCGATCGAGTGCCCGCGCTGCGGCGCCCCCGTCGAGGCCGAGATCCGCGGCGGCCGCGCGCAGTGCGGCTACTGCGACGCGGCCTTCGAGATCGCGACGCGCGCCCCCGACGCGCGCGCAAGGGTCGCGAGGTCGCTCGGCGACGAGGTCGCGCGGCTGTCGCGCCTCAAGGCGCAGCTCGACAACCCCGTCGAGGGCCACGCCTACGACCTCGCCCGGGCCGGCGCCGCGTCCGTCGGGACGTCGCTGCGTGACGTGTGGTCCCAGGCCAAGGCGACGGCGCCGACGACGCCCGAGGCCGGCCGGCTGCTCTGCTGGGTCGCGCTCGAGCTCGCGAAGGCCGAGCGCCAGGCCGGCAGCCCCAAGCGCGCGCGCGCCGCGCTGGAGACCGCGCTCGATCGGCTCGTCGACGAGGGTCACCAGCACCTGGTCCGCTGCCAGCTCGCGATCGAGGCCGCGCGCGAGGGCGACCTCGAGTCGGCCGAGGGCTGGCTCGCCGAGTGCGATCCCGCGCCCGAGATCCTCGAGCTCGACGGCCCGTACCGCGAGGCCGTCGCGCGCGTGCGGCTCGCGCGCGGCGATCTCGCCGGCGTGCTCGCGGTGATCGGCGCCCGCGAGGACGACGTCCCGTTTCACCCCGCGATCGGCACCGGGCGCATCCCGGTGCGGCTCGAGGCGCTCGAGCGGCTGCGTCGCGACGACGACGCGGACCGCGAGCTCGAGAGCGCGATCGCGCGGTGGGGCGCGGACGGCGTCCTCGACAACCTCGCGGTCAAACGCTTCGCCTCCCGCGCCCGCGTGCGGCACTTCGCCAGGCAGCGCGACGCCCTCCCGCGCGGCTTGCTCGCCGCCGCCGCCGGCCCGCTGTGGGCGCTGCCCGTGATCGCGGTCGTGCTCACGATCGGCATGCTCATCCCGCGCTGCACCTTCGACGCCGACCCGCTCTTCGGCGTGCAGGGCCACCTGCTCTGCCCCCTCAAATGCGCCGATTGCCGCGGTCCGCTGCACCTCGTGACGATCTGGAGCGGCGGCAACGGCGAGTACTCCACGAACGGGCCGCAGTACTTCTGCCCCTCCAAGCGCAACCAGGTCGCGCGCATGAGCTCGCGCGACCTCGCGAGCCACGCGTACGAGCTCGAGGCGTTCGAGCTCGGCCTCTCCCCGCAGGCGACGACCTACCTCTTCCTCCTCGGCCTCGGCGCGCCCTGGGTGGTCGCCCGCGGGGTGGGCCGGCGACGATCGGCCGCCACCCGCCGCGCCGCGCTCGACGCCGCGATCGGGGCGCTCGTCGCCGAGACGCGCGAGCCCGCGCCGCCGGAGGCCCGGGGCGTGGGATCGTTCGGCAAGGCCCTCATGTTCACGCTCGCGACCGTGGTCCTCGCCGTGCTCGTCATCGCCGGCGACCTGCTGATCTGACGGGGATCGCCGCGGCGTCGTTCCCGCTTGCGCTCGCGCGACCGCGGCGCTTTATCGGCCGCGTCCGCGAACGCCCTCGCAAGGAGCACCCCCGTGTCCGAGCCCACCTCTCCGGCCGCGCCGCCCCCCGTCTTCGCCGAGCCCACCGCGCTCGGCCTGCTCGGCCTGTCGATCGGCTGCGCCGCGCTGCTGCCCATCGCCTTCGGCTTCGCGGTGACCCCGGCTGCGCTGCGCACCGCCGCGATGTTCTGCCTGCTCTTCGGCGGCGGCGGCCAGCTGATCGCGGGGCTCATGGGCCTCGCGAACAAGAACCTGCTCGGCGGCACCATGTTCACGACCTTCGCGTTCAACTGGATCATGAACTGGTGGGCGCTCGCCGGCCTCGCCGAGGGCAGGCTCCCCGACGCGACGGTCATCCTCAGCGTCGACGCCTGCTTCCTGGTCATCTTCGTGGTGCTGGCCTACGCCTTCGCCTTCCACTCGAAGCTGCTGTTCGCCTTCCTGGCCGACATCTGCGCGCTCTACGTGTTTCGGATCCTGCGCGAGGTCTCCCACTCGCCGGTGTTCGCGCTGCCCGTGGCGCTCGCGACGGTCGTGCTCATGCTCATCGCGCTCTGGCTCGCGTTCGCGATCCTCGTGAACGGCACCGCCGGCCGCGCGGTCTTCACGATCCCCGGCCCGCTCCTCACGCCGACGGCGCCCGCGCCGGCGAAGGCCGCGGGCTGAGCCGTGATCGCTCGAGCCGCGTCCACGTGCGCGATCGCCCTCGTGATCGGCGCCTGCTCGGCCCCGCCCGCCATCCCGCCCCAAGCGCCGCGCCCCACCAGCGCACCCGCCGCGCCGAGCGCGCCCGTCGGTCCGCCGGCGCCGGCTCCCGCGCCGGTCGCGTCGGCGGCGGCCACGGTCGCGGCGCCCCCTGCGCCCGCCGCGTGGCCCACGGTGAAGCTCGGCGTGTTCACCCAGGTGCTCGCGGGTCGCTTCGCCTCGATCGCGGTGGGCGAGCGGCGCGTCGCCGCGCTCGGCGACGAGCCGGTGATGCTCGAGGGCGGACGGTGGTCGCCGAGGCCGCTCCCCGCGCGCCTGCGGCCTCGCAATGGCGAGCGCGACGAGGCCCGCATCTTCTTCGGCCGCGACGACCTCCCTCGCCTCCTCGGCACGCGCCTCGGCCCGGACGGCGAGGCGCCGATCTACCTGCGCTTCCGCGACGGCGCGTGGCGCGAGGAGCACAAGGAGATCGGCCGGCTGCGCGAGGCGCCGCTCCGCGGGCTCTTCGGCGTGCTCGGCCACGCCGACCCGGAGGTCGTGTGCAAGGTCGGCGACATCTGCCTGATCAAGCGCCGCACCGGATGGAAGAACCTGCCCGCAGGCCCCGCGCGCGAGCGCATCGAGCTGTCGGGCGGCGTGGCGTGGGCGCTGCGCGAAGGCGCCGTCGCGCGACTCGACGGCGACGCCACGTGGACGGTGATGAAGCCCCCGGGCAGCGCCGGCGCGATCGGCGGCGTCTGGTCCGCGGGCGACGAGGTCTGGGTGAGCGAGCCCGGATCGGCGCGCCTGCACCACTTTCACGCCGGGGCCTGGACCGACGAGCCCGCGCCCTTCGCGGATCCGCGCGGCTTCTGGGGCCCGTCGCGCGCGGACGTCTGGCTCGCCGGCGGCGGCGGGCTCGCGCACTACGACGGCGCGCGCTGGTCGCGCGTCGAGGGGCCGCGCGGCGCGGTCGCCGAGGTGGCGGGGCGCGGCGCCGAGGTGTGGGCGGCCGGAGACGCCGGGGTCTGGATGCGCGCCGCCCCGTGAGGGCGGAGCGCCGGCCAATCCCTACCGCAGCACCATCATCGGGAGGAACGCGAAGCCTCCGGGCTGCAGGTCGACCTTGTAGCTGCGCTCGCGCCCGCGCGCCGCGACCCGCACCTCGTGCGCGCCCGCGGGCAGGCGCAGCCGCGTGAGCGCGATGCGCGACGGCAAGGTCGACCAGCACCGCGTGTCGGGCGTGTCGACCGCCGACAGCGTGGCCGTCGTCGCGAGACCGACCAGCAGTCCGACGATCCCGCCGTTCTTCCCGGCCGCCGCGCTCGCGGCCGCCTGCGCCGCTTCGCCGGCGAGGACGCGCGTGATCATGCGCGTGATCGCCGCGGCGATGATCGTGCCCTCTTTCTTCTCCCAGCTCCGGCGGACCTCGGCCTCGACGTCGAGCGCCTGCTCCATGCCGACCCCGCGCCCGTCGACCACGAGCGACGGCGTCGAGTAGCTGCCGCGGCTCGGCCCGAGCGTCGGGTAGTTGATCCACGTCACGAGCCCCTTGGCCGCGAGCGCGTTCGCCTGCGACGCGCTCCCCCCGCTGAGCGCCCCCGACGCGAGCGTGAGCGCGAGCCCGATCGGGAGGCGCCGCGGCTCCTTCTGCGGCACGCGCCCGAAGCCGACCACGATGAGCAGCTCGCCCTCGCCCGTCGCCACCGGCGGATCGAGCGGGCCGGCGTCGCCGACGAGCGCCGCCTGGCCCGGCGACCTCGGTGCGCCCTGCGTGAGCACGCGGATAGGATCGCGCAGCGAGGGGTACTGCGCGTGCTTGAGCGCCTCGTCGTAGTACGCGAGCGCCTCGCTCGCCTCGCCGGCCTTCTCGAACGCGAAGCCCGCGAGGTAGCTGCCGAGCCCCAGCAGCACGCCGTCCTCCTCGTGATCGCGCAGGTACTTCTGCATGATCGCGAGGCGCCGAGCCTCGACCTTCGCCCCGCCGAGGTCGCCCCTCGCGAGGTAGTTCATCATATTGACGGTGTTGATGAGCAGCTTCTCGTACGCGGGCGCCTTGTACGGGCCGACGTCGTCCGAGAACAGGTACTTGCCGATCTCGTCGACCGTGCTCCTCGACATGTCGAGCAGATCGATCGATTTGTCCGCTGCGCCGAGATCGCGCGCGCTGAGATCGTACTTGTCGACCGACATCAGCACGGTGCCGCGGTCGAGCAGGAGCAGGGCGTTGTCGCCCTTGAGCGCCGGCAGGTCCTCCGGGCGCTTGACGTCGAGCTGCTCGTCGAGCGCGGCGATGGCCTCCTCGGGCGCGCCGCGGTCGAGCGCGTCGAGCGCCGTGCGCGTGCGGTCCTCGTGGCCTGCGCAGCCGAGGAGCGCCGCCGCGCCGAGCGCGAGGCCCACGAAAGCGCCCGCGACGCGGGCAAGGACGCGCGTGCGCATCGTCAGCGGAGGACGGCCTTGGTGAACGACGCCTTGTTCTGCCAGGCGACGGCGCTCGTCGCGACGTCGATGATCTGCATGAACATGAAGTACTGCACGCGGCGCTGGTCCTCGACGCGCTCGTCGGAGGTGAAGACCTTGCCGGTGATGTAGTACTTGGCGCCGAGCTGCTTATTGTACTCGGCCACGTGCTTCGGATCGAAGCCGCCGCCGTGCTGCTTCTCGAGCTCGCCGATCATCTGCCGCTGCCGCTCGACGCTCACCACGGTGACGAGCTGCGAGTTGACCATGAACGTCTCGACGTCCGAGAGGAGCGCGTTCAGCTGGCTGTCGATGTGCTCGCTCGTCTCGTTCGCGAGCGGGTAGATGGCGAGCGTCGGCTTGGCACGATCGGCCGCCCAGGCGTGCGCGATCGGCGAGGACATCATCGCCTTGAGGTTGTCGTGGAGGAGCTGCTCGATGTCGCGTTTGTCGATGCCGGTCGACATCGCCTGATCGTCGAGGCCCTGGACCTGCGAGCCTCGCACGTAGGTCGGGCCGCAGGCGGCGAGCGAGAGCGCGAGGGCGACGAGCGTGGCCGCGCGGACGGGCACGGTTCGGGTGGGCACGAGGGTCATTCGCGAGGCTCCGGAGGGCAAGAGGCGGCCCCGCGCGATCGGCGGGGCGACGGCCGGCAGATCCGGCTCGCCGCGAGATGCTAGCAGCGCGGGCGCCGTCGGGCCGGGGCGAAACAGGCCGCGAGCACCCTCCCGACGCCCGGGCGCCCCGCGACCGCCCTCAGCCGACGACCAGATTGACGATCTTGCCGGGCACGTAGATGAGCTTGCGGACCGCCTTGCCGGCCGTGAACGCCGCGACGCCCTCGGCCGCGAGCGCCGCCTCGCGCGCCTCGTCCTCGCCGGCCGTGCGCGACAGGCGGACCTTGCCGCGGACCTTGCCATTGACCTGGACGGCCATCTCGACGACGTCCTCGACGCAGAGCGCCTCGTCCCAGGTCGGCCACGGCTCGAGCGCGAGCGACGTCGGGTGCCCGAGCTTCAGCCAGAGCTCCTCGGCGACGTGCGGCGCGAACGGCGCGACGAGCAGCACGAGCGCGCAGGCGGCCTCGCGCGGCAGCTCGGGGAGCGCCGTGAGGTGATTGACCAGCACCATCATGGCGGAGATGGCGGTGTTGAACGCCATCGCCTCGACGTCGCGCGTCACCTTGCGGATCGTCTTGTGGACGATCCGGCGAGTCTCCTCGTCGATGCCGTCGACCGCGTCTCGCCCGCACACCGCCCACAGGCGATCACGGAAGCGGACGACGCCCTGAATCTGGGCCTTCTGCCAGGGCTTCACGGCCTCGAGCGGGCCCATGAACATCTCGTAGAGGCGCAGCACGTCGGCGCCGTACGCCTTCACGATGTCGTCGGGGTTGACCACGTTGCCCCGCGATTTGCTCATCTTCTCGTTGTCTTCACCGAGGATCATGCCCTGGTGGACGAGCTTCCTGAACGGCTCGGGGTGCTTCACGCGGCCGATGTCGAAGAGGACCTTGTGCCAGAAGCGCGCATAGAGCAGGTGGAGCACGGCGTGCTCCGCGCCGCCGACGTAGAGGTCGACGTTCATCCACGCGTCGTACGCCTCGGGCGAGAACGCCTCGTCTGCGTTGCGCGGGTCGAGGAAGCGCAGGTAGTACCAGCACGACCCCGCCCACTGCGGCATCGTGTTCGTCTCGCGGGCGTACCAGCGGCCGTCCTTCTGGAAGTAGCGCCAGTCGACGGCGCGCGCGAGCGGGCCGGCCGGGTCGTCGCCGGGCCGGAAGTCGACGAGATCGGGCAGGCGGAGGGGCAGCTCGTGCGCCTCGACCGGGATGGGCTGGTCGAAGCGGACCACGTGCTTGGCGCCCTTGCGCGGGTCGCCGTTCGGATCCTCGAGGTCGACGGGGAAGTAGATCGGGATGGGCTCGCCCCAGTAGCGCTGCCGCGAGAAGACCCAGTCGCGCAGCTTGTAGCTCACGACCGATCCGCCGCGGCCGACCTCGGCGAGGCGCCGGATGACGGCCTTCATGCAGTCCGCCGTCGTCAGCCCCGAGAACTCGCCGCTGCGGACGCTGATGCCGTCGTCGACGAACGCCTCCTCGAGCGCGCCGTGCAGCGCGCCGTCGGGGCTGACCACCTCGACGATCGGCAGGTCGAACGCCTTGGCGAAGGCGAAGTCGCGCTCGTCGTGCCCGGGCACGGCCATGACCGCGCCGGTGCCGTAGCCGCCGAGGACGTAGTCGGCGACCCAGATCGGCACCTTCTCGCCCGTGAACGGGTGCACGGCGAGCGCGCCCGTCGGGGCGCCGGTCTTGTCCTTCACGACGGCGGTGCGGTCGCGGTCGCTGCGCCGCGCGGATCGCGCGACGTACTCGTCGACGGCCGCCTTGTGCGCGGGCGTCGTGATCTTCGCGACGAGCGGGTGCTCGGGCGCGAGCACGACGTACGTGACGCCGAGGAGCGTGTCCGGGCGCGTCGTGAAGACCGCCACGTCGGCGCCCCCGTGTCCGTCGACCGCGAACTTGATCTCGGCGCCCTCGGATCGGCCGATCCAGTTGCGCTGCGCGGTGAGCGTGCCGTCGGGCCAGTCGACGAGCGAGAGGTCCTCGAGCAGGCGGTCCGCGTAGGCCGTGATGCGGAGCATCCACTGCCGGAGCGGCGTGCGGACGACGGGGTGGTGGCCCCGCTCCGAGAGGCCGTCGACGACCTCCTCGTTGGAGAGCACGGTGCCGAGCGCGGAGCACCAGTTGACGCTGACCTCGTCCTGGTACGCGAGCCCGCGCTGGAACAGCTGCAGGAAGATCCACTGCGTCCACTTCACGTACCCGGGGTCGGTCGTGTCGACCTCGCGGCTCCAGTCGTAGCTGAAGCCGAGCATCTTCAGCTGCCGGCGGAAGGTCGCGATGTTCTTGTGCGTCGTCTGCGCGGGGTGGGTGCCGGTCTCGATCGCGTGCTGCTCGGCGGGCAGGCCGAATGCGTCCCAGCCCATCGGGTGCAGGACGTCGAAGCCCTTCATGCGCCAGAAGCGCGAGAGGATGTCCGTCGCCGTGTAGCCCTCCGGATGCCCCACGTGCAGGCCCGCGCCCGACGGATACGGGAACATGTCGAGGACGTACCGCTTCTCCCTGCCGGGCCGCCGCTCCGCGCGGAAGACGCCGTCGTCGTCCCAGCGCTGCTGCCAGCGGGGATCCACCTCGGTGTGGTCGTAGCGCGGCGCGGCCGCGTCCCTGGTCGTCGGTCGGTCGTCGGAGCTCATGGGAAGTGGGGCATCGTTACCACCCACGCGCTGCGGGATCGAGGGCCGCGCCCGGCATCTCGGCCCCCCTTCCCCCGGAAATCGCGGGACGGAGGCGGGGGCCCGCCGGGGAGAACTGGGCCAACCCCCGCACCCAGGTGCTAGAGAAGTCCGCGATGCGCGTTCACTTCGTCGCGGTCGCCGGCACCGGCATGGGCTCGCTCGCAGGCCTCTTCCAGGCCGCGGGCCACGAGGTCTCGGGCTCGGACGTGGCCTTCCACGCGCCGATGGGGCCGGCGCTCGAGCGCTGGGGCATCCGCCTGATGCAGGGGTTCGACCCCGCCCACCTCGATCCTCGCCCGGATCTCGTCGTCATCGGCAACGTCTGCCGGGCGAGCAACCCGGAGGCGCGCGCGGCGATCGACGGGGGCATCCCGTACACCTCGATGGCGCACGCGCTCGCGGATCACCTGCTCAAGGGGCGCGCGCCGCTCGTCGTCGCCGGCACGCACGGCAAGACCACGACGAGCGCGATGTGCGCCTTCCTCCTGCACGAGGTCGGCCGCGATCCGGGCTTCCTCATCGGCGGCCTGCCCCGGAATTTTCCCACGAGCTTCCGCCTGCCCGACGCGCCGCCCGCGCGCGCGCTGCCGCTGCTCTCGCCGAACGACGGCGGCCCGACCTCGCGCGCCACGCCGTTCGTGGTCGAGGGCGACGAGTACGACACCGCCTTCTTCGAGAAGACGCCCAAGTTCTGGCACTACCGGCCCGAGGTCGCGATCGTGACCTCGATCGAGCACGACCACGTCGACATCTACCCCGACGAGGCCAGCTACCTCGCGGCGTTCCGCGGCTTCCTCGATCGCGTCCCGGCGACCGGCCTCATCGTGGCCGCGGCGAACGATCCGAAGGTCGTCGAGGTCGTGTCCCAGCACGCGAAGGCCCCCGTCGCGTGGTACGCGCTCGAGGGCGACGACACGCACGGCATGCCGCCGCACTGGCTGGGCGCGCCGGCCGTCGCGGGGCGTGACTGGCAGTCGTTCGACCTCTACGCCGGGGGCGTCGCGGCCGGTCGCGCGGCCCTCCGCGTGCCGGGCACGCACAACGTCCGCAACGCGCTCGCGTGCCTCGCGGCCTCGGCGCAAGGCTTCGGCGTCCCCCTGCACACGGCGATCGACGCGCTGACCCGCTTCGAGGGCGTCAAGCGGCGGCAGGAGGTCCTCTTCGAGGCGCGCGGCGTGCGCGTCTACGACGACTTCGCCCACCACCCGACGGCGGTCGAGGAGACGCTGCGCGCGATCCGCGCGAGGCACCCGGAGGGCACGCTGTGGGCGGTCTTCGAGCCTCGCAGCGCGACAGCGTGCCGGAACCTGCACCAGGCGGCCTACGCGCGGGCGTTCCAGGGACCGTGGCGGGTCGTGCTCGCGCCGATCGGGCGCGCCGACATCGCGGCCGACGAGCGCCTCGACCTCGACCGACTGGTCGCCGATCTCGGCGCGGCGGGCACGCGCGCCGAGGCGGCCGCATCGGTCGAGGCGATCGTCGCGACCGTCGCGCGCGACGCCGCCCCCGGCGACACGGTCGCAATCCTCTCGAACGGCGCGTTCGGCGGCATCCACGACAAGCTCCGCGTCGCCCTCGAGGCCGCCCGATGACCGATCGCCAGGACCTGCTCGCGATCGCGATCGAGGTCGCCGAGGAGGCCGCGGCGCTGCTCGCGAAGGGCTACCGATCGCGCCCGCGCGCCGACAAGAAGGGCCGCAAGGACCTCGTCACCGAGTTCGACCGGGCGAGCGAAGCGCTCCTCGTCGATCGGCTGCGCGAACGGACGCCCGGGATCCCCATCGTCGGCGAGGAGGGCTCGGGCGTCGCGGACGAGCCTCGCAGCGGGCCCGTCTGGTACGTCGACCCGCTCGACGGCACGACGAACTTCGTCCACGGTCACCCGTTCTACTGCGTGTCCGTCGGCCTGCTCTGGGACGACTACCCGGCCGTCGGCGCCGTGGTCGCCCCCGCGCTCGCGACGCGCTGGACGGGCCTCGTCGACGACGCGGGCCGGAGCGAGGCGCGGCGCAACGGCGAGCCCTGCGGGGTCTCGATGATCGACGACCTCATCGACTCGCTGATCGCGACGGGCTTCTCGCCGTCGGGCGACGGCCCCGGCGACAACTTCGAGGCGTACATGCGAGTGAAGCGCGCGGCCCAGGGCGTGCGCCGCTGCGGCAGCGCCGCGCTCGACCTCTGCCTCGTGGCGGACGGCACCTACGAGGCGTACTGGGAGCGGCGCCTGCACACCTGGGACGTGGCCGCCGGCGCCGCGATCGCGCTCGCCGCCGGCGCCCGCGTGACGGCGCTCGCCGGCGGTCCCACCGACTGGCACGTCGGCCGCCTCGTCGCCTCGAACGGCCTCGTGCACCGCGCGCTGGTCGCGCAGATCGCCGATCCGCAATCGGGCGAGCCGCGCGGCGACGAGCGATCGTCCTCTCTTCTCTGAGCGCCGGCCCCCGGTCGCCCCCGCCTCGACGGCGCGGCAGGAGTGACGCGCCCCCGATCGATCGATCG
>CAIVJW010000033.1 GCA_903906315.1 uncultured delta proteobacterium | reverse complement strand
GGGTCGTCGCCGGGCGATGGTCGGCGAAATCGACGCGCGTCGACGGTTTTCGGGAGCCTGACGGTCTGACCGGGTCCCGCGCTGCCTCCGGAGGGCAAAGCGCGGCCACGCGGCGGCCGTGAGCTTTCGCCGCGGTCAGGCCGAGCCGCGGGCGGCTCAGGCTGCGATGGGTCGTGTCGAGTCCGCGTCGGCCCCGGCCCGGGTGGCACGCTCCGCACGGACACGCGTCATGTGGCAGAGGTTGAAAGCGAGCGCCTTCTCGAGCAACTCGGCGTGCGCGGCGGCGAGGCCGCGACGTGCGACCTCGCCAAAATCGAAGCCCTGCTCGAGCGAGTACCTCAGCGACTCGATCGCGGAGCGCCCAGCGCGAGCGTGCGCGTAGTCGTCGCGGTTCGACTTCCGCTGCGGGTCGGACCACTTCTCTGCTTCAAGCCGGTCGAACGGTCCTGGTCGGATGCTCGGCCGCGGTCTGCCGGACGCAGCAGGTGCTCGACGCGCTCGCCCGCTCCGCCACTGGATCGCGCGCCCCCGTCCCCGGAGCTCTCGCTGATGGCGACCGCCTCGACGCCGGCGGGAAGCTCCCCCGGCGTCGGGACGGTCGCAGTGAGCGTCGACGGTGCGGACCCCCGCCTACCGACCAGCAGGCCAGCGACGCACGAACGCGCGCTGGGCGGCCTCGGCCGGACAGGGCAGTTCGACACACCCCGGACCGGCGCCGCAGCGCGAGCAGCTCGCGGACGACGCCCTCCCCCACCGCGACTCCGTGGCGCGCGAGCCAGCAGCCGGCGATCGTGCCCGTCCTCCCGCGCCCTGCCCAACAGTGCAAATACACCACGCGGCTCGCGGCGAGCGCCGCGTCGATGCGGTCGAGCGTCGCGACCGCCTGAGCGACGGTCGGCGCGGCCTCGTCGGGGAGCGGGCACCGAACGTACTCCACGGCGCTGCCGGCCGGGGCCAGCAGCTGCTCCGAGTAGTCGTCGAGGCGACTTCCCCCCGGCGCGACGTCGGCGGGATGAGTCAGGTCGAGGAACGTGCGGACGCCGCTGGCAGCGAGATCACCGAGGCGCAGCCTGCCGCCCGCGTGCGCGGGGCTCGCGGGATAGGGGCCGGCCAACAGGGCGCCCGGCACGACCCAGTAGGCGCGGCGCGGCCACGGCGTGTGAGCGTGGTCTCTCACCTACCGAGCCCGATCATCTCGGTGAGCTGCTGCGCCCTCTCCTCCTCCTGCTGCAACTGCTCCGCCCAGGTGCCGGAGCCCTGCTCGATCACGCCGTAGTGCCAGTTCAACGCGTGGAACATCTCGTGTGCCATCACCCGCTCCGCCGGCCCGTCGAAGGTGACCAGCACGTAGAGTGGGACGTAGCGCGTGAAGCCGAGAATGCGGCTTGGCGGCGCGGATTCGCTGCTTGCCGCACGGAAACGAAAGCGCGTGTCGTTCATGTTGCGGGCGCCGTCGTCTCGCGGCAACACGGAGACCGGCACGTCCGGCGAGCCGCCGGCGCGCAGTACTCGGAGCCCCAGGCGCCGGACGAGCTCACCGTGACGAGCCATCGCCTCGCGACAGCCCGACTCGAGCACGGCGACGTTTGCGCGTGTCGGTCCGAGGTCGGGCCGTGCCGGGTCGCTTCTCCACTCGACGATATGCACCGCAGGACACGACAGCAGCGGGATTGGTCGCGCCAGGCGTTCCGTGGCGAGGGGATCGAGGCTCCGCCATGCGGCCGGATCGGCCTCGGCGAGGAAGTTCTCGAAGTAGTCGAGCGCCGTCTCGCCCTTCGGGCCGAAGGGGAAATCCATCAGGATCCAGCTCGGCACGACGATGCCGTCGGCGAAGGCGGGATCGCCCATGAAGAGCTTCTCGAGGTCCTTCCAGCACCGCGTGAGCGGCGGGTACCTGTCCTCGACGACGCACGCGATGCCGAGGAGGAGCAGGAAGCGGTACGCCCGCATGTACTCGCCAATCCCCGGGGGCCCGTCGAAGCGCTCGGTCAGGAACCCGTGCGCCTTCTTCGCGTCGCGAAGCTGCTCGAACGTGAACCGCGAGGGGTCGAGGCCGCCCGGCAGGATCGAGAGCCACGCAGGCGTCTTCGCCTTCTTCTTCTTCTTCTTCTTCTTCTTCGGCGGCTTCACGTGGCCGCGGTAGCGTTGACCCTTGCGCGCGGCAACCCGGTGCGAGCCCGCGTCGATCGCGCCGGCGGCGACGACACCGCATCGTGCTTTCGGCGCTCGTCGGCGACTACGCCCGCCGCCGCGCGACCTCGACCTCCCGCCCCGTCCGCGCCCGGTAGACTCGCCAGCTCTGCGCGGGCAGGTCGAGGACGCCGAAGGTTCCGAGGGCAGACACCTGGCCCTCCCAACCCTCAGCGGGCTCGCGCAGGAGCGCGCCCGGGTTCACGACGAGGCGACCGCCGACGCTGACCTCCATCCCCACGTGCGTGTGGGCGAGACGTCCGCCACGAAGCGGCTTCGTTCAACTCCCGGACCATCGTGCGACAATCCGGCCCACACCAACGGCCACCCCTGGGCGGTGACCCCGTGTAACTGCGCCCCGCTCCGCTGCCCGAGCGCCGGAGCGTCGTTCGCGGGCGCACGTTCACGTCGCTCGGTCCGTCAGGCCGTCCGCACGTCGAGCGTCCCAGCGTGTGATGACCTCGATGACGACCTTCGATCTCGACGCGCAGAAGAGCGCCGTCGACGACCTCCTGCACTGGTACCGCCGCGTCACGGTCACCGTCACCGGCAGCGACGGGACCGACGTCTGCATCCTCGAGATCGGCAAGAGTGGGATCGTCACGCGGGACGCACCCGCGCGCATCTCCACCCTTTGCCTGTCGGCGAGGGGCGGGATCTGCGGTGACGCGACGACGGTGTGCCGGGCGGGGCTGCTGCAGCTCACGGGGCCGATGCACGTGCGCGCCGACGCGCAGCACCAGCTCGAGCTGGTTTCCGGCGGTGAGGTGGTGCTGAAGGTCTTCGCACCTCGCGCCGAGCCCTCCGACTGGCCTCATGGCCTGCGCCACGCGCGTGTGTCGAGGGTGCGGCGCCTCGTTCCGCTCCTCGACGCGGCCGACGCCGATTCGCTGCGATCCCTCGACGCGAGCGGGAGCCCCGAGCTCGCGAGCCTCGAGCCGATCGTGGCGCTCGGGCGGATCGAGAGCCTCGCCGTCGGCAACTGCCACCGGACCCTCGACCTGTCCCCGCTCCCGCAGCTCGAGCGGCTGAGGAGCCTCGACCTCTCGAGCTCCACCACAATCACCGACTTCTCGCCGCTCGCGCGGCTGCCCGGGCTCGTGAGGCTCGAGCTGGACGGGTGCCAGTACCTCGCCGACCTCGCCCCGCTCGCCGGCCTGGAGCGGCTCGTTCGACTCGGTCTGATGGCCGACCTACGCACGCGCGTACCCCTCACCGACCTCGGCCCGCTCTCCGGCCTGAAGCGCCTGAAGGTGCTCACGATCGCAGGCCATCGCGCGATCGAGGACCTCGGCCCGCTCGCCGGGCTACGAGACCTCCGCGCGCTGGACGCGTCGCTGTGCTTCCGAGTGCGGGACGTGAGCCCGCTCGCGCACCTGTCACGCCTCGGCCGGCTCGATCTCTCCGGGTGCGAGCGCCTCCAGCGCGTCGCGCCTCTCGCGCGACTGCCGGCGCTCGTCGACCTCGATGTGCGAAGCTGCTCGGCCGTCCGCGACCTCGACGCGCTCCGGGACGCGCCGGCGTTGCGCCGCCTCGCCTTCGATCCACCCGCGCTGCGAGACGGTGTGCTCCTCGCCTGCGCCATCCGCCGGGGCGCCCCCGACCTCGGCGCTCGGATCGAAGCCCTTGCCGGAAGCCTTCGCTCCTCGACGATGTTGCAGGGCCACGCGGCGCGGCTGGTCGACGCGATCGAGGCCGCCGTACGCGGCCCGGCGACGGACGATCTCGCGCGCGCGATCGCGAGCGTCGAGGCGGCCTTCCGCGCCCGCGACGAGGACGCGTTCCACGAGGGCGACAACGTGGCGCCCGCGACATGGCGGCGATTCCGCGCCGTCGATTCCGTGTCAGCCTCGGGGCGGCGCGATCGTCCCGTCTCCCCATGACCAACCCCACGACGACCTGGGCCACGATCCTCTGCATCGACTGGGCGAAGAGCCTGCGAAAGCGGCGCGCCTGGGTCGCCGACGTCGCGGGTCGCACCGTGCGGCCGCTCGACGACGGCCCCTGGACGCTCGGCCGCGCGATCGACGTGGCGAAAAGGCTGCCTGGCCCGGTGCTGGTCGGCATCGACGCGGCCCTCGGTGTGCCCGCGCACTACTTCGCGCGCGCGGTCGCCGAGATCCCCGCGTTCCGCGACGCCGTCGACTTCCCCACGTGGGTCGCGCGCGCCGTGAAGCACCCGGGCTTCCTCGACGAGGCGCCGGACGCCTCGGCGTGGCGCGTCGACCGGCCGTTCATCGCGGTGCCGCCGGGCACGGGGGCGCTCCGCCGGTTCTGGGATGCCGCCGGCGCACGCCTCCTTCGTGCCGTGGACGTTTCGACGGGGGCAAAGTCGCCGTTCGTCGTGTCCGGCATCCCCGGCACCGTCGGGTCGGGGTCACGCGCGCTCTGGACCGAGCTCGCCCCGCTGCTCGCGACGGAACGGTCGTTCCATCTCTGGCCGTTCGACGGGCCGCTCCTCTCGCGTCGCCACCCGGTCGCGGTCGCCGAGATCTACCCGCGCGTCTGCTACGCGCTGGCGCTCGACGACGCCGCGCCCGGGCCGTTGCGCGCGCTCGCGAAGACCCAGGTCGAGGTCCGCAAGAGCGCCGTCGCGGAGTTGCCGTCATGCGCGTGGGTCAGGCGCACCGGCACCACCTTCGAGGCGCTGGAGACCACGGTCGAAGGCGACCTCGCCGAGGACGACTTCGACGCGATGATGTCGGCCGCGGCGCTCCTGCGCGCGAGCCTCGAGGGGCTCCCGCTCGAACGATCCGGCGGGCGCGACGTCGCGGTCGAGGGCGACATCCTCGGCGTGGCCAGCGTCACGCTCGGGGCGGCGCGGCCGAGGTAGGTCGGCGGGCTCCGGCGGGGCCCGCTCGGGACGTATCGGCCCCCCCCCGGCGCGGCCCCCCCGCGCCGTGAGCGCCGGTCCCCGCCCGGGCGGGGGCCCGTCACGCCGCGGCGTCCTGGGCCCATGACCGCCCCCCCCACCCCGCATCGAGCGCCGACCTCCCCCCTCCACCCGAACGCCGCCGACGAGGTCTTCGAGCGCCTCGTCGGCGCGCTCCGCCCGAAGATCGCCCGCAAAGCCGCGGGCTTTCGTGTCCTTCGCCACGACCTCCCCGACGCCGTCGCCGACACGCTCGCCCATGTCCTCATTCGCATGCGGGCCACTCCGTCCCTGCCGGACGACCCGCTCGCCTGGGCGTGCACCGTCGCGCAGAACCGGCTCACCGACCTCGCTCGGCAAGCTGGGCGCCGGCCCTCGGCACGATCCGACGGCTTCGATGACGCGAGCGAGCCCGCCGCGGACGCCTTTGTCGCGACGCGCCACGCCCTCGACCGTGAGGTCGACGGGCGGCGGGAGGCCCGGCGGTTCGCCCGCGCCTTGGACGAGTACGTCGCATGGGCGGACCGCGAGGCGCGGCGCGGCCACCAGGTGCGCACGTGGTTCGAGACGCGCTTCGGCGAGCGCGACGCCGACGCCGTCGCCGTCGACCTCGCGGCCAGGCTCGGTCGGCCGGTCGGCGCGGACCTCGTGTGGAAGTGGAGCGAGCGCGGCAAAGCGCTGGTCCGCGCCCTGGCGAGCGCCGACTCCGACCGCCGACGCGGGGAGATGATGCGCGCCGTGGCCGACGGCTGCGATCGCAGGACGGGCTGACGCCGCCATGGCGTCGCATCCGAGCACGGTCGCGGCCGTGTCAGGCCGCCTCCACGGCGGCGTCTTCTTCCGAGGAGCCCCCATGAGAGAACCGCGCGACGACGACACCTGGCCTCCCTCCGCGGCCACGCCGCGATCGGCGGTCGCCGCTCCGCTCGCCCTCGCCCTCGCCCTGCTCGCGCTCGCCCTCGTCGGGTGCGGCTCGCGCGAGTGCGTCGACGAGGCTCACTGCGTCGACATCCCCGGCAACTTCTGGTTCGTCCTTCGCGGCATCGGCGTGTTCCTCGCAGGGCTCGGCAGCGTCGTCGCCGTCGGCGTTGCGATCCTCGCCCTCAAGGAGGACGAGGGCGACACCGCGGCAAAGAGCCTGGCCATCGCCGCGGCGCTCGGCGCAGCCTGCTATGGCGTCTTCCCCGGCACGACCAGCCCGGCGGAGGGCGCGCTGCGTGACGCGCATGAGCTTCGGGGCAAGCTCGAGGAAGAGCGCAGCCGCGCCCTCGCTCCCGAGAGGCAGCGCGCCCGCGCCCGCTCGGCCAAGGAACGCCTCGGCCGGCACTTGAACGACGTCATTCGGCCCCTTCGGTCGAAGTACGCGACCGAAGCGGCCAGGTACGTCGCCGACCTTCGCCCCGCGCTGAAGAAGAGCGGCGTCCACAGCCACGAGGAGCTGCTCCGAGGCGCGCCTGCCAATCAGGCGCTCATCAACACCGTGCATCGCGTCGCGGTGCTGGAGCACGCGGGCGCGTGGCTCGACGACAAGATCCGCGAGGGCGAGGAGACGGTCCTGGCTCTCGACCAGAAGGCCTGGGAGCTCGACCACATGATCGAGCTGCACGCGGTGGCGCCCGACGGCGAGCCCGAAGCCGTCGCACGCATCCTGGCCTCCGCCGACGCGATCGTCGACGCCAAGACCCGACCCCCGGAGAAGCAGGACGTCGCCGCGACCGAGGCGAAGGTCTTCGATCGCGTGCTGGAGGAGGCGAAGCGATGACGAACGCGCACCGCGACGCCGAGGACCGGGCGCTCCACGCGCTCCTGTTCGAGCACGAGCGGGGGCTCGAAGCGATCGACGTGGCCGACGCGCTCGGCACCTCGGTCGAGTCGGCGCAGGCGCTGCTCGACGCGGAGGCGCGAGCGCAGCGGGTCGACCTCGTCGGCATCGAGGAGGGCGAGGCCCGCTGGGTGACGCTGCGCGCGACCCCGCCCACGGCCTCGTTCACGGAAGCCCTGCGCGAGCTCGTGGACCTGCGCGCGGCGCGCGCCGGCGCGCGGAAGAACCGGTTCCGGCTCGCGGCCGCGGTCGGTCTGCTGGTCGCCGGCGCAATCGCGCTGCATGCGCTGCCTCGCCGGACGGCTGATGCGACCCTACCGGTCGTCGCCGCCTCCGACGAGGCGACCGCGGAACACCGGGTCGCGGCCGCGATGGCGGCGTGGCGGCGCGCGGAGCAGGCTGCCGAGGCCGACGACCTCGCGCGACGTGCTCGCGAGCTCGGCTTGGCCGTGACGGCGGCGAATTGCGACGCATCATGGCGCGTCGGGCGTCGCTGCTACGTGGGAGGGCGCCTCGCGTCCCGGGCCGAGGTGGAGGTCGATCGCGCGTGGATGGCCGCGCGCGAGGCCGAGCTGCGCCGGCTGCTGGAGTGACCGGCGGCGCCGGCCGAGGCGCACACGCGCATCGTCGACGGCTTCTGCCGCAAGTGCGTGGACGCCCCGCGACGCGGCCGGACGCAGCGCGAGTTGGCACCCACCGACCTCGCGCCTCGTCAGGCGCGTGCGCGCCCCGGCGTCAGCCACTCGATGAGCACCTCGTCGCGCCCGCCGCTCGCCGCCTCGCCCATCGCCCGCATCGGCAGCTGTGCGGCGTGCCTGGGGCGCGCCCGCCTCGACGACGGGTTCTGTCGCGATTGCCTGGACTCGCCCGTGCGCGGCCGCCGCTGGGCCGAGACGGCCCGTCGGATCCGCGAGGACCCGCGCTTCGCCCTCCTCGTCTACTCTCGGATCCCGACCGACACGATGCGCGCCCTCTTCATCCAGTTGTTCGGCCTGCCTCCGGGCGCCCCCGCTCCCGGGGCGGCGGCACGACCGCGCCTGCTGCTCGTGACGACGGCGATCGCATGCCTCATGGTGCTCGCCGGATGCCACGGTGATCCCGTGCCGACGCCGGCCGCAACGCGGGCGACCTCCGCCGTCGCCGACCTCGCCGCGCGCGCCCCCGCTCCTCCGTCGCGGATCGAAGCGACGACGCGTGCGAGCGTGATCGTGGCCCCACCGACGTCGTCGGCGACTCTCGGTGCGACGCCCGCCGCGCCTGCCGCCCGCCCGTGCCCGGCCGCGCCGCGCATCTCGGCCGAGGACCTCGCCACCGGCTAGCCGACCCGAATCGGTCAGCGCGTCCGCCTGACGGCGCGCGTCGAGATTGCCATCGACGCGATCCACGTCGTCGTGCGCGCAGGGACGCGGCGCTTCGCGGTGATGCTCTCGCCGGGCGGCGCGTGGCCGGGGGACCGCGAGCAGACGTTCGCGGTCCTGGGATCGACGACGGTGCTCGTCCGTGGTGGCCCGCAGACGTTGCCCGAGCTGCTCCTCGCCGACCCCGGCGACTGCGAGCAGCCGTAGGGCTGCTCGGCGGCCGGACCTCGCACACGGAGGCGCCCCCCCCCGGGCGCCGCTCAAAACCGGTCACGGCCCATCCCGCGAGGGCGCGCGATCTCCACCTCGAGCGCCGACCAGGTCCACAGCACGGCACGGAGAAGCGGGTCCCACGCTCTCTCGCCCGCGGCGAGGATCGCGTCTCTCGCCTGCACGGGCTTCTCGTGGAGCGCGCGGGCGACATGCCGGGCGGTCGCGTGGGCGCGAATCCGGTCGGCGATCTCGACGCTCGGCGCGAACGACCGGATATCGACGGCGGCCGCTTCGCGGATGGCGTGGATGTCGGAGGGGTCGGTGAAGACCGCGCGCGTCGCCTCGTGCGCGGCCCAGAGCATCCGGTCGCTCGTGGGGTCGAGCCAGGCGCAGACCCCGGCGAGATCGCCAAAGCCCTCGCGTTGGACGAAGGCGAGCACCAGGGAGACGAGGGCCGGCGCTTCGTACGCTCGCTCGACGAGCCACCTCGCGAGAAGGCCGGACACGAGGTAGTCGACGCCGTCCGGCAGCGACTCGACGACGATCTCGAGCGTTCGCGGGTGGACCTCGCCGACGAGGCCGACGCGATCGAGCGCGCGGAGCATCCCGACCGAACGCGCGAGCGCCATCGGGTCCTGGTCTCGCTCGATCTCCTCGGCGACGGCGGCGACTCCCGCCGCCAAGGCGACGCGCGTGCGGAGGTCGGCCGGAGAAGCGAGCTGCTGCCAGGCGCCGCTCGCGTAGAGCCGGTCGAGCTGCTCCGCCGTGAACGTGCCCCACGCGGCGACGAGCTCGCCGAGCGCGGCGCCCCGTTCCTCGGCGCTCGCGTGACGGAGCGACGTCAGGACGTACGCCGCGGAGTCGTCCTCATGGGCGTCGACGGCCGCCGCCACGATGCTCGGAAACTCGGTTGCCTCGGTCTGGTCGCTGGGGGTTCGCATAGGCATCCTCCTCGGACCTGGGAGACGTGTGTCCGCGGGGAGACCTGACGGAGACGCACTGCTACGCGCCGCGCGTCAGGGCCTGCCGCGCTTCCGCGTCCTTCTCACGAGGCCCGATGACCGATCCCACCCCTGCCCATTTCGACGTCCCACTCGGCCACTACCTGCGCGATGCGCTGCGTGCCGCGGAGCTGCCGCCGGTCGTCGGGCACAGCTGCGACGCGGTGCTCTGCGTCCATCGCGCCCACGACGACCCCTCGGTGTCGAGCGAGGAGGCCCGGACGGTCGAGGTCCACGTCGAGAAGAACCGCTTCGGGCCGCGACACCGGGTCACGCTCGGGCGAGGCGAGCGCCGCGGCGTCGTGCTCGCCCGCCGACTCGCCGAACCGGAGAACGCAGGGCGATGAAGAGCGTAAAGTTCCAGGTCGACCTCGACGCGCAGCGGCGCGCAGCCGCGGAGGTCACGCGCGCGCACACGAGCGTGGTGGTCACGGCGATCGACGCGACCGGCCGGGAAACGCAGGTGATCGCAGTGGCAGCGGGAGGCGTCCGAGCGAACGCCACTCCCGCGGGCCTCGTGATGCTCGCCGTGCGCCGGTGGAACCATGGGAGTCTCCCGACGGAGACCCGCTGTCGAGCAGCGCTCCTGCAGCTCGACGCCCCAGTCCACGTGTGCGTCGACCAGCGGGGGCAGGTCGAGCTCGTCTGCGGCACGCGCGTGGTGCTGAAGATGTTCGATCGGAGCGCCGAGCCGGGCGACTGGCCGCGGAGCCTTCGTCACGCGCACCTTCCTCACATCGATCGGTGGGCCTCCCTGCTCGCGAAGGACGCGGCCGAAGCGGTGCGGTCGATCGACGCGAGCGGCAACCGGCACGTCACGACGCTCGGACCGATCGCGCGCTGCACTCACCTCCGCACGCTCGACGCCGGCGGGTGCGACCGGCTCGTCGACCTCCGCGCCATCTCGCGGCTGCCGCTCCTCGAGAACCTCGACCTCGGCTTCTGCAACTCGGTGCGCGACTTCGCGTCGATCGCGAGGCTCGGACGGCTCCGGACGCTGGAGCTCGGCTGCTGCGCTCGCCCGATCGACCTCGCGTTCCTCGCCGACCTGCGCCAGCTGCGGAGCCTCGGCTTGATTCCCGACGCGAGAGTCCGCGCGCAGCTCGTCGACCTCCGCCCCCTCGAGGGGCTCACCCGGCTGCAGACGCTATCGCTCGCCGGCAACCTCCTGGTCACCAACCTCCGCCCGGTCGCGAGCCTCGTCGACCTTCGCACGTTCGACGCCGCGTGCTGCCTGGGCGTGCGCGACGTCGAGCCTCTCACCGCGCTCCCGCACCTGCGCGACCTCGACCTGTCGCTCTGCAGCCGCATCTCGAGCGTCGCGCGGCTCGCGCGCCTGCCGGAGCTGGCGCGGCTGGACGTGCGCGGCTGTCCGGACATCCGCGACCTCGACACGCTCCGCGACGCGCCGGCGCTGCGCGAGCTGGGTTTCGATCACGAAGCGGCGCGCGACGGCGTGCTCCTCGCATGCGCCCGACGGCGCCGCGATCCGGACCTCATCGCGCGCGTGAAGGCGATGACCACGAGTCTCCACGCCTCGACGATGCCGCACAGCCACGCTGGGCGCGTCATCGCGGCGCTGGATCAGCTGATCGCTGCTGCACCGCCGGCCGACCTCGCCGCCGCGCTGTCGGGCGTGGCGACCGCGCTGCGGGCGCGTGGGGCCACCGCGCAGACGCCCGAGGATTCGATCTCCCCCACGGTCTGGCAGCGCTTCTTCGAGGTCGCCGTGCGCGCGCCCGACCCGGCGCTCCGGGCCGCCTTCGAGACCGCGCTCGCCCGATTACTATGACGCGAAGGACCCTCGGGGCCGCGCGGGCTACCACCCGGCGATGAGGGTGGCGCTGCTGCTGTACGCGTACTGCGTCGGCAAGCCGTCGTCGCGGCGCATCGAGCGGGCGACGTACGAGGACGTGGCGTTCCGGGTGCTCACGGGCGATCAGCACCCGGACCACGACTCGATCGCGGATTTTCGCAAGCAGCACCTGACAGCGCTTGCCGGTCTGTTCATGCAAGTTCTGAGGCTCTGCCAGAAGGCGGGGTTGGTGAAGCTCGGC
>CAIVJW010000032.1 GCA_903906315.1 uncultured delta proteobacterium | reverse complement strand
CCCGCGCTCCTGCGGAGCGCATTGGGTCGCGATGGGGCCGCGAGCGCGGCTGATGCGCGTTCGGCTAGGTCGGGCGCGCCGCGCGGCGGGGGCGCTGGATGAAGCCCATGGCGAAGATTGCTGCGGCGGCCAGCCAGAATGGCACGTCGCCGAGCAGCTCGTACCCGGTCGTCGCGCGCATGTAGCGCGCCCTGCCGGTGACCGCGATCTGCGTCGGAGCGGACGCGACCGGGCTGTTCGGCGGCACGGTCACGGGGCTCGCCACGACCACGCGGCCGACGGCGTCGACGATGCCGGACACGCCGCTGTTGGTGGCGCGGACCAGGAATCGCCGATGCTCGACCGCGCGCAGCTTGGCGAGCGCGAAGTGCTCCCACGGCTCGGACGTGGCGCCGAACCAGGAGTCGTTCGTCAGGTTGACGAGCAGGTCCGGGTCCCCGAGTCGCACGACCTTGTTGACGAAACCGGGGAGGATGTCCTCGTAGCAAATGAGCGCGCTGATCCGGTGCTCGCCGAGGGGCAGCGCATCGAAGCGCGTGCCCGGCGTGAACTGGCCCGAGTTCGGCGACCACTTGTAGAGGACGGGGAAGGCCTCGCCGAACGGCAGGTACTCCCCGAAGGCGAGGAGGAACTGCTTGTCGTAGCGGCCGAGGATCTTGCCCTCGGCGTCCGCGAGGAGTGCCGTGTTGAACAGGCGGTACGGTCGGGCGTCGAGCGGGTCCTGGCTCGTGCGAGCGAGGATCGTGCCCACGATGCTGGGCACGCCCAGCGCTCGGGTGATCACGCGGCGCACGTCCTCGTTCGCGGTCTCCTCCGGGAACGCCCGCGGGATCGCGGCTTCACTCCACACGACCAGCTCGGCGCCTTGTCGCTTCAGGTCGGCCGTCAGGCGCTGGTGCACCAGGAGGGAGGCCCTGCGGTCGATCAGGGGCTGGTCGCCCTGCACGATGCCGACCTGGACCGAGGGGGCGGCCTCCATCGCTTGACCGACGGACCGCATGCGCACGAGGCCGTACGCCGTGGCGATGGCGGTGACGGCCGCGCCCGTCGCGACCAGCCGACGCTCGATCGGGCGGTGGTCGAGGCGAGCCTGAAGGAGCTCGGCGATGGCGAGGTTGGCGGCCACGAGCACGAGGGCGACGAGGTACGGCCCGCCGAGGTCCGCCGTCTGCATGAAGACCGGCATGTTGTGGACCGACGCGCCGAAGTACCACGGGAACAGCAGCGGGTAGACGAGCTCGCTCGCGACGAAGGCGAGCGCGAAGATGGGCGCCGCCGCCCAGCCCTTCGCCGAGGCGCGCCCGTACAGCCAGCCGCAGAGCGCGATGCGGCCGCCTTGGTAGGCGCACAGGATGGCCATGAACACGAAGCACAGCGGCGTGGGGAACCCGCTGAAGATCTTCAGCATGTCCAGCAGCCACGAGAAGCCGAGCATGTTCATCGTGAAGCCGGACAACCAGCCGAGGCCGGCCGCCCGTCGCGGCGTCTGCCCGCGGATCGCCAGGAGGAGCGGCACCAGCGCGATGAACGAGAGCGGCCAGAGGTCGACCCCAGGGAAGCCGAGGTAGTAGAGGACGCCGGTCCCGAGCGCGAGGCCGTATGCCGCGCGCGCACCGAGCGGCTGCGGCCCTGCAGCGGTGATCGGCGTGCGGCCCTCGGGCGCGGTCGCCTCTGGCTTCGAAACCGCGGCCGCTGCCTCGCCGCCTTCCGTCGTGCCGTCCGTGCCGGGCATCGGGCTACCTCGTCCTCTTGATGATCGAGTAGCCGGCCGGCGTCTCGACGACCCCGGTGACCCCGCCGACCTCGAGCGCGAACGTCGCGTTCGCGAAGGCCTCGGGCATGGCGTTGCGCTCGAAGTTGCCGACGGCGCCGGCCGCGGGCCGGGACGCCTCGTCGTCGGAGTACTCCTTGACGAGCTTCTCGAACGGCTCGCCCTTGTCCTTCAGCTTGGCGAGCGCTTCCTCGGCGCGTTTCCTCGCGTCCGGCTTCGTGCGCGTGACCGCCTTCGGTGCGCGATCGGCGCCCTTCCAGGCGACGACGATGTGCTGGGCGCCGGCGATGTCGCGCTCGCCGGGCGCGCGAGCCGCGCTCGCCGAGACCGAGGGGGCCGCGGTGGCGGCGCTCGATGCGGTTGGCGCGGCGCTCGCCATGGTCGAGGTGGCGGCCGTCGCGGCGGCGGTGGCCAGCGGCGCGGGGTCGTCGCACGCAGCGATCGAGGCAGTCAGGGCCAACGTGGCGATCGCGCGAGCCGCGAGGGATCCGAACCGAGGGCGCAGGGAAGCGATCATCGGCATCCGTAATGTCGGAAGGGCTCGCCCTCGTCAACCGCGTGGCGCGCAGGCGCTCCGGTGGGGTATCTCTATCGCACCGAACATGCCGCGGATCCTGCACATCGAGGACGACCCGGCCAACCGACTGCTCGTGCGCAAGCTTCTGCAGAACGCCGGGCACGAGGTGGTCGAAGCGTCCGATGGCCTCGAGGGCGTGCGGCTCGCGTGCGCCGACCACCCCGACCTCGTCCTCGTCGATCTCAACATCCCGGGGCTCGACGGCTTCGAGGTCACCCTCCGGCTTCGCGGCGAGGCGTCGCTCGCGGGCGTGCCGATCGTCGCCATCACGGCCGAGGGAGACCGCGAGACGAGCCTGGCGGTCGGGTGCGACGGCTTCCTCCAGAAGCCCATCGACGCCCGGTCGTTCCACCTCGTGATCGACCGGTACCTCAAGGGCGCGCGCGAGACCGCTGCTCCCGGGGCGAACTCGGCCCGGCTCCGCTTGCAGAGCCAGCGCATCGTCGGGCACCTCGAGGAGAAGGTCGCGGAGCTCCTCAAGGCGAACGAGCAGCTGCGCGATCTCGATGCGGCGCGGGTGGCCTTCTACCGCAACATCTCGCACGAGCTCGCGACGCCGATGACGCCGATCGTCGGCTACGTGAAGCTCCTGAAGGACGAGGAGCTCGGTCCGCTCAACAAGCCGCAGCAGAAGGCCCTGCGCGCGGTGGACGAGTGCGTCCGGCGGCTCCGCGGGCTGATCGACAACCTGCTCGACGTCACCGGGCTCGAGACGGGCAGGATGCGCTTCCTGCACGTCGACTACGATTTCCTCGACACCACGCGGCGCGCGCTCGCGCAGGTGGCGGACCGCTTCGCCGAGCAGCAGGTGCAGCTCGCGGAGGAGCTACCGCGCGGGCCTTTGCCGGCTTGGGGGGACGCCGGGAGGCTCCAGCGTGCGATGGCGCTGCTCCTCGAGAACGCCGCGAAGTTCACGCCGCCGGGCGGCGCGGTCGGCGTGCGCGTCTCACGCCTGCCGTCGGGGCAGTACGAGCTCTGCGTGGCGGACACCGGCCCGGGCATCAGCGCCGACCGGACGGAGCGCATCTTCGAGCCGTTCTACCAGGTCGACGGCTCGGTCACGCGCATGCACGGAGGCGTCGGCGTGGGCCTTGCCATCACGCGCCGCACCGCGCGCGGGCTCGGCGGTGACGTGCGCGTCGTCTCGCCGTGCGCGGAGGTCATCGAGTCCGTCGACCTCGGCGGATCGGCCTTCTACCTGACCGTGGCTCCGCGCGCGCCCGCCGACGTGCCCCCCGTCGGACCGCGCTGAGCGTGCGGCCGCGCCCGATCTACCTCGACTGGAACGCGACGACTCCGCCGCACGCGGACGTCGTGGCGGCCATGCAGGCGGCGCTCGAGTCGGACTGGGCCAACCCCGCCAGCGTCCACGGTCCCGGCCGCAGGGCGCGGGACCGCGTCGAGCGTGCGCGCGAGGCGGTCGCGACGCTCCTCGGCGTCGACCCGCGCGACGTCACGCTGACCTCCGGCGGGACCGAGGCGAACAACCTGGTGCTGCGCGGGCTCCTCGGTCCAGAGGAGCCCCGGCGGGCGCTCGTGACGAGCCGCCTCGAGCACCCCTCCGTGACCCGGGTCGCCGAGCGGCTCGAGGCGGTCGGTACGGTCGTCGAGTGGGCGAGCGTGGCGGCGGACGGCGTCGTCGAGGCCGACTCGGTCGAGGCCGGGATCCTGCGCGCGTTGGCCCGCGGCGCGACCGAGGTCGTCGTCTCGCAGCAGGCCGTGAACCACGAGACGGGCGTCCTCCAGCCCGTCGCCGCCGTGCTCGAGCGCGCGCGAGCCCATCGCGCGATCGTGCACGTCGACGCCGTCCAGGCCGCCGGCCGGCTGTCGCCGGACGCATGGGCCGGCGCCGATATCCTGACGATCGCGGCGCACAAAATCCGCGGTCCGAAGGGTGTCGGCGCGCTCGCCGTCCGGCCCGGGATCCGGCTGCGATCGCTGGTCGCAGGCGGCGCGCAGGAGCGCGGCCTTCGCCCGGGGACCCAAGACCCCATCGCGTGCGCCGGCTTCGAGGTCGCCGCGCAGCGCGCGCGGACCACCGTCGACGCGTACGCGCGACTGGCCCCGCTCCGTGACGCCTTCGAGGCCTCGCTCGGGCAGCTGGGCGCAGCCCGAGGCGCGGGGCCGCACCGCAACGGCGAGGCGCCTCGAGCGCCGCACGTGATCAACCTGTCCTGGCCTGGCTGGCGCGGGGAGGAGCTCTGCGCCGCGCTCGACCTCGAGGCCGTCGCCGTCTCGGCCGGCGCGGCCTGCAGCGCGGGCACGGCCGAGGCTTCGCCCGTGCTTCGCGCGATGGTCGGGGTCGACCGCGCCTCGTCGGCGGTCCGCGTGTCGCTCGGCGAGGACACGACGGCCGAGGACCTCGACGAGGCCCTCGCGCGGTTCGCCCGCGTGCTCGCGCGCGTCCGCTGAGCGGCCTCGGCCGGTCGGTTCGCGCGAACGACGGCCAGGCTCGTCGGGCGCGGCGACCTCGCGCGGTTCTCGAGGGGCATTCCGTGCGACTTCGGGCACTTCCACGCGCTGCCCTCGTTGTTCGCGAGGTACTTTAGACGTG
Organism: uncultured delta proteobacterium; assembly: GCA_903906315.1. Taxonomy (GTDB): domain Bacteria; phylum Myxococcota_A; class Polyangia; order Polyangiales; family Polyangiaceae; genus CAIVJW01. The sequence goes on along the minus strand of CAIVJW010000032.1, from coordinate 62,728 downwards.
CGGGAATCGTACCGGCGACCCCTTCGAGATGCGTCGCAGCGGTTCGAAATCACGGCGGTTTTCGTCGTGGGCTCCCGACCGCTGCCGGCTCCATTCAGTGGAAGGGACCGCCCCGCCTCCTGCCCCCGCGTTCAGCGGGGAAACGCAGCGAAAGGTGGGGCGGGGGAGTACCCTCGAAGGAGCCTTATTGGTTGCGGTTTAACCTATCGAAATACAAGCGAAGATCGGCGCAGTCGCTGGCGTTCGCGCAGCGCTCGGCGGCGGAGGCGTACGGGCCCACGCCCGGCGCGTCGAGCGGCGGACGGGCGCTGCGCCAGCCGTGCAGCCGGGCCGTCGGGTCCGCCCGGGTCGGCAGGGGGAGGAAGGGGTGGAGCGCGTGCGCCGCCGCGAGCAGGGTCGGCGCTGCGAGCCACGCCACGATCGCAGGCCGCGCCCGGTCGGCCAACTCCGCGGCTCGATTTGCGGCTTGTTTGGTGGCTTCGTCGGTCCGCGCGCCCGCCGCGATCACCAGCGCGAGGGCGGCTGGGGCCCACCAGTTGGGCTCCGGCGGCGTCGCTCGCACCACCGCCGATATCGCGACGAGCACGGTCAGCGCCGCGACGACCAGCGACTCGGGGGAGGTAGGGGCCCGGCGCAGCGCGACGACGCCTCGGGCCAGCAGCCACGGCGACCAGAGGAGCACCTGCGCCGAGGCGGCGGCGGCGAGCGCGGCGAACGCGCCTGCCGGGTCGACCGCGCCGGCGCCGAACGCGTGTCGCAGCTGGAACGTGAGGCTCGGTGCGAGGAGCGCGTAGGCGAGCACCATCGGCACGAGCAGCGCGATCCGCGCCGCGGTCGAGCGACTGCGAGCGGCCACCGCGATGGCGACGGCGAGCGGGAGCACGACGACCTTGGACAGGGCACCCAGCGCGATGGCGATGCCCGCGGCGATCGTCGCGACCGCGTGGCGCGGGCGGCTCGGCCCGGCCTGCGGGACCGCCCACCCGAGCGCGGCGACGACGGCGAGCAGGGCGGGCACGTCGGGGGTCGCGAGGAAGCCGCCGACCATGGGGAGCAGGCCGAAGCTCGTGGCCAGCGCGACGAGCGATCGCCCGCGCGGCCCGGCGCCGCGGCGGTCCGCGACCGCGACGCACGCGAGGGTGAGGGCGACCGACAGCGCCACGAAGGGCAGGCGGACGCGGAGCTCGAGGGGAAGGGCAGGCAGGCGGTCGCCGAGGCCGGAGAGCCAGACGACCATCGGCGGGTGGTCGACGAGGCGGGGGCGCACGCCGTCGAGGCGGGCTGCGCCCAGGTAGTACGCCTCGTCGGGCGAGAGGTCGGTGCCGGTCGCGAGCGCCAGCTTGATGGGCAGCGCGGCGAGGATGGCCACGCGAGCGCTGACCCATACGCGCCGCACGAGGTCCCGTGCCGACGAGCCGCCAAGGGGTGGTGCGGCAGCCGGGCCGGGGCTCGCGGGCGCGGCGTCCGTGGGCACGCCTCGGGCTACGGCGTGAGGGACCGGGTCTGGCGTTGCCGCAGCACCTCGTAGAGCGCGAGCGCCGCCGCGACCGAGGCGTTGAGCGACCCGATGGGGCCGCTCATCGGCAGCCGCGCCGCGTGGTGGCAAGCGCGGCGCACGGGCCGCCGGACGCCCTTGTCCTCGGCCCCGACGACGATGACGACGGGCCCCGCGAGATCGAGGGCGCCGAGCTCGGTAGGCCCTTGCGCGTCGAGCGCGACCGCGGTCGCGCCCTGGCTCGCGAGCGACAGCAGCGCGTCCGGGAGCGAGGGCACCCGGCAGAGCGTCGCGTGCTCGATGGCGCCTGCCGACGCGCGGAACGTCGCCGGGGACAGCGGCGCCGAGGCGTGCTCGGGCCAGAGGATGGCGCGGGCTCCGAGCGCGACCGCGCTGCGGATGACCGCGCCGAAGTTCTGCGGATCCATCACGCCGTCGAGGGCCATGAAGATCGACGTCGGCTCGACGACGAGCTCCTCGAGGCGGCGCAGGCGGAGCTCCGGCGCGAGGGCGATGACGCCCTGATGCCGGCCGCCGGCGGCCATGCGGTCGAGGTCGCCGCGCGATCGCTCCTCGACGGCGATGCCCTGGTCGGTTGCGAACCTGCCGATCGCCTGCAGCTTCGGGTTGTCGCCGCGCTCGACGAGCACCTGCTCGAGCCCGTAGCCGTGGGCTCGGATGGCCTCGCGGACGGGCTGGATGCCGAGGATGAGGCGGCTCATGACGCGCCCCGAGCGGCGAGAGATCGCTCGATCTCGGCGACGACCGCGTGAGCCGCCGCGAGCGGGTCGGCCGCGTCGCGGATGGGACGCCCGACGACGAGGAGGTCGGCGCCGTCGGCGATGGCGCGGGCCGGCGTCGCGACGCGCTTCTGGTCGAACGCGTCGGCGCCGATCGGTCGGATTCCCGGCGTCACGATCAGGGCCTGGGGGCCGAGCTCGGCGCGCAGAGCGGAGGCCTCGGCCGGCGAGGTCACGAAGCCGCGCACGCCGGCGTCCCACGCAAGGCGCGCGAGCCGTGTCGCGTGATCGCGCGGCGGCTCGGCGACCCCGAGGCTCTGGAGGTCGGCGGCGTCGAGCGACGTCAGCACCGTGACCGCGAGGATCGTGAGCGGATCCGGGGCCTGGGCGGCCCTCGAGGCGGCGCGGTCCAGCATCGCGCGACCGCCGCCGGCGTGCACGGTCAGGTAGCGCACGCCGAGCGTGATCGCCGCCGCGACGGCGCGGTCGACGGTCTCGGGGATGTCGTGGAGCTTGAGGTCGAGGAAGACCTCGAGGCCGAGCCCGCGAGCGAGCTCGACCGCCGCTGCGCCTTCGCGCACGAACAGCTCGAGCCCGACCTTGAGCACGCCGACGGCGGGCGCGACGCGCTCCGCCATCGGTCGGGCTTCGGTCAGGTTGGGGAAGTCGAGCGGAAAGACGAGGCGGGCGCGCGCCCCGGAAGGCCGGTGCACGGGCGCTACAGGCAGTTGCAGAGCGGGTCGCCCGCTGCGCACTTGCACGCGGGCTTCGGGGTGCTCGCCGGCCCGCCGGTGCCGGGCATCGGGCCGCCCGTGCCCTTCTTCTTGAGCTCGTCGGCCTTGCGCTTCTCTTCCTCGATTTTCGCGAGGATCTCGGCCTTCTGCTTCTCGTCCGTCGTCTTGGCGAGCTGGTCCAGGAGGCCGGCCTGCTTCTCGTCCATCTTCTTCAGGCGGTCTTCGAACTCTTTCTTCTGTTCGGCGGCGGCGCGCTTCTCTTCCTCCGCCTGCTGGCCGGCGAGCTTCGCCTGCTGCTGCGTCTGGTAGAGGAAGAAGCCCAGGCCGCTGGCCGCGAGGACCGCGACGAGGCTGCCGCCGATGAGCATGCGCCGCAGGCTCTTCTTGGACTCGTCGTGCTGCAGCGTCGCGAGGGCCTTCTCGTGCTGCTGCTGGGCGGTGAGCGCCTCGAGGCGGGCGCGCTGCTCGGACTCGAGCCGCGCCTTCTCGATCTCGGCGTGGCGGATGGCCTCGAGTCGGGCCGCCTCCTCGCGCCCGCGCAGCTCTTCCAGGCGACGACGCTCCTCCTCCGCACGAATCCGCGATTCCTCGGCGTCGCGAGCGGATCGCTCGGCGTCCGCGCGGGCCCGCTCCGCCGCATGCGCGGCCGCGGTCTTCTCGGCCTCCTCGGACCTGATGCGATCCTCTTCGAGGTTCATCAGCTCTTTGAGGGAGAAGAGGACCGAGCTTTCCTTCTGTTCCGACATGACCTCGTGGCTCCTTCGACCTCGTGGGCAGCTGGCGGAGGTGCGGCCTCCTGCCTGGCGCCAGCGCCTTCCTGAGAATCTTCCGTCGTGACTCGCCGGGCGACCGCGGAGCTTACCGCGAAGAGCGCTCGCTTCGATAGCAATTCCGGGAGCCGAGGGGGGGGTGCGCCGTCCCGCCCGTCCCTCGAGCTCGAGCGCGAGCATAGCGCGTCGCGAGCGCGCGTGGGGGCCGATGACGTGGGGCCGATCGCGGGGCGGTGCTGCGCGCGCTCGTCCGAGCGCGGTGGAGCTGTTCCCCTCGCGGCGCGCTCGAAGGACGGGGATTCCAATTGACCACGCGGTCCGGTACCTTCCGCCGCCTCATGGCGAAGGTCATCAAGGCGCATATCACCGGCACGGTTTGGAAGATCGAGGTCAAGGCGGGCGACGCCGTCGAGGAGGGGACCGTCGTCGCGATCCTCGAGTCGATGAAAATGGAGATGCCCGTCGAGAGCGAGGACGAGGGGAGCGTCGAGACGATTCACGTGAAGGAGGGGCAGCCCGTCACCGAGGGCGACCCCATCGTCACGCTGGGGTGAGCCCCGGGGGGCCGCCGCCGCATCGCGGGCGGCGGCGCGTGATCGCGGCCGCCCATCGGCGGGCCGCGGTCACTCCTTCCAGAAGAACTTCCAGGGGTTGTGCTTCAGGTCCCGGGCCATCTCCTGGAGGTCGTCGTAGAGCTGCTCGTCCATCACGAGCGCGCCCACGGTGCCCTTGCCGCGCTTGACGTGCGAGAGGAGCGCCTGCGCGTCGGACGTCGCGCCCTTGGCCATCTTGACGAGGTCGGACGCGTCGGACACCACCTGCTTGATCTTCGCGAGCTCGGCTTCGTTGCCGAGGGAATTCGCGATGCGCTTGGCGCTCGCGAGCGTCTCCTTCGCGTCGGCCATGATCGGCGGCACGTCCTTCGCGGCGGCGATGGTGACGTGGTCGACGTTGGCGAGGATGCGGTCGATCTGCGCGTTGTCGACGTACTTGTCGCCGGCCTTCTTCATCAGGCCCTGCGCGTCGGCCGTGAGCTGCTCGACGTTCGAGGTGATGCGGTCGATCTTCTGCCCGTTGCGGTCGAAGAAGCCGCCGGTGCCCTTCAACGTCTGGCGTAGGCCGTCGAAGGCCTCGGAGAACTCGGCGCGGTTATCGCGCACCGCGGAGACCGCGGTGTGGAGCAGCTCGTAGCTCTCGGAGAGGAGCATGTCGAGGCGCGGCGGATCGAGGCCCCGGACCACGCCGCCTTCGGCGAGCACGGGACGGTCGCTCGAGCCGGGCTCGATGGCGAGGAACTGCTCGCCGAGCACGCCCTGCGTCGTCACGTAGAAGATCGAGTTCTCGTGGACGCTCTGGGCGTACCGCTTCTCGACGGTGACCTTCATGCGGACGAGCGGCTCGCGCTTGTTGGTCTTGGGCTCGGCGCCGCGGAACTGCACGTCGACGATCTTGCCGACCTTCACGCCGGCGATCTTCACGGGCGCGCCGGTCTGCAGGCCGCCCGGGTTGTCGAAGTCGACGTAGATGGGGTAGGTCGGCTGGAAGTTCAGGCCGCCCATGACGAGGATGAACGCAGCCAGCAGCCCGACGGCCGTCAGGATGAGAATACCGACCTTGACCTCGATCGACCGCGGGCTCGACATGGGCGCATCATCGCCGAATTCGCGCGCGCGGGGGAAGCCTCGATGGGGGGGCGTCGCGGAGCGGATCGCCGGTCGGCCGCCGTCGAGATCGAGGGGACGGCGATCGACGCGAACGCGGCGGCCGGTTCGCGCTACCCTCGGCCCCCGCCCATGATCTCCTTCCGCCACGTGAAGAAGTCGTTCGGGCCGAAGACCGTGCTCACGGACGTCTCGTTCGACGTCCAGGATGGGGAGGTCTTCTTCATCATCGGAGGCTCGGGCGTCGGCAAGAGCGTGCTCATCAAGCACCTCGTCGGCCTGCTCTACCCGGACGGGGGAGAGATCTGGCTCGACGGCGAGGAGGTCAGCCGCTTCGACGAGAAGCAGATGTACCCGGTGCGGATGAAGTGCGCGATGGTCTTCCAGCACTCGACGCTGTTCGACTCGATGACCTGCGCCGAGAACGTCGCGCTCCCGCTGCGCAAGCACAAAGGGCTGAAGCTCAAGGAGGCGCTCTCCGAGGCCCAGCGGCTGCTCGAGCAGGTGCACATGGAAGACTTCGCCGACCGTTTCCCGCCGGAGCTCGGCGACGGCATGCGCAAGCGGGTCGCGATCGCGCGCGCCCTGACGTTGAACCCGCGCTACGTGCTGTTCGACGAGCCGACGACGAGCCTCGATCCGGTGAGCGCGCGCCGCGTGGACAAGCTGATCCGCGAGCTCAGCGACACGCTCGGGGTCACCAGCATCGTCGTGAGCCACGACCTCGTCTCGATCTTCACGATCGCCGATCGCATCGTGATGCTCTACCAGGGCGTCGTGCGGAAGCTCGGCAGCAAGGACGAGTTTCGCGCCGCGGCCGACGAGGTCGTGCAGCAGTTCATCACGGGCCGCGCCGACGGGCCGATCGAGTAGCGCGCCGCCCGTCGGGCGTCAGCCCGGAAAGACGAGGAAGCCCGCGGCCGAGATGAACATGTTGAGCATGATGACGGCGAGCGACGAGTTGACGACCGCGCGGGTCGTCGCCCAGCCGACGCCCTCGGAGCCGCCGAACGTCGAGAGCCCCGAGTGGGCCGACACGACGGGGATCGCTGCGCCATAAGCGACGCACTTGGCGAGGCCGATGGTGAGGTCGCCCGCGTCGACGAGGCTCATGTTCATGAAGGTGCGAGGCTGGACGTCGAAGGCCGTGTACGCGGTGATCATGCCGGACCCGAACGCGACCGCCGCGCTCCAGATGATGAGGCACGTCGTCATGAGCACGCTCGCGATGAAGCGCGGCTTGACGAGGTAGTCGATCGGGTCGGCGGCGGTCATGCGGAGCGCATCGACCTGCTCGGTGACCACCATCGAGCCGATCTCCGCCGCGATGCCGGCGCCGACGCGCGTCGCGAGCATGAGCGCGCCGATCGACGCGGCGAGGTCGCGGATGAGCAGCTCGAGGTACGTCGCGCCGAGCAGCGTGAGATCGGGGACGACGCGCTTCGCCTGCAACCCCGCCTGAAAGACGAGGATCATGCCGATGAAGCCCATGACGACGGTCAGGAAGAAGACCGACCGGTTGCCGATCTCGTACATCTGCTGGAGGATCGCGCCGGGCTCCCGGCGGCCGCGCGCGCAGTAGTAGAGCGTGCGGACGAAGACGGAGTAGAGCTCGTGGCCCACGCGCGCGAGCTCGATCGCGCGCGCGCCGAGGATCGCCACGCCCGTCGGCTCGGGCGCGAGCGCGCGCAGCTCGCTCTGCGCGGGCGGGACGATCGTGGGGCTTGCGACCGTTCTCGCCATGGTCAGTCCAGCATGAAGGAGACGACGTAATCGAGGATGAAGATGCCGGCGGCCGAGGCGACGACCGTGGCGTTCACGGCCTTGCCGACCCCGGGCGCGCCGCCCGTCACGCCGAGGCCGTACTGGCAGCTCGCGAGCGCCATGACGATGCCGAAGACGATGCTTTTGACGAGGCCGCCGAGCACGTCGCCGATGCCGAGGAGGCCGCTCGTCAGGCCGTTGTAGAAGACGCCGGGTGCGACGCCGAGCAGGCCGAGGCCCGAGTACGCCGCGCCGAAGAGCGCGAGGGCGTCGGCGAAGATCGTCGAGAGCAGCAGCGTGGTGACGATCGCGATGAACCGCGGCGCGATGAGGAAGCTGATCGGGTCGATGGCGAGGACCCGCAGCGCGTCGATCTGCTCCGTCACGACCATCGTGCCGAGCTCGGCGGTGTTGTTCGCGCCGACGCGGCCGTTGATCATGAGCGCCGTGAGGAGCGGCGCGATCTCGCGGAGCGTGCCGAAGCCAGCGCCCCAGCCGAGCAGGCCGTGGGCGCCGTAGCGCTCCACGAGCGGGGCTGCCTGGATGACCATGATCGCGCCCGTGAACAGGGCGGTCACGATCACGATCGGGATGGACTTGACCCCCATTCGGTAGAGGTTGCGCCACACCTCGGCCCCGTCGACGTTGAGCGTCGCGAGCCGGGCCACGATTCGGCCTGCGAGCACGCCCATGCCGCCGACCGTCTCGGTGATCATCAGGAACGCCTCGCCGGCCGCCTGCGTCGCCTTCTTGGTCTCGGGCATGCGCCGCAAGGGAGCGGCTGCGCGCGGCTTCCGGGGGCTCATCGTCGCGGCCGAGCTTAGCCGAATCGCCGAGGTCGCGGTTCCGATTCGCCCCATGGCGCGCGCCGGGCCGCGGAAGGCCTGGCCGCCCCCGGGGCGAGCCGGTAGAACTGCGGATCGCATGCGTAGCGCAGCGTCGATTGGCGCCGGATCGCGCGAAGGAGGCCTGCTTGGAGAGCTCCCCGCGAGGTAACGACCTCGACGCACCGGTAGCGAGGCTCTGCCTCCTGCTCGAGGAGGACCGGCTCTCGAGGGAGGACCTGACGCAGTGGCTCGTGGGCGTCGAAGCGTCCGGCGACGGCTCGCCGGCGGGGCTCGTCGAGGCGCTCGGCTGGGAGACGATCGTGGCCACGGCCCCGGATGAACTGCTGCTCGGGGTGATCGACGCGCTCGCCGCGAAGGTCGGGCTCTCGCACGCCGAGTAGCCAGGCGCTCGTGGCCGGGAGCCTCGGGTCGAGGTGGCGGACGAGGCCTTCCGGGCGCCGTCGGGGACGGGCCTCCGGTCGGCTCCGCGTTCACGTGATCGCGAGGCCGAGCGAGCTCACCAGCATGCGACGAGCGGTCGATTCGGGATGATCCGGCCTCGCCCTGCGGCCCGACGGACCGGCGTCGCGTCGCGCTACGGCCAGACGTGCGCGGGGAACGCGCGGCCGGGCTTCGCGAACAGGTAGCCCTGCATCAGGTCGCAGCCGAGGTCGAGGAGCGGGGCTCGCTCCTCCACGGTCTCGATGCCTTCCGCGACGATCTGCATGCCCATGTCCTTGCAGAGGCCCGTCATGGACCCGATGAGCTTCTGCTTGAGCGGGGACGTGTGGACGTCGCGCACGAGCGACATGTCGAGCTTCACGAAGTCGGGCTCCAAGAGGGCGAAGCTCGTCAGCCCCGCGTAGCCCGCGCCGAGGTCGTCGAGCGCGATCCGGTAGCCCATCGCGCGGAGCGTCGCGATGTGCGCCCGCACGTCGCCGACGTCGTCCATCGCGGCGCGTTCGGTGACCTCGAGGACGACCCGGTGGGCGAGGCGAGCGAGCGGCTCGCTGCGATCCGTGAGTGACGGGTCGAGGAGATCGCGCGTGTGCAGGTTGACGAAGAGCAGGGGACCCGCCGCGCCGTCCGGCGTGTCGCAGGCGCACATCGGGGCGAAGGACTCGGCCGCGAGGGCGCGCACGCGTCGCCCGAGCTCGTGGATGCGGTGGAGCTTCTCTGCGGCGTCGATCACGGCGCCAGGGTGGGGGAGGGTCGGCTCCGTGCTGCGGAGGAGCGCCTCGTAGCCGAAGAGGCTGCCGTCGCCGCTGCGAACGATCGGCTGGAATGCGACCCACAGCGTCGCGAGGCAACGGTCGAGGTGGATGGCGAGGTCGGCGCGACCCTCGACCAGCGGATTCTCGCGCATGAGCTCGAGCGCTTCGCGCTGTCGGCGCAGTGTCTGGCTGTGCTCGACGGCGCGCCGGATGCCCAGCACGAGGTCGTCCACGGGCACGGGTTTTAGCAGGTACTGTAGCGCGCCGAGCTCGACCGCCTGGGCCGCGGTCTCGACGCGAGGGTCGGCGGTCATCAGGAGGACCGGGAGGTCCGGGTCGAGGGTGTGGAGCGCGCGGAGCAGCTCGACGCCGTCCATCGTCGGCATCCGGATGTCGCTGAGCACGACGTCGAAGCGCCCTCCTTGCAGCGCGGCGATCGCGGCAGCCCCGTCGCCGACGGGCACGACGCCGAACCCGTGGCTGGCGAGCACGCGCGCGAGGCTCCGTGTCAGCGCGAGCTCGTCGTCGACGATGAGGACCCGGAGCTTGGGGGCGGCCAGCGTTGCCCACGGCGTGCGGTGCTCGCCGCCCCGACCCGCGTCCGTGGCGGTGTCGGTGACCGCTGCCGCGTTTGCTTCGACCGCCGCGGCGCCTGCCCGCGTTGCTTCGGACGGGAAGCGCGGTCCGCCGTGGCGGATGGGCGCGGAGGAGGTGAGCTTCTGCGCCACGAATGGGAAGTACGGGGGTTTCCCTCCGGGCTTGAGCGACAATTCGCGCGGCGGGTGCGGATGGGCGATCGGGCCGCGGCGGCCCCCACCGCGGCGGGCTCGAGCCGCGCTCGCGCGTGCGTTCTCCGGTCGTCTGCGCTACGGGGTGACCCGGGCGGCCGGCCGCGGCCGTCCTCGAGCGAGAAGAAAGGGTGACTTCGATGAGGGCGAGGACCAGTGGGGGGATGCGCGGGGGCGCGGCGCTGCTTTGCGGGCTCCTGACGCTCGTCGCGGTTCCGGCCGCGGCACAGACCCCGGCCGCGACGCCGACATCCGTCGCGCCCCCGGTGCTGGCGGAGCGGGCAGTGGACCCGATCGCGACGGGTCTCGCGCCGGTTCCGGGCGGCCTGACGCCGGACGAGGTCGGCGCCGTGGCAGCCCGCACCCGGCCGTCGATCCGCGTGAAGCAGGCGGAGCTCCGGGCCGCCGCCGCGCGCGTCGATCAGGCCTTCGCGAGCTTCTTCCCGCGCGTGACCGGCACCGCCGGCTACGTGCGGTTGTCCCCGCTCACGCTGAGCTTCGGCAACGGCGCGCTCGTGGGCGCCAAGAACGAGGGAGCGCTGCTGGTCGGCACGTGCCCCGGGGTGCCCGCTGGCGGGCCGCAGTGCGTGGTCGACTCGAAGGGGACGCCGGTGGGCGCCCAGGCCTTCAACCTGCCGGTCTTCCTCAACCAGTACACGTTCCAGGCGCAGGTGGCCGTGCCGGTCTCCGACTACGTGCTGCGGCTGTCGCAGGCGTACTCGGCGCAGAGCCACGGCGAGAAGGCCAAGCGGCTCGAGCTGGAGGCTCTCGGGCTGCAGGAGGCCGCCGACGCGAAGGTGGCGTTCTACAACTGGGTGCGGGCGCGCGGCGGCGCCATCGTCGCCCGTGAGGCCGTCGCGCAGGCCAAGGCGCACCTCGTCGACGCGAAGCAGACCTTCGAGGTCGGTCTGCTGTCGAAGGCGGACGTGCTTCGCCTCGAGGCGCAGGTCGCCGGCGCCGAGCAGGCCGAGGCCGAGGCCGGCGCGTACTCCGCGCTCGCCGAGGAGCAGCTTCGCACCGTGCTCGGGACGGGTCCGGAGAAGCCGCTCGCCATCGGCGTCGACGTGATGCACGAGACGCCCGAGCCGCCGTCGGAGTCGCTCGAGGCGGCGCAGCGCATGGCGTTCGACCGCCGCGTCGAGATCCGGGCGCTCGACGAGACGGAGTACTCGCTGAAGGAGGTCGAGTCGGTCGCGCGCGCGGGGTATCTGCCGCGAATCGACGCCTTCGCCGACGCCATCTACCAGAACCCGAATCAGCGCGTATTTCCCGCGCACGACCAGTTCGACTTCACGTGGGACGTCGGCGCGCGGCTGACCTGGGTCGTCAACGACACGTTCACGGCGCCCGCGAACGTGGCCGAAGCGCGCGCGCGCACCGAGGGCGTCGCGCAGCAGAAGCAGGCGTTGCGCGACGGCCTCCGGCTGGAGGTCGCGAGCGCCTACCACGACGTGCACAAGTCGGCGGTGAGCATCGAGGCCGCCGAGCGGGGGCGCACCGCCGCGGAGGAATCCCTGCGCGTCCGGCGCGAGCTCTTTCGCAACGGCAAGGCGACGGGCGTCGACATCGTCGATGCCGAGACCGAGCTGACGCGCGCGCGGCTCAACCAGCTCAACGCTCGCATCGGCCTGCACGTGGCGCGCACCCGCCTCGCGCACGCCACCGGCGCCGACGCCGCAGCGAAGGGGCGGTGAGCCCGCGCCGCGCGGTCCGCGGCGCTTGCTCGCGAAAGGCGGTCGGGCTAGGGGCCCATCGTGGCCGGCGTCACGGCGTCGGCCCCGGCCTGGGTGACTCCACGCGGCCACTCCGCGCGGGCTCTCTCACGGCCCTGATGGCCGTCCGCCTGCCGCGCGTTCGGCGGGGCGCCGACGGCGCCACCGGGCTGCGTCCATCGCCGCCACGTCCCGGCTCCGGAGCATGATCGAGCTCGCGCTCACCCTCGCCATCAGCGTGCTGGCCCTCGCCTTTGCGGCGGGGCTCGGGCGTTGGGTGCTCGCGCGCCCCGTCGGGGACGGCGACGCGCCAAAGGTCGCCGCGGCCGTCCGCGCCGCGGCGGAGACGTTCTTCCGGCGGCAGAGCAGCACGATCGGTGCGCTGTGCGCAGCCCTCGGCGCAGGCGTGTTCCTCGCGTACGGGCTCGTGCGGCGGGCGGGCGAGGCCTTGCCGGTGCCCGCGCTCGAGCTCGGTGTCTGGCTGACGCTCTCGCTCGCCCTGGGCGCGGCGAGCTCGCTCGCCATCGGGAGGACGGCCCTCTGGGCCGCGACGCGCGCGAACGAACGTGCCGCGGCCGCGGCGCGCAGGTCGCTCGACCTCGCCCTGCAGATCGGCCTCCGCGGCGGAGCGGTCTCGGGCCTCGTCGCCGTGGCGGTCGGGATCCTGGGCACCGCGGGGCTGTTCGTCGCGGTCATGGCGTACAAGGGCGGGCTCGGCGGCGACCCCTCCGGCGCGCTCCGCGTCGCGCCGTCGATCCCGGTCCTGGTCGCCGGCTACGCGCTCGGCGCGGCGTTCGCGGGGCTCCTGGCGCAGCTCGGCGGCGGCGCGTACGCCAAGGCGGCCGACGTCGGCGCGGACCTCGCCGCGCGCGAGCTCGGTCTCGACGAGGACGACCCTGAGAACCCGGCCGCGACCATCGATCTCGCCGGCGATGCGGTGGGGGGCGCAGCCGCCGACGGCACGACGATGTTCGCCGCCACGGCCGTCGAGACGTTGGGCGCGATGCTCGTCGGTGGCATCGTATTTCGGGAGAACCCCTCGCTCCCGAGCGCCCTCGCGTTCCTCCTGTTTCCGCTCGTCGCTCGCGCGCTCGGGCTGATCGGATCCGCGTTCGGCGTCATGGTGGTGCGCACCGATGACCGCGAGGAGCCGCTCAACGCGCTCGGGCGCGGGCTCCATGTCACGGCTCTGCTCGCGTCGGTCGGGCTGGCCGGCGCGTCGAAGTGGCTGCTCGGCTCGGCCTGGCTCCGCTTCTTCGCCTGCGGGCTCGCTGGCGTGCTGCTCGGCGTCGCGCTCTTCCAGCTCGCGCGTCACGCGACCGAGCAGGGGCGCAGGCCGGCACGCGAGCTCGCCGAGGCCTCGCGCGGCGGCGTCCCGCTCGCGCTCTTGCTGGGCGGCGCCGGCGCGTTCGGCTCCGGGCTGATCGGCCTCGCGGCGATGCTCGCAACCCTCGTCGGCGCGCACGTCGTCGGCGCCCGGACGGGCCTCGCCGGCGGCGGTCTCTACGGCGTCGCGGTCGCCGCGATGGGTCTCCTCACGACCGCCCCGTACGTGCTCGCGATGGGCACGCTCGGCGCGATCCTCGACGGCGCGAGCGGCGTGGTCGTCATGAGCTTCGGGCGCGACCGTCCCGACGTCCGCGGGCGCGCGATGGTGCTCGACGCGGTCGGCAACACCGCGCGCGCCCACTCGCGCACGTACCTCGTCGGGGCGACGGTGCTCGGGGCGCTCCCGCTCGTCGGCGCGTTCGTCCTCGAAGCGCAGCGCCGCGCGGGCCCCATCCTCGCGGCCGTGGCCGTGCCTGCTGCCCCCGCGCCCGTCGGATCCGCCGCGATGCAGGCGCTCCACCTCGAAGCCGCACCGCACCTCTCGTCCGCGCAAGGGCTCGAGGTCTACGTCGGCGCCTTGCTCGGCGTCGTCCTGGTCGCCTGGTTCGCCGGGCGGTGCGTCGGCGCGACCTCGCGCACTGCGCGCCGCGTCCTCGATGAGGCCGTTCGGCAGATCGACGCCCGTCGTCTACGGGACGGTCGGCTCGGCCCGGATAGCGCGACGCTTCGAGGAAGCCCGTCGCGCCCTCCCTCGAGCGTTGGCCGGGCGATTCTCGGCTCTCCCGCTGCGCTCACGCCCGACCAGGCGACCTGCGCCGAGATCGTCGCCCGCGCGGCGCTCCGCGAGATGGTCCTGCCCGCGCTCGTAGGTGTCGCCGCGCCGCTCGCGTTGGGCCTCGCCTTGCGCTTCGCGCGGACTGAGGATAATCCTTTGGCCGTTGCTGATTCGGTCGCGGCCCTCATCGTGGCCGGGACGATCGCCGGCGTCATCGGGTCGCTCCTCCTCGGAAACGCGGGGGGGGCCTGGGACAACGCCAAGAAATACATCGCGACCGGCGCCCACGGCGGACGCTACCTGGTCGACGAGGCCGGGGCGCGGGCCGACAACCCGACGTACCTCGCCGCCGCGAACGCCGACTCCGTCGGTGACCCGCTCAAGGACCTCCTCGGGCCGGCGCTCGTGGTGCTCGTGATGATGCTCTCCGTGGTGACGCTCGTCCTCTTGCCGTTCTTTCTCTAGCCGCGCTGCCACGCACTTCCCGTCGAGCGATCCGTTGCTCGCAGGGCCGAAAAATCGACCTGTCCCGGGGGCCCAGCCCTCGGCTCCGCCCGCACCGATCGCCCCGGCCCGCCCAGGGTCACCGGCCGGTCGGGGCGAACGACCGCCCACTTTCACCGAACGAGCCCCCGAGAAGCCGTGCCGCCCCCGATCGCCGACGCCCTCTCCACCCTGAGTGACCGTGGCCTGCGCCGCCTGCTCGGCGCGCGCACCTTCCTCCGAGGCCTGGAGTACTTCCGGCGCCGCGTCGTCGAGGACATCACCGTGAGCGAGGCCCGCGCGAGCGGCATCGTTCGCCCCACGGACTCGGAGCCTTACCCCGTCTCGGTCGAGCTCACGCCGGACGGCATCAAGTCCGCGTGCAACTGCCCGGCGTACGCGAAGGCCGGGCAGCACTGCAAGCACGTCGCCGCGCTGCTCATCAGCGTGCGCGACCAGGCGCGCGGCCAGCAGCCTCGGCGCGAGCCGGCGCCGCCGCCGCCGCCGCCGACCGCCCATGCCGGCGGAGACGCGCTCAAGCGCATGCGCCGCCGCGACCGCCGTGGACACCTCATCACCGTCGTCCCGCAGACCAGCAGCGCGGTCAGCGCGCCGGCTTCCGGGTTCGCCGCCGCGGAGCGCGTCAGCAACGCCGCCGTCCTCACCGCGCCCGCGCTCGACGCGACCGCGCGCCAGACCGGCATCGGTGCGTGGCTCCCGCCCGAGGGCGTCAGCGGCGGTCGCCGCGTCGAGTTCCGCCTCCACGTGCGCCAGGGTGCGCTCACCGTGACGGTGCTCGACGCCGAGGCGCGCGTGCCCGTGCTGCCCTCCGCCGCCCTCGCGTGGCAGGCGCTCTACCCGACCCCCGATCGCGACGCCTTGCGCCTGCTCTCGCGCTTCGAGAGCGGCAACCCTCGCCACCCCGCCGTGGACGTGCGCGGTGAGGACGTCTCCGATCTGCTCCCTCTGCTCGAGGGGCAGCGCGTCCTGCTCGAGCCCGCGCTCATGCAGCTCCGCTTCGGTGACGACTTCTTGCGCCCGCGCTTCGACCTCGAGCTCGTCGGCGGCGACACCATCATCCTGAAGACGAGCTTCGAGCGGCAGAACGATCGGCGCCGCTTCTCGCTCCTCCAGGGCGGCTGGTTCGAGGGCTGGCCCGGCTGGCATGTCGACACGCAGGAGGGCATCGCGCGGCGCGTCGACAAGCGCGTCTCGCCGGCTGCGATGCGGCGCCTGCTCCGGTCGCCCACGATCGGCGAGCCGATGAGCGAGCTCGGCCGCGTGATCATGCAGGGGCTCCCCAAGATCGCGCTCGAGGTCGGCGCCGAGCTCCCCGAGCTCTCGCAGATCGCCGACGTGACCGACCTCGTGCCGACGTTCCGCATGCGCGCCGGCGGATCGCTGATGGAGGCGCACGTGCAGCTCTTCGCCGCCTACGGCGAGGAGGAGCTCTCGGTCCGCGCCGACGGCATGACCCCGCCCGTGATCGTGAAGCCCCCCGAGGAGGGGATGAAGCGCGCGCGCTGCGTGCGTGTCGACATCGCCGCGCAGCAGGAGGCCGCCGGGCGCCTCATCGCCCTCGGCCTCACCTCCGACAAGGACGGTCAGACGTTCATCGCGCGCGGCGATCAGGCGCTCACCTTCTGGACCGACGGCCTCGCCGAGCTCCCCGACACCTGGGACCTCTTCGTCCCCGAGGACCTCGTCGACACGCAGGTGCGCGGCAAGCCCATCGGCGCGTTCGCCAAGGTCACGAGCGGCATGGACTGGCTGAACGTCAAGCTCTCCTTCGAGAGCGAGGGCGTCGGCGTCGACCGCGACGAGCTCCGCCGCTGCCTCATGGAGGGCAAGAAGTACGTCCGCCTCGAGGACGGCTCCTTCGCCCCGTTCGACCCTGACGCCGTCCGCGCGATGCTCGACCGCGAAATCGAGCTCCTCACCGCTGCGGGCCGCAACGGGAAGATCCCGCTGGCCCACGCCGGGCGCGTGCAGGAGCTCCTGCAGCAGGCCGCAGGCGCCAACGTCTCGCCGGCCGCGCGCGATCTCTTCCAGAAGCTCGGCGGCATCGAGGAGATCGAGCAGACCAAGAAGCCGCGGGGCCTCAAGGCCACGCTCCGCCCCTACCAGGAGGCGGGCCTGTCGTGGCTCAAGTTCATCCACGACATCGGCTCGGGCGGCGTGCTCGCCGACGACATGGGCCTCGGCAAGACGGTCCAGACGATCGCGCTCCTGCTCGTCACGAAGCAGGAGGAGAAGAAGCTCTGCGCCCTCATCGTCGCGCCGACCAGCGTCGTGACGAACTGGGAGCGCGAGCTCGCGCGGTTCTCGCCCACGCTCACGGTCGCGCTCTGGCACGGCGCCGACCGCAAGGAGCAGATCGAGAGCGTGAAGCAGGCGGAGGTCATCATCACGAGCTACGCGCTCCTTCGCCGCGACGAGGAGTTTCTCTCCCACCTCGACCTCACGCACGCGATCCTCGACGAGGCGCAGCACATCAAGAACCCCATGAGCGCCACAGCGGCCGCCGCCAAGCGGCTCCGCGCGAGCCGACGCCTCGCGCTCACGGGCACCCCGATCGAGAATCGCCTCTCGGAGATCTGGTCGATCTTCGACTTCGTCTCGCCCGGGCTCCTCGGTGGCCTCGACAAGTTCGAGTCGCGATTCTCGCGCCCGATCGAGGGCGGCGACTACAAGACGGCGCAGCGCCTGCGCCAGATCATCCACCCGTTCATCCTCCGCCGCACGAAGGCCGAGGTCGCCAAGGATCTGCCCGAGAAGATCGAGACCGATCAGGTCTGCGAGCTCTGCGGCGACCAGAAGGCGGTCTACCAGCAGGTCGCTCGCGAGGTCCGCGCGCAGGTCCTCGGCGAGGTCGAGCGCATGGGCCTGGCCAAGGCGCAGCTGCAGATCCTCGCGGGCCTCACGAAGCTGCGCCAGGCCGCCTGTGATCCGCGCCTGCTCGGCCTGCCGCGTGATTTCACCGACGAGGACAGCGGCAAGCTCGTCGCGCTGCGCGAGCTCGTCTCCGAGGCCATCGAGGGTGGCCACAAGGTCCTCATCTTCAGCCAGTTCGTGATGATGCTGAAGATCATCGAGCGCGCGATGAAGGAGGACGGCGTCCCGTACGAGTACCTCGACGGCTCGACCAAGGACCGCCAGGAGCGGGTCGATCACTTCCAGAACGACCCGAGCGTGCCCCTCTTCCTGATCAGCCTGAAGGCGGGCGGGACGGGCCTCAACCTCACCGCCGCCGACACTGTGATCCACTTCGACCCCTGGTGGAATCCGGCGGTCGAGCAACAGGCGACGGATCGCGCCCACCGCATCGGTCAGACGAAGGTCGTCACGGCCTATCGCCTCGTCGCGCAGGGGACGATCGAGGAGAAGATCCTCCTGCTCAAGGCGAAGAAGCGAGAGCTCGTGGCGTCGGTCCTCAGCGAGGACGCGGGCGGCGCGAAGAAGCTCACGAAGTCCGACCTCGAGGAGCTGTTCTCGGTCGACTGAAGGCCTCCCGCACGCTCGCGGCCCCGTGCGAGGGCGACCCCGGGGCCCGCCCGGCGTCGTCACCACGGGGCCCGCTGCGTGGGCGCCGCTCCACCCCCAAAAACGCGCCGACCCCCTCCGCCACGAGGGGCGGAGGGGGTCGGCGTCGATCCCCGCTCGTGAGGAGGGGACCCGGGCGGCTGGCGGCCCGATCGAGATACGACGCGGCTAGCGCTTCTTGCCGCTCATTACCATCATGTGATACTTTCCGTACTCGCTCTGTCCGAGGGTGAAGAGCACCTCGATGAGCAGACGGTAGGGCGTCGTCGCATCCGCCACGATGATCGCTTCAGAGCTCGAGGGATCGAGCTTCTTGGCGATGCGGATCTGCTTGTCCATGTCCCGCGCGTGAGTGAGCGCGTTCGCGAGAGGGACGATGTAGAGATCGTTCGGCCCGCTCTTCTTGTACTTCGCGTCGACCCCGGACTGCGACAGTTGCTCCCGGCTCGGCAGCATCAGCACCGGCGTCGAGTTGTCGCCGACCAGAATCTGCGACTTCGAGATCATGACGACGACACCCTCCTGGGCGGGATCGGTCGACATGAAGCTCACCGGCAAGGTCAGATCCTTGGACTGCGGGATCGACGCCGAAGAGGACCCGACGCTCTTGAGCATGAAGACGAGGATGATCGTCATCAGGTCGAGCATCGCGGTGATGTTCAAGAAGTCGATCTCCGGCTCCTTGGCGTTGCGCCGGACGGACTTTCGCAGCGCCGCCTTGTAGCGGACGATGCTCGCCTTCCTGGCGGGCTGCGGGGAGCTGGGCCGGTCGCCGGTCATCGCGCCACTCCGAAGTGGACCTCGGGGAACAGCTCCTCGACGCCGTCGCTGCGCAGCGCATCCATCACGCCGATCACGGTCTGGTACTCGATGCCGGGGCTCGCCGTGATGGTCACCTGCGTCTCCTCCTTGAACTCGGGGCGCGCGTTCTTGAGGCGTTTCGCGCAGGCGGTGAGCGACTTGTAGTCGTGGTCCTCGCCGGCCTTCGGCACGGTGATGCCGGCACCGACGTCCTGGCAGCCCGTCGAGACGTTGCCGCCCGACGTCTTCAGGGACACGCCCTGGCTCGTGATGACTGCAGACAGGTTGAGCGCCTTCTGCGAGGCATCGACGCGCACCTTCCCGCCGCCGATCGAAGGCGGCGTGGTGTCGATGGATGCGACGAAGGTGACCGAGATGCTCGCGAGCACGAACATCATCACGTTGGTGATGATGTCGAGGTACGGCACGAGCTGGATCTCTCCGGCCTCTTCACCGACGTCCGGCTCGCGCGGCTGCGAGAGCCGCCGGATTCTTGACCGCTGAGCAGGGCTGAGCGGGGCTTCTTCGTTTTCGGCCATGGACCGAGCCTCGGGCTAGTAGCCGGGCTTGCCGCTGATGGTCAGCAGGTTGAAGACGCGCTCGGTGGTGGACTCCAGGTCGTGCTGGATGGCCTTCGAGCGCGTGTGGATGAGCACGTGCGCGATCATGCAGACGACGGCGATGCTCAGGCCGAACGCCGTGTTGTACATGGCCTCCGCGATGCCGTTCGACAGCATGCGCTGCTTGTCCGACGCCGAGAGACCCTGCGCTGAGATCGAGGCGAACGTGTGAATCAGGCCGGCCACCGTGCCGATGAGGCCGATGAGCGTCGCGATGTTCGCGAGGGACCACAGGGCGCCGATGCGCTTCTCCACCTGGGGCTTGAGCTCGGAGAGCTTCTCCGAAAGAGCGGCGTCGATTTCGTCCGCGCCCTTGTTCGCGTGGGTCAGGCCCGCCTTCACGAGCTGCAGGATCGGGTAGTCGCTCGCGTCGCAGAGCTTGATCGCCCGGTCGATGTTACCGGCGGCGACGAGCTTCTTGATCTGGGCGAAGAACTCCTTGGAGTTGACCCGGTACCGCCCGAGCTGGAAGGCGGTGCGTTCGATGATGATGGTGATCACGATCGCGGAGACGATCAGGTTCATCAGGAGGAACGTCGGGTTGTCCTTGATGGCCTGAACCGCGCTCGCTTCGCCACCACCCTCGGCGGCCAACATCAGCAGATGACGCATCCTCGAAGTTCCTTTCCTCAGCGTCGCATGAACCGGATCCGGGTCGCCCGATTTGACCGGGATCCCCGCGGCGCTCGCCTCGATCGCCGCAGGGGCTCGAGGCCCTGGAAGGCCCCGTCGCCGCGTACGCGCTGCACGTCGATGGACGCGCGCGCGGCCCGACTATAACCGTCGCCAGATCCTGCGCGCAAGCTTCGTCCTGTTCGACCCCGCGAGAACCATTCGCGGTGCGCTCTCCCCGTTGCGCGGCAGGGGCCACGCTGCGGCTCGCGCCGCTCGACCGAATCGGTGGGGGTCCCGCTCCCCGCGTGCCGTAGCGCAACCGGCCCGCCGCACCGCGCGCTTCGCGCGAGACCTCGTCGAGGCCCGCTTCCTCAACTGAGGAGGGAGGTGGCGAGGTTGCGCCGACGAGGAGCGTCTGCCGCCGCGACGCTGCGGCGTCGGGCGTTCACTCTGCAAACTTCTCTCGACACCGGAATGTCTCGGCGGGAGCGCGACGACGCCGGCTTCGAGCGAGGGGCAACGTGCGCTCGAGCCTTCGCAGGTGAGGTGAATAACCTCCTAGAGTCGTTGGAATTTTTCGCCGTCACGAGACGATCGCGGCCGACCAAATCTGTCTTGACGTGCGCGCGTCTCAATCGCGAAGATGCGGGCCATCCACGCGGATGTACTTCACGTGGCCATCATCGAAGGCGAACCGGAGGAGATCAGATGCACGCTGCGTACGAACACTTCAAAGAGGGCGGCTGGGGGATGTGGTTCATCCTGTTCTGGTCGATCATCACCATCGGCATCATCGTCGAGCGCTCCCTCTTCCTCTTCGGCTCGTCCATCAACAAGGACGTCTTCCTCGCCACGATGCAGAAGTGCATCCTCGCGGGCGACGTCGCCAAGGCCGTGAAGATGTGCTCCGCGGCGAACGCGCCCCTCGCCCGCATCGTGCAGGCCGGCCTCGTGAAGGTGAACCGTCCCGATGAGGAGGTTCAGGCCGCGATGGACGAGGCCGCGCTCCGCGAGATGCCCAAGGTCGGCGCGCGGACGAACTACCTCGCCCTCCTCGCCAACCTGGCGATGCTCTCGGGCCTGCTCGGCACCGTGACCGGCCTCATCAAGTCCTTCGGCTCCGTCGCCGGCGAGTCGGTCGACCCGAGCCAGAAGGCCCGCGTGCTCGCGCAGGGCATCTCGGAGGCCATGAACTGCACGGCGTTCGGGCTCGGCGTCGCCATCGTCGGCCTCATCGGCTTCGCCGTGCTCAACGGCAAGACCCAGTCGATCGAGGACGACATCAACGAGGCGTCGGTCCAGATCCTCAACCTCGTCGTCTCGAATCGCCAGAAGGTGAACCTCGCGGCCGTCAACCAGGCCTGATCACCCCCGGCGCGAGCTGCGGCGGCACGCGTGGCCGCCGCAGCCGCCTTCGTGACAGCAATCGGAAGGGAGCTCGCACATGAGTGGCGTCGACGTCGGCGGTGAGTCCAAGAAGCGCTCGACCAATACGGAGATCAATATGATCCCGTTCATCGATCTCTTGATGGTCACGGTCGCCTTCTTGCTGATCACGGCCGTTTGGGTGACGAACTCGCGCATCAACGCCGACGCGCAGGTGCCGGGCCCCCCGAATCCGACGGTCGAGCTGCAGCCGGTTCCGCCGGAGAAGGTGCTCAACCTTCACATCGGCGAGAACGAGTTCGGGCTCGTCTGGAAGCAGGGCGCCACCGTCGTCAGCGAGATCAAGGTCCCCAAGACCCAGGTCGAGACGGAGCAGGCCGACCGCAAGATCATCCGCTTCCCGGAGCTCGCCAAGAAGCTCGAGGAGGAGTGGAAGCAGCAGAAGAATCACTGGGACCCGAGCGACCGCAAGCTCGACCAGTGCATCCTGCACAGCGACAACCGCACTCCCTTCAAGGAGATCGTCGCGGTCCTGGACGCGCTCTACACGACGAAGCGCGACATGAAGTTCAACGACGGGTCGGTCAAGCAGATCCCCGTCTTCAACATGACCTTCTCGGTCCGCTGACGGGAGCGCGCGATGGACCATTTTTCGAGGAAGCACCACAACCCGCACGCGCACGTCATTCACAAGCCGGGCTCTCGGCTGATGCACAGCGTGCCGCTGAAGTTCGTGTGGAGCAAGGTGATGGGGCATGGGGCCAGATCGGCCAACACCTCCCTCAACCTGACGAGCTACATCGACTTCCTCATGGTGACCGTCATCTTCCTCCTGATGTCGTTCTCGGCGTCGGGCGAGATCGGCGTCGACAAGAGCGTCAAGCTGCCCAAGGCGGAGAACGTCGAGGACGTCATTGACGCCCCCATGATCGCCGTGAACGGCAATCAGATTCTGGTGGACGGGCAGCTCGCAGGGTCGACCCGCGCGATCGAGGAGCTCGGCCGCCTGCAGAAGCTCGACGAGCTCTTCAGCATGATGAAGAACAAGCGCGAGCTCTGGAAGCAGCTGCAGCCCAACAGGCCGTTCCCGGGCGTCTGCATCCTGCAGGTCGACGAGAACGTGCCCGCGCTCGTGGTGAAGAGCGTGTTCCAGACGGCTGCGTTTGCGGGCTACCCGAACGTCAGCTTCATGGTTGGCAAGATCTCGAAGAGCGGCGGCTGAACGATGGCGCCGCAGCGCGAGGCCCCGCCGAAGGAGGCGCGGCAGCGCGGTCTCAAGGCGATTGACGAGGCGCGGCAGGCGAGGGGGAAGAGGCGCTTCCCCCCGGCCCGCTTCTGGGGTTGGACCGCGGTCATCCTCGCCGCCACGGGCATCCTTCACTGGAAGTGGTCCCAGGGGCAGCTCGAGAGCGCGCGGCAGAAGTTGATGGCCGAGCAGCGCGCGGTCGCCGTCGAGCTCGGACCCAAGTGGACGAGCCTGCGTGGCTCGGTCGAGGGGTGGGCGCTCGACCTCGCGCGGGATGCCGGCGCGGAGGTCGTGGACCGCGAGGCCCTCAAGGGCTGGGACTTTCGCGATCGACCGGGCCTTTACCTCCGATTGCGGGTCGAGGAGGCGAAGGACGTCGACACGCTCCGCAAGGGGCTGAAGAGCTCGCTGCGCGACGCCTTTACCGCGTGCCTCCTGCGCGTGTCGAACCCGAGTCCGCTCGCGGGGCCGGAGTGCAAGCGCACGCGCGACTGCGCCGTGGGGCAGACTTGCAACGAGCTCGACCGCTGCACGGTGCCGGCGCAGCCCTACAACCTGCGCGTCGCGTACCGCACCATGAACGTGCTGTCGGACGATTGGGTGCGGGACGCTCAGGACGCTGGGACCGAGCTGCGCTTGCGGCTGCTCTCCGCGATGTTTCAGGACACGGTCCGCGACGATCTTCCGGTCGCGATCGATCTGCTCACGCGAGCGCAGTACCTCATCGTCGTGCTCGACGAGCCGGTTGCGGGGGTCACGGCGCGAGACGGTGGGACGGCGACGCAGGCGATCCAGGCTGCAAAGCACCTGGCGCGCGTCGGCGTGTGGCGCCTCTCCGACGGCAAGAACGTCGTGCGGATCCGGCGCGAGGCGGGCGGGCAACTGCTCGGCGGCACGCCGTCGGCGGTCGACGACGACGTCCTCGACGCGCGTCAGCGGCAGGCGAACAGCTGCGCGCTCGCGCTGGCCGTTCGCGAGGCGATCGGGGACGGTTCCGCCGCCGCCGCACCGCCGTAGCGGGCGACGGTCGCCGCGGCTCACGCGAGTCGCGCGAGGACGTGCACGTCGGTGAGGTTGGTGCCCGTCGGACCGAGGTCGACGGCCGTGCCGAGGCGACGGTGAAGAGGTGCGTCGTCGTAGGCGGCGATCGTCGCGTCGACGAGCGCGCGCGGGACGGCGTCGAGGGCCGCGCGTGTGACGAGGGCGCCTGCGGCACCCGACGAGCCGTCGACGCCGTCGGTGGCTGCGCAGAGGAGCGCGACGCCCTCGGGGAGCGCCGCCGCTGCGATCAGGGCGGTGCGGCCCGCGCGGCCGCCGCGTCCGCGAGTGGCGGGTAACGCGACGGTCGGCTCGCACGGGATCACGATCGCGCAGCCTGCGGGGAGCGATCGCGCGGCGTTGGCTCGAGCGGCCGCGATCGCTTCGACGGTGCCGCGTTCGCCCGGGAGCGCGGTCGCGTCGAGGCCCCGCGCCCGCAGGCGGCTCGCGACGGCGTGCGCGAGGGCGTCCGGGTCGGCGAGCGTGCGCGGCGCGGGATCGGCTCGTTCGCCAGGCTTGAGCGACTCGTCGAGCCAGCATGCGGCTTCGGCGGCGAAGGTCGGCGCGAAGGTTTGCAGGGCCGCGCGGGCTTCTTCGACGCGGGTAGGGTCGGCCGTGCTCGGCCCCGAGCCGATGTCCCACGGCGCCCCGCCCACGACGTCGGACAGGAGGAGCGTGCGGACCTCGGCCGCGCCCGCCGCGCGCGCGAGGCGTCCTCCCTTGATCCGCGAGACGTGCCGCCGCACGAGGTTGACGGCTTCGATCGGAGCGCCGGCGGCGAGCAGCGCGGCCACGAGCGCTGCCTTGCGCGGCAGCGAGGCGCCTTCGGCGGCGTGCGCGAGCAGCGCGGACGCACCTCCGGACACGAGCACGAGGAGCACGTCGCCGGCCTCGAGCTCGCGGGCGCGTCGCAGCGCTTCACGCGCGGCCTGCTCGCTGCGCGCGTCCGGCAAGGGGTGACCCGCGCGGATCGCGGTGACCGCGGTGATGCGTGCGGCGCGGGCGAGAGGGCCGTCGTCGAGGTCCTCGGTTCCGACCGCGAGCACGTCGTCGACGCGCGAGCCCCAGCGCCGGATCGCGCCCGTTGCCAGCGCGAAGGCCGCTTTTCCGGCGGCGATCACGCGCACGCGCCCGTCGCCTGCGGGCGGCTCGCCGAGCGCGGCCTCGACGAGGTCGGAGGGATCGAGCTGCGCGATGGCCTCGCGCACGGCGTCGACGAGCGCCTCCGGCGTGATCACCGGACGAGCTCGTCGCGAGCATCGACGAGGTGCGTGGCGACGATCGCGCGCCACGCGAAGACGACCGAGACCAGCCCCCCGGCCTCGAAGACGCTGCCGCGGCCGCGCGCGGCGAGGTCCTCGGGCGCGAGGCGGAGGGCGGCGCGCAGGGCGAGGTACGGGCCGCTCGCCTCAGGGAGGATCGGCAAGGCGGCCTCGACTGCGACCTCGAGGCCCGGAGTCGGCTCGAAGGTGGCGCGGGTGGGTGCGCGGAAGACCGCGCCGAGCTCGAGCGCGAGCGAGTCGACGAGCAGATCGAGCCGCGCCGGGCCGCGCTCGAGATCGCGGGCGTAGCGGCCCAGGAAGAGCGGCCTCAGCACGACCCCGGCGGCGAGGGATCGCGCGGTGCGAGGCTGCTCGGCGCCGAGCGCGTCGGTGTATTGCGCGTAGACCCCCGCGGTGCCGAGGTACACCGCGCTGCCGGACGCGACGATCGCAGGGCCGCCTTGCGCGAGCGCCGCGCCGGCGCCGAGGCCGAGCTCGAGGTCGCCGTCGAAGCGCCCGTACGCGCCGTCCGGGTCGGCGGCGCGGGCAGGGGGCGCGCGCGCGATCGAGGCCGCGAGGATCGCCGCGGCGAGCAGGCCGCGGGCCGATCGGTGGCCGTGGGCCCGCGGGCTCAACGGATCAGCGCCTCGCGGACGGCGGCGCGGAGCTCCGGCGCGAAGAGGATGCGCACGCGGGTGACGGTCTCGCCGCGCAGCCGGTCGAGGAGGAAGGAGACCTCGGAAGGGCGGCGCGGTCGGCCGCGCGGGTAGACCACCGTGATGGAGTCGTCGTCGCCGAACGGCGTGTCCGTAGCGACGTCGATGCCGACGTAGATGTCGGGATCGAGGCCGGCCTCGCGCGAGATCTCGCGCGCCGTCTCGAGCGCGCGTCGACACTCCTCGGACTCGGCTGCCGCGGGACCCTGGCGCTGCGCTTCGAAGATCTCGATCGTCTTGAACAGCGCGCGCGCTCGCAGGCGCTTGCAGAGGTCGGCGAGGACCGGGTCCTTGGCGTCCTCCCAAGCATGGATGGCGCCGAGCAGCACGGCGTCGTCGAGCTCGAGGTACTGGTCGAGCGCGGGCAGCTCGCCGCTCGCCGCCGCCTGGAACGCGGGCGGGAAGACGGGCAAGCGCGCGCCGTCGCGGACGAGGGCCACCGCGCGGCGCAGGATCGCGCCGATCATCCACTCTGCCGCGCGCGTCGACTTGTGGAAGTACACCTGCTGGAACATGAACAGGCGCGCGAGGATGAACGACTCGATCGCCGAGAGGCCCTTCGCGCCGTCGATCGCGAGGCCCGGCGCGCCGTCGCCGTCGTCGGCTCGGAGCCGCAGGCTGCGCAGCAGCCACGCGAGGTCGAACTCCCCGTGGCGGACGCCCGTCGCGTGCGCGTCGCGGAGCAGGTAGTCGCAGCGGTCCACGTCGAACGTGCCGCTCACCGCCTTTGCGAGGTACGGCAGCTCGTGCTCGCCGCGGACGAGCTCCGCCACGCGGCGAGGGAGGTTCGGGTCGTCGCGGACGAGCACCCGGTTCACCTCGGAGGTCGGGTCGAGCAGGATGCGCTCGGTCCACGCCTCGTGGCGCATGGCGCCGGGCATCGCGTCCTCGAACAGGTGCGAGAGCGGGCCGTGACCGACGTCGTGCAGCAGCGCCGCGGCGATCGCGTCGCGCGCGCGCTCGCTCGTCACGCGGCGCCAGAAGGGCAGCTCGCCGTCGATCTGCCGCAGGCGCGCGAGGAAGCGCTGCATGACGTGCGCCGCGCCGATGGCGTGGGCGAAGCGGGTGTGCTCCGCGCCGGGGAACGCGAGCGAGGTGAGGCCGAGCTGGCGGATGCGACGTAGCCGCTGCACCTCGCGGGTGGCGAGGAGTCGCGTGACGATCGCGTCCTCCTCGCTCTCGAAGGCCACGAGCCCGTGGACCGGATCTCGGAGGATCATGCGGGGAGCGCATCCTAGCACCGCTCGCGAAGAGTCCATTACGGATGGCGCGCGGGCGTTCGAGGGCGCGAGCCGCGCGCGTCGACGTCACCTCGTCGATCCTTCGGTCCGACCCCGCGCGCGCAACGGCTGCGTCTCGGCGAGCGAGCACGCGACGTCGCTGCGCAGCACGGCGAGAGATCGCATTTCTGCAATGGAATCAAGGTGATTTCGCCGCGCGGCGTGCGCTCTTTTGCTGCGTGGGGCAGGCCCCCCGGTGTACCCTTCGAGGCTCACGCTCACGCGGCCGCGGCGCCATTTCGCCGGGTTTACGGGGGCGTTCCGACGGAGCCCCGCAGCGGACGACACGGCCTCGCCCCTCCTCGGGCGGGCCCGGCGTCGACCGACCCCAAGATGGAACCCGCAGCAGAATCCACTCGAACTCGCCGCGCTCGCGGTGCCGCCCCCGCCAGCGAGCTTCCCGATGCGGGCCCTCGCCGGTTGGACGAGATCCTCCGGGCGCTGCCCGAGTCCGAGCTCGAGGCGCTGATCGGGCGACTCGGCATCCGGATCGACCCGAACAAGCGAATCGACGTGCCGTCGCAGGCCGCCCGCGCGCTCGTCGGACTGCCCGACGTGCGCGAGCCGGCCCGCTTGCCGACCGCATCGCGCGAGCTGCTGCATCGCCTCGCGGAGGCCGGCGGCTTGCTCGTCGTGCCGGTGGTTCCTGCTGGGCTCGAAGCGCTGCTCGGGCGCGGCGTCGTGTACGCACGCAAGACGGGGGGCGGCATCCAGCTCGTCCTGCCCGCGGCGTTCCTCGTCCAGCTGAAGAGCTGGGAGAGCGAGGATCCCCGCTCGCTCCGCGCGCTGATCGCGCAGGCCCCGTTCGAGACCGTGAGCGCGATTGCGTCGCATCACCTGGGGCGTCCGGCGACGCCGCCGATCGCGCTCTCGCTCGAGGTGGCGTGGGAAGTGCTGCGCGATCCCGGGCGGCTCGCGGTCGAGATCGACAAGCTCGCGCCGGTCGAGCGCCGTCTCCTCGAGGCGGTCGAGAGCGTCGGCGGCGAGGTCGACACCCAGGAGCTGCTCGATCTCGAGCGTGAGCCGATGCGCTTGCGCGGCGCGGGCGGCGTGACGGCGAGCCGTCGCGGTGCCGGCTTCGCGCTCGAGCGCCGCGCGTTCCTGATCCCGATCCACCCCAACCGGCACGCGGTACCGACCGAGGTGGCGACGATCGTGGGCGCCGCGCGTCGAGCGCAGCGCGACCTGCGCCGCTCGGAGATCCGGTCGTTCGTGATCGAGGAGGACCACGCTCCGCGGCGCGCCCGCTTCGCCGCGGATCCCGCCCCGCTCGCGGTCGCGCTCGCGTTCGCGGTGCGCGAGCCGGGCAACGAAGTGCGCCCGGGCGTCGGCACCCCGCGCTCGCTCGTCACGCGCCTCGCGCAGCGGATCGGCCGCGACGTCGACGCGGTCGGCATGGTCGTCGCGTTGTCGCGCGCGGTCGGTCTCTGGGATTCCAGCGCGGCGTCGGTCGCGACGCCGCCCGGATCGCTCGCGCTGCACGAGCTCACGTCGCTCCTGTTCACGACGTGGCGTCGGGGCGGCGCGTGGGACGAGGCGCGGACCGATCGCGAGGTGCTCCGGGTCGCGGCGGACGCGCGCGACGCGAGCCCGATCGGCGCGCTCCGGCACATGGTGCTCGAGGCGCTCACCGACCTCGGGGAGGGGCGATGGGTCCCGTGGCAGGCGCTCGAGGGCTACCTCGCGGCCGACGAGCGCATCCCCGGCATCGAGCGCCTCCTCCGGCGCTGGGCGGAGCGCGCCGCGATCGATCCGCCGACGGTGCTCGAGGTCGCGCGCCGCATTGCCCTCGAGACGCTGCCGGTGCTCGGCATCCTCGATCTCGGCGGCGGTCCCGAGGACGTCGGCGCCGGAGGGGAGGCGACCGCGCTCCGCATGACGCCGCGCGGCCGCGCGATGCTTCAGAGCGGTGAGCCCGCCTTCGACGTCGCCCCCGCGCGCTTCCTCGACACGCAGGTCCTCCGCATCGGCGCCGCCACGCGGGTCGCGGCGGTGCTCGCGCTCGTTCACTTCGCCGAGCTCGGGCGCGTGGGGGCCGAGCTCGACCTCGTCCTGACGCCGCCGTCGATCGCGCGCGCGCTCTCCGCCGGGCTCGAGACCGACGCCGTGCGGGGGCGCATCGAGGCGATCGCGCCGCTGTCGGAGGGGCTGTCGCGGCTGCTCGTGCAGGCGAGCGTGGTGATGGGCCGCGCGGCGTTCGTCGCTGCCTCCGGCTTCCTGTGGATCGAGGACCCGGAGATCCGCGAGCTGTTGCGCACCCGCAAGCCGGCGTCGGAGCTCTTCGTCGATCCGTCGCCGCCCGCTGGCTTGCTCGTCGTGCCGGACGTGGACGCCGACCGGCTCGTGCGCAGGTGTCGTGCGCTCGGCGTCGAGATCGACGTCGACGGCGCGGGCGCGGCGCGCGCGCGGGCCGCGGCGGTCGTGGCGGCGCCCGACAGCGCGCGCGGCCCCGCGTCCACGCGTACCGGGCGCGCGAAGACGCCGGTCTCTCGCACCCGCTAGCGGCGCGGCGCCCTGGGGGGCGCTCCCGACGCGGACGCCCAGCCGCGGGTTCGTGGTAGCGTGCGCCGCGAGGAGACGGACGTGGAATACCCCGCGGTAGAACCGCCGAACGAAGCTGGTCAGTCGTTCCCCTGCGGGAACTGCGGCGCGAAGCTCCACTACGACGCGGGCTCGCAGGCGCTGAAATGCCCCTATTGCGGGCACCAGCAGGCGGTGCCGGAGTCGCACGCAGGCCCCGCCGCGGCGCCGCGCGAGATCCCCATCGAGGAGGGGCTCCGGCTCGCTCAGCGCGGTCTCGGCGCGCCCGTCACCGAGGTCGCCTGCAACGACTGCGGCGCCACCGTCAGCGTCTCGGCCGGCGAGCAGACCGCGAAGTGCGCGTTCTGCGGCTCGCACCAGGTCCTGTCGCGCGAGGCTGCGGGCACCCAGATCCGGCCCGAGTCGCTCGTCCCGTTCAAGGTCGACAAGGCCGCCGCGAACAACCTCTTCGCGCAGTGGCTCGGATCGCTGTGGTTCCGGCCGAACGACCTCCGGAAGATGGCGAAGCTCCAGGAGATGGGGGGCGTCTACATCCCCTTCTGGACCTTCGACGCGCAGGTGGCGTCGCGTTGGACGGCCGACGCCGGCTACTACTACTACGAGACCGAGTACTACACCGACTCGAACGGCAACCAGCAGTCGCGCCGGGTGCAGAAGGTCCGCTGGGAGTCTGCGTGGGGGCAGCGGTCGGACTTCTACGACGACACGCTCGTCTGCGCGGGCAAGGGGTTGCCCCCCGAGCTGGTCGCGAAGTTCCAGACGTTCGACACGAAGCAGCTCATCCCGTATCAGCCGCACTACCTAGCAGGCTGGCGGGCCGAGTCGTACGCCGTCGATCTGATGCCCGCGTGGGGCACGGCGCAGCTGTCGATGTCGGCGGGGCAGGAGCAGAAGTGCTCGCGCGACGTGCCGGGCGACACGCAGCGCAACCTCAGCGTGCAGAACCAGTTCTCCGCGGTGACGTTCAAGCACGTGCTGCTGCCGATCTGGATCGCCGCCTACCGCTACGGCGACAAGCCCTACCGCTTCCTCGTGAACGGCCAGACGGGCGAGGTCGTCGGCAAGGCGCCGTGGTCGTTCTGGAAGATCTTCTTCTTCTCGCTCGCCATCGTCGCGGTCGTCGTCGGCATCGCGCTGGCGATGGATGCAGGCAAGAAGCCGCGCGTCGTCTCGCAGCCGGCGGCCTCGCAGCCCGCGATGCGTGCGCCGTCGCCGGTGGCGCCGCCCCCGGTCGCCGTGCCGCCCGCGACGCCGCCGACGGCGAAGCCGCCGACGACGGCCACGGCCGTCCCGATCAAGCCGACCGCGCCGACAAAGCCCGTCGCGCCGACCAAGAAGTAGCGTGCCGCTGGGCTCTCCGCGATCGAACGCGGAGGGCCGGCGTCAGCGGGTAGGGCGGGCGGAGTTGCGGAGCGGTGGCGCTGCGTTCGGAGTGAGCGGCCACGGCAGCCCGACGAGGGCGGGCGCGAGGTCGGCCAGCGCGGAGCGGAGCTCGTCCGCGCGCGGGCGGTTGCGCGGCGCGTGGCGCAGGCAGCCGTAGAGGAACGAGGCGAGCTGCTCGAAGCGCGGCACGCGCGCGAGGCGCTTGACCGGGTCCGGTAGGCCGTCGTGCACCAGGTGCGCCGAGATCAGCGCGACGTCGCTCGGGGCATCGAACAAGGACTCGCCCGTGAGGGCCTCGTAGGCGAGGCACCCGAAGCTGTACACGTCAGCCTCCATCGGTGTGCCGCACGC
Source organism: uncultured delta proteobacterium (assembly GCA_903906315.1). Classification (GTDB taxonomy): domain Bacteria; phylum Myxococcota_A; class Polyangia; order Polyangiales; family Polyangiaceae; genus CAIVJW01. The sequence goes on along the minus strand of CAIVJW010000032.1, from coordinate 31,654 downwards.
GCCGTCGCGCACGATGCCCCAGACCTCGGGCGCGCCGTACCACACCGTCGCGCAGCCCGGGCGGACGTGGCGGCCGGCGAGGCCGAAGTCGACGAGCACGGGATCGGTCCCTCCGCGCAGCACCACGTTCGAGGGCTTGAGATCGAGGTGGCCGACGCCGACCCCGTGCATGGCCTCGAGCCCGGCGAGGATCCGGTCGAGCACCCAGAGCGAGGTCGCGACCGTCAGGCTGCGCGTGGCGAGCAGCTGGTCGAGGCACGCGCCCTCGACGAGCTCCATGACCAGGATCGGCTTCGGTCGCGCGCCGGCGTCGAACGTCACGAAGCGCGCGAGGCAGGCGTGCTCGGGGACGGAGAGCAGCGCGCCCGCCTCCTGCCGGAACAGGCGCAGGAACTCGGCCTCGGACACGCTGCGGGCCGCGATCGCGTCGTAGTCGGGGACCTTGAGCGCGAAACGCTCGGCGTCGAGGTCGTGCCGCTCGTCGGCGCGCGTGACCACGAACACGCTGCCGCACGCTCCGCCGCCGAGCGGGCGGACGACGTAGAACCCGCCGAGCGTGCGGCGGCTCGGTAGCCACGCGGGCAGCGCGATCTCGGTTGGTGGCGCGACGCGGTAGTCCTGTCGGCTCGACCGCTCGGCAGGCAGGTCGAGCAGGCGGTCGAGGACGAGGCCGACGACGTCGGCGATCGCGAGAGGGATGTTCGCGCTCGCGGCCTGGACGGTCGAGTCGATGGCGTGCCCGAGGTCGAGGCGCGGCCCGGGCTCCTCGTCGACCGCGCGCTTGGCCGCCACGGCGAGGGGCACCGTGGTCGCGAGGCTGGGCGTGGCGTCGTCGATCTCCTCGCCGCACCGGTGGCGCGCGCCGACGGTGAGCTGGCCGAGCCGCGCGATCGCGGTCTGGAGCGCGTCGAGCGCCGATCGATCCGCCGACGAGGGACCCGGGATGAGGGCCATCAGCGAGGTCGCCGACAGGACGCTCTCGATGGCGCGCGCGAGGCGCGACAGCGTCCCGGCGACGACGTCCGTCCGCTGGGACGCGTCCGCGGGCACCTCGTCGACGAGCGTCTTCAGCGCGGCGATGCGGGCGCGGATCCGCGGTTCGGTACGCGCGAGCGAGGCCGGGTCGGTCGAGAGCGGCTCGCCGGCGCGGGCGTCGCTGCCGGCGAAGGCCGCGTAGCGCGCGAGGAGCTGCCGCACGTCGGCGTGCATGCTGGCCTCGGCGAGGACCGCGAGGTCCTCGGGGGCGCGGACGTGCGTCGCCGCGTATAGCAGGACGTCGGACGGGTCCGCGGCGCCGTCGCGCACGAGAGCGTCGAGCGTTCGCGCGAGGGTCGCCGCGGTCGCGCGGCGCAGCGGGGAGCTTGCCGTCTCCCCGAGCATCCGCGAGAGCAGCACGCTCGACGCTGCCGTCCAGCGCGCCCGGACGCGCGCGCGGTGCTCCTGGTCGTCTCCGAAGTCGGCGCTCTCGCCGTCGACGAGGTGGAGCAGCGCGCGGAGCTGGCGCTGGTGGAGCGTGAGGTGCGGCGGGTTGGGCGGGGACGGCTCGCGCTCGCGGCGGATGAGGAACGCCGCGAGGCGCTCGTCGAGGTCGTCGAGCTCGACGACGCCGGACGCCTCGTCGCTCGCCCGCCGGTCGAGCAGGAGCAGGCTCTTCAGCGCCCCGGACTCGAGCAGGCCCGCGTCGAGGTCTCGGAGCAGCCCGACCGACGTGCGGCGGCTCAGGCTCGCCTGCGCCGTCTCCTCGTCGTCGACGTCGAGCGCCTCGAGCGCGCTCACCATGCCCTCGGCGACCGCGAGCGCGTCGACCGCGTAGGCGTGCGCCGCGCGCGATCCCTCCGTGACGAAGGCGTCGACGGCGCGGTGGATCGCGGTGCCGAGCTCGCTCTCCTCGCCCCCGGAGAGATCGCGCAGCACGGCGCGCGCGAGCGCCGTCAACCCGTCGTCCGGTCCGGGAGCGGAGAGCGACGAGGTGAGCGCGCGGGCGCACGCCTCGACGCTGCGCGCGCCGAACGATCCGAGCTCCGCCTCGAGCTCGACGAGGCCCTCCGCGATCGAAATGGGCGACGCGGCGACGATGGCGCGGAGAAGCTCCTCGGCCGCCTCGGGCTCGGCGTCGGCGGCGCGCGGGAGGCCCCAGATCATGGCGGTCGCGATGCCTGGGTCCTGCTCGATTAGCGGCCCTCGAAGGAGCGCGATCGCCCGCGGCAGCGCGCGTTCGGGCACGCACGCGATGCTCGCGACGAGCGAGGTCGCGCCCCGTCGCCACTCCGTGGGCGAGAGCTCCGGATCGAGGAGGTCCTCGATGTGATCGCCGAGCTCCGGCAGCGCGTGCACGAGGAGGCCGCGCGCCGAGGCGACGTGCCGCCAGACGAGGGTCTCGCGGTCGGCGAGCAGCGCGCGCCACGTCGACGTGACGGAGTCGGCCGCGTAGAGCGCGGCCCTCGACCTGGGCCCGGTCGCGCCGCCGGTGTCGCGCAGCGTGAGCACCCCGCGGAACACGCGCAGCGCGCTGACGTCGTCTTGAGCTGCGCGGCGCGCGGCCTCGCGGGCGGCGCGCTCGAGCAGGCGCGCGGCGAGGCGGCGCTGGGGGAGCGATCCGGCGCCCTCGCCCGCGATCCAGGTCCGAGCGAGCTCGCGGCGTGCGGCGAGCGCGAGCGCGAGCGGATCGACCGGAACGCCGGCGGTCGCGGGCAGTGACAAGCTCAACGCGATGCGCGCGCGGACGCCGGCGCCCGCGAGCCAGCGCGACGAGGTCGTGGCCATGCGGCACGCGAGCGTGACGAACGTCGCGGCGTCGCCCTCGTGGAACATCGCCAGCACCCGGCGGCCGATCTCGCGCTTCTCGTCCCCGACCGGCAGCGCGCTCGCGATCTCGTAGAGCGCGACCGCGGCGGCCTGCGGCGCAAGCCACGAGAGGTCGTCGAAGAGGCCGTCCGCGAGGGCGAGCTGCGCGCTCGCGGCGAGCGCCTCGGGCCGGATCCCGTCGAGGAGACCGGACGCATCCACAGGAGCGTCGAGCCCGAGCTGGGCGAAGCTCTGTCGGAACGCGCCACGACGCACTTCGAGCGTGTCGAAGGCGTGGAGCCCGAGGAGCCCTTCGAGGAAGTTGCTTCGCGTCCGCATGCGGCCGGAACCGTCGCCCGCCTGCCATGAAGGAAGCAACCTTTCCGTCGCGGCGCAAGGCTCGCAGCGTCGAACGAGCCAGGTTCGTGAGCGCCCTCGCCACGGCGCCGACCGGCCGTGGTGGTCGGCCGCCGCGCCTCCGTGGTAAGCGGAGCTCATGTGGCCTCCGCCCTACCGAAGCCTCGCCGCGCGCGCCACGATCGCCGCGACCGTGCTCCTCGTGACCGCGTGCGAGCCCGCCACGCCCTCCGCTGGCCAGACCGCCGCCTCGGCGTCCGCCTCGCCGCCCGCGTCGACCGCGGAGCTTGCGGCCGTCCTCGGGCCCGGGAGCTCCGCGTCGGCCCCGTCCGTGCGCCCAGGCGTCGCCGATGGCGACTTCCCGGCAGCTCCCGCGAGCGGCATCCTCGGCGCCGGCGTCGCGGACAAGGTGGTCGCGGCGGGCCGCGCCCCGACGGTCCGCCTCGTCGAGCCGGGGGCCGAGCCGCGCGCCCCGCTCGCGTACGCCCTCGCGAAGGGCGCGCGCGTGCCCCTCGGGATGTCGCTCGACATGACGATGGGCGTCAAGAACGCCGACCGCGCCGTGCAGCCGACCGCGATCCCGCGCCTCGCGCTCACCCTCGACATGACGACCGGCGACGTCGACGCGAAGGGTGACGCCCACGTCGACGCGAAGCTCACCCGGGTCGCCGTCGAGCCAAGCGGCGCCGCGCAGGCGGCGATGGCGGACGCGCTGCGGCCGGCGATGGACGGGCTCAAGGGCTTCGCGCTCAGCTATCGCGTGAGCGCCAGCGGGCGGGTCCACGATCTCGTCGCCAAGGCGCCCGCCGACGCGCCTCGGGCCAGTGCCCAGATCCTCGGCGGAGTGAGCCAGTCCTTCGAGGCCATGGTCGCGCCGCTCCCGTCCGAGCCGGTCGGCGTCGGCGCCCGCTGGCGCGTCGTCTCCCGCGTCTCGGCGGCCGGTCCCGACCTGCTCCAGCTCGCGACCTACACGCTCACCGCGCGCGAAGGCGGCAAGGCGGTGCTCGATGTGACGCTCACCCAGGTCGCCGCCAGCGAAAGGGTGCAGACGCCCGGGCTTCCGGACGGCGTGACGGCGCGCGTGCGCAGGTTCCGATCGTCGGGCAGGGGCGTCACGCGCCTCGACCTCGCGAGCGTCGCGCCCGAGAGCGGCACGATGACCGTCGAGTCGGCGATGGACGTCGAGGTCGCGCAAGGCAGCGCCCCCGGTCAGAGCACCACGGCCGAGAGCACCCTGCGCGTCGAGTTCTCGCGGCCGGCGAAGTGAGCGCGAAGCGACCGCGTCCGACCTCGTCGCGGACCTCGGCGCGCTGCGCGGCGCCTACGCGCGCTTCCTCGCCGCCGATCGCGTGCGGCTCACGGGCCACTCCCACCAGGCATGGCCCGACGTCGCGCGCGAGGCGATGGTCGAGTGCTTCGACGACGCAGCGCGCCTCGTCGACGACGAGTGGGACGACGTCGTCCTCGGCCTGGTCGCCATCGGTTGACGCGCTCGTCGACGTGCTCCGCGGTCGCCCCTCGGCTCAGCGCACGCCGCTCGACGAGATCGTCGGGTCGCGGTGCACCTGGGGCGCCGTCGGGTGCAGCGCCACGAGCCCGCGCGAGGCGACGTCCGCGGCGCTCGCCGCGCGATCCGACAGGTCCCAGCTCAGGTAGAGCTTGTCGCCGTCGAAGCAGCCGAAGCTCGTCGACACGCAGAGCAGCGGCTCGCGGTCGATTGCGAAGCCCGTGCGCACGACGTCGTGCCCGTACACCGCGACCCGGAGCCGCGGGTCGAGCGCGCGGAGGAACTCGTTGCCGCGCTCGGTGGTCGTCGTGCGCGCCCAGAGCAGCGCCCCGAGCGCGCCGCGCGTCGCCATCTCCTCCAGCGGCACGTCGAAGAAGCCGTCGAGGGGAAGCCGCTCGACCTCCGCGGCGCTCTCGATCCTGGCGTGCGGAGCCGCGTGCAACATGCACAGGCCGGCGAGCGGCGCGACCGCGATGAAGGGCCACGAGGAAATCCAGTCGCGGACCAGCGACGTCTCGGCGGGCCCGAGCAAGTCCTCGAGCCGGCGCGCCTCGTCGGGGAAGAATTTCGACACGACCGGCCCGCCGACGTGCGCGTGCTCGTGGTTGCCGAGCAGGTAGTGCACGCGCCCGGGGTGGCGCTGTTGCAGCTCGAACGCCCGCTCCAGCACCTCCTTCGAGTCGCCGCGGTAGAACGTCCCGAGGTAGTCCGGCCAGTCCCGCTCGTCGATCTCGGGGCCGTGCACCAGGTCCCCCGTCACGACGAGGACCGCGCCGCCCGGGGCGCCGAGGGCTTCCTCGAAGACCGCCTCGACGCGCAGGAAGTCGCCCACGTTCCCTTGCAGGTCGGTGGCCACGAGGAGGCGGCCGTGTTCGGGTAGGACGACGACTCGGTTCACAAAACTGCGGTGATCGTACGCCTCGCGGGGCCGCCTTGGAAAGTAGCCCGGGTGACTCGGCCGAGCAGCCTGCGGCGCGAGGCTCCGGCGCAGGGAATATCCCGACTCTCGCGAGCCCGGGTCGAGGTCGTCGAGAGCCTCCGCGCGCGGCGTCGCGACGACGGGGCCGGCCCGCGGTCGCCGCGGCGCACGCCGCCGCACGCGGTGCGCACGCCGCAGAAAACTCGTCCCTCGCGCTTGACACTGCCGAGTTCTCGGCACAAGGTTTCAGAAGGTTCTGAAACTTCAAGCGTCCGCGTTCGCCATGACCTCGCCCTCCCCCGACATCCTCCGCGCGGAGCTGCTCGCCGCCGATGCCATCGGCGACATCATCGAGCACTGGGGCTTCCGCAAGGTCCTCGGCCGGGTGTGGACGGTGCTCTTCCTCGGCGCGACCCCCACGCCCGCGGCCGACATCGGCGAGCGCCTGCAGATGTCCGCCGGCGCGGTCAGCATGGCGTTGACGGAGCTGCAGCGCTGGGGCGTCGTCCGGCGCGTGTGGCGGCCGGGCGAGCGACGCGAGTTCTTCGAGGCCGAGACGGACTTCTGGAAGATGATCTCCAAGGTCTTCGACGAGCGCGAGCGGCTGCTCGCCGGCTCGGTCCGGCAGCGCCTCGAGGAGGCCGCTGCCATCCTCGGGCGCGCGCGCGGCGCGGAGGCGGTCGTGGCCCTCGACCGCGCCAACCGCCTGCTCGCGTTCGTGCTCGTGGCCCAGACGGCCCTCGACGGCTTCATCAAGTCGCGGCGCGTGGACTTCACGCGCTTCGGTGATCTCGTGAGCTTCCCGCTCCGCTCCGTGCAGCGGCGCAAGGCCTGACCCGCTTCCTCGGCGTTCTCTCTCGGCGTGATCCGGCGCGTCGCCTCGCGGCGCGGACGGGCGCGCTCGTCTCCGGAGGTCCCTTCGAATGAGCATCCTGGTCGGTTCCACCGAGCTCCTCGATCCGCACGGCGCGTACGCCCCGCACCCCGCGGCGCGCGCGATCGCCGCGCGGGACGTGCTCGGCAGCCTCGAGTCCGGCTGCGGCGTCCGCGGGCTCGACGCGACGGCCGAGCGGCTCGGCGAGATGCGGGCGTTCCTCGGCAGCGATCTCGACGAAATCGAGGGGGCGCTCGCCACGACCGGCGCCGGCGAATCGCTGGCGCACCGCAGCGCGCAGCACCTGCTCGCGGTCGGCGGCAAGCGGCTGCGGCCGCTGTGCGTGGCGCTCGCGGCGCGAACGGGCGTGGGCTTCACGCCCGCCGCGCGCGAGCTCGCGATCGCGGTCGAGCTCGTGCACGCGGCGACGCTGCTGCACGACGACGTCGTCGATCTCGGAGAGAAGCGGCGAGGCGTGGACGCGGCGCGCATCGTCTACGGCAACGCGGCCTCGATCTTCGGCGGCGACTGGCTGCTCGTCGAGGCGCTCGGGCGGATCCGTGCGGCGGGGCTCCCCGACGTCCTCGACCGGATGCTCGGCGTCATCAAGGAGCTGGTCGTGGCCGAGGCCCTCCAGCTCGCGAGGCGCGGGCGCGCCGGCACCAGCCGCGACGAGTACTTCGAGGTCGCCCGCGGCAAGACGGCGTCGCTTTTCCGTTGGGCGATGTTTGCGGGCGCGCGGGCCGGCGGCGTCGACGGTCGCGCGTGCGACGCGCTCGAGGCGTTCGGCAGCGATCTCGGCGTGGCGTTCCAGGTCGTCGATGACGTGCTGGACGTCGCTGGCGACTCGGACGTCACCGGCAAGAGCGTCCTCTGCGATCTGCGCGAGGGCAAGATGACGTACCCGCTCATCGTCGCGGCCGAGCGCGACCCGTCCGTGCGGCGCCTGCTCGACGACCACGTCGCGCCCGACGCCGAGATCAGCGACGCCGTGATCGCGCGGCTCGCGGCGGCGGCGTCCGCTCCTGCTGTCGTCGCGCAGTGCCTCGCGACGGCGGAGGAGCTCTGCGGCGCCGCGATCCGGTCGCTCGACGCCGTGCCGCCGGGGCGCGCACGGTCGGCGCTCGAGAGCGTCGCGGTCGCCACCCTGCACCGGAGCAAGTGACGATGATCGTCTCGTTGAAGAGTGACGCCGACCCGTCCCGCGTCCTGCGCGAGATTGTCGCGCGGGGCCTGTGGGTCGCGCGGGTCGAGCGTGATCGCAGCGGTCGGGTCGCGCACTACGTCATCGCTCCGTGCTCGGCCGCGGTCGACCCGGACGAGCTCGCGCGCGTGGAGGGCGTGATCGGGGTCACGTCGTCCACGCCGGCGTGGCCGCTCGTCGATCGGCAGGGGCCGACCGTCGACATCGCGGGCGTGCGCTTCGGGGCCGATCGGAAGGTCCTCCTCTGCGGGCCGTGCAGCATCGAGTCCGAGGCGCACGCGCGCGGGGTCGCCGCCGAGCTCGCGGCGATCGGCGTGGCGTTCCTCCGCGGGGGCGCGTTCAAGCCGCGCACGAGCCCGTACGCCTTCCACGGGCACGGCGAGATCGCGCTCGGCTGGATGCGGCGCGCGGCCGACGCGGCCGGCCTCAGGGTCGTGACCGAGGTGATGAGCGAGGCGGACGTGCCCGTCGTCGCGGAGCACGCGCACCTCGTCCAGATCGGATCGCGCAACATGCAAAACTTCGCGCTCTTGCGCGCGGTCGGGCAGACGGGGCGCGCGGCGCTGCTCAAGCGGGGGATGGCGGCGACGATCGAGGAGTGGTTGCTCGCAGGCGAGCACCTGCTCGCGAGCGGCGCCGCGGCGGTCGTCTTCTGCGAGCGCGGAGTGCGCGGGTTCGACGAGTCGACGCGCAACCTGCTCGATCTCGGCGCCGTGGCGCTGCTCGCGCACGTTCACCGCGCGCCCGTCGTCGTCGACCCGTCGCACGGCGCGGGGCGCCGCGACCTCGTGGCGCCGCTCGCGCGCGCCGGGATCGCGGCGGGCGCGGCGGGCGTGATGGTCGAGGTGCACGACGACCCGGCGAGCGCGCTGAGCGACGGGCCGCAGGCGCTGCCGATGGTGGATCTCGCGCGCCTCGCCGCCGAGATCACGGGGGGCGGCCGATGAGCGCGACGACCGATCCGACGGGCGCGCCGCGCGCGGGCAGCGGCGAGATGTTCGACCTCATCGCGCACCGCTACGATCTCCTCAACCGGATCCTGTCGCTCGGCCTGGATCAGGCGTGGCGCCGCAGGGCCGTGCGCGAGCTGCGCCTCGGGTCGGGGGCGCGCGTGCTCGACCTCGCCACGGGAACGGGGGACCTCGCGTTTCAGGTCGCGCGCAAGCACCCCGAGGTGACGCTCGTCGGGCTCGATCCGTCGCGCGAGATGCTCGTGCGGGCGGAGGCGAAGGCGCGCGCGTTCGGGCTCGACTCTCGCGTGCGGTTCGTGCTCGGCGACGCCGAGCGGCTGCCGCTCGAGGACGCGAGCTTCGACGCGGTGAGCATGGCGTTCGGGATCCGCAACGTGCCCGACCGGCCGCGCGCGCTCGCCGAGATCGCGCGCGTCACCCGGCGCGGCGGGCGCGTGGCGATCCTCGAGCTCGGCGAGCCTCGATCGGGCTTCTTCGGGGCGCTCGCGCGCTTCCACGTGCACGTCGTGGTGCCGCGCGTGGGCGCGGCGCTATCGGGCGCCGCGGAGTACGGCTACCTCCAGCGGTCCATCGCGGCGTTTCCGCCCGCCGAGGAGTTCGGCGCCGTGATGGCGGGCTCCGGGCTGCGCGTGGTCGAGATCGTGCCGTTCGCGTTCGGCGCGGCCAACCTCTACGTCGCCGAGCCGGCGCGAGCGGAAGGCACGTGAGCCTCTCGGGCGTGGCGTTCGAGGCGGGGCCCGGGCCCGCGTCGCGGCCGGCGGTCGAGGCGATCGTCGTCGTGACGCGCCCCGCGGCGGTCGTGTCGCCCGAGGTCGCGCTGCGCCTCGGCGGGGCGGGGCCGGTCACCGTGTGGGACGCGGACGAGGGCGATGGGCGCTCTGCGTTCGTGGGGTTCGGCGCGGCGGTGCGCGTCGATGCGCGCGGCGAGGGGCGCTTCGAGGACCTGCGCGCGCGCGCTGACCGCGTCTTCGACGGGGTGACCGAGGTGCGCGCGGTCGGAGCCGATCGGGCCCCCGCTCCGCGCCTCTTCGGCGGGCTCGCATTCGCGCCGACCGCCGCCCGCGCGGCCCCGTGGACGGGCTTCGCCGACGCGAGCTTCACGATGCCGCGCGCGCTCTACTTCACCGACGGAGTGAGGGCGTTCGTGCGCCTCGCGGGCCCGGCGGGGTCGCGGGCCGCGGAGGCGTTGCAGGGCGAGGCCGCGGCCTTCGCGGACGCGGTCGAGGCGGCGGCCGCTGCGGGGGCGGACGATCGGCCCAGGGTTGCGACCGGCGCGCGCGCGGAGGCGGTCTCGTGCGCGACCGACGAGGCGGAGTTCCTCGCGCGCTGCGCCGAGCTCGTCGCGCGAATACAGGCCGGGGATCTCGTGAAGGCGGCGCTCTCTCTGCACACGCGCGTGGCGCTCGATCGGCCGATCGATCTGGCGGCCGTGATCGGGCGGCTCGGTCGGGCGTACCCGGACTGCGCGAGGTTCGCGGTGGAGCGTGACGGGCGCGTCTTCGTGGGGGCGTCGCCCGAGCGGCTCGTCTCGCTGCGCGGGCGCGTCGTCGAGGCGGACGCGCTTGCCGGCACGATCGGTCGAGGCGCGCGCCCGGGCGACGACGACGCGCGCGCCGCGGCGCTCCTCGCGAGCGCGAAGGAGCGGGCCGAGCACGATCTCGTCGTGCGCGCGGTCTGCGCGGCGCTCGCGCGGACGTGCGTCGGCGTGGAGGCTGCGGTCGATCCTCGCGTGCGAACGCTGACGAACGTCCACCACCTGTGGACGCCCGTGCGCGCCGAGCGGGGGCCGGGCGGGCACGTGCTCGACCTCGTCGCCGCGCTCCACCCGACGCCCGCGGTCGGCGGCGTGCCGCGCGCGGAGGCGCTGGCGTGGCTCGCGCGGAGCGAGCGGCACGATCGGGGCTGGTACACGGGGGCGGTCGGCTGGTTCGACGCGGCGGGCGACGGCGCGTTCTCGGTGGGGATCCGCGCGGCGCTGTGCTCGCGCGATCACGCGGACCTCTACGCGGGCGCGGGCATCGTGCTCGGCTCGGTGCCGGAGCTCGAGCTGGCCGAGGTGCGCGCGAAGCTCCGCCCGATGGTCGCGGCGCTGGGGGCCGGGTCGTGAGCGGCGCACCGACGAACCTTCACCTCGCGTGGGCGCGCGTGCTCTTGCGCGGGCTCGCGACGAGCGGGGTCGTCGACGTCGTCGTGAGCCCCGGATCGCGCTCGACGCCGCTCGTGATCGCGATCGCGGACGACCCGGGGATCCGCGCCCACGTGGTCCTCGACGAACGATCGGCCGCGTTCTTCGCGCTCGGTCAGGCGCGCGCGACGGGGCGACCGAGCGTGCTCGTGTGCACGTCGGGCACGGCGGCCGCGCACTACCTGCCCGCCGTCGTCGAGGCCGATGCGGCGGGGATCCCGATCGTGGTGATCACCGCCGATCGCCCGTGGGAGGCGCACGACTGCGGCGCGTCGCAGACGATCGATCAGAGCCGCCTCTTCGGCGGGTTCGTGCGGTACGCAGCCGACGTCGGCCAGCCGGATCCCACGCCCGAGGCGCTGCGCGCGATCGCGCGGGTCGCGGCGCAGGCGGTCGCGGCGGCGACGGGGGCGCGGCCCGGGCCCGTCCACGTGAACGTCCGCTTCCGCAAGCCGCTCGAGCCGGTGGACGCACCGGACTCCGAGCCGTGGAGCGCGGACGTCGAGGCGATCGTCGCGCGCGGGTCGCCTCGCGTCGTCGCCGGGCGGATCGAGCCGGATCCCGGCTTCGTCGCGGAGCTCGCGGCGCGCGTCGCCGCCACCTCGCGCGGCCTCCTCGTGTGCGGTCCGAGCCCGGCGCGCGAGGACGGCCTGCGCGCCGCCGTCGGCGAGCTGTCGCGCAAGGCCGCCTTCCCGGTGCTCGCCGAGGCCACGAGCCAGGTCCGCTTCGGCCCGGCTTCGCCCGGCGCGGTCGTGTGCTCGTCGTTCGATGCCCTGCTGCGCGCGCCGGCGGTCCGCGCGCGCCTCGCGCCGGACCTCGTGATCGAGCTCGGCGCGCCCGCGACCTCGTCGGCGTGGGCCGGCGCGCTCGCGGAGCTGCGCGACGTGCCGCGGTGGGTGGTGGCGCCGAGCGGGTTCCCCGACCCGGACGGATCGGCGCGCGGCGTCGTGCAGGTCGATCCCGCGATCTTCGTCCGCGCGCTCGCCTCGCGCCTGGCCGACCGCGTTCGCCCGTCGCCGTACGCGATGGAGTGGGCGCGGCTCGATGCGGTAGCGTCGCCGCTCGTCGACCGAACGACCGAGGGCGACGCGCTCGGCGAGGGGCGCGCGACGCGCTGCCTCGTCGAGTCGATGCCGGAGGGGGCGCTGCTCGCGGTCGGAAATAGCTTGGCGGTCAGGCACCTCGACACGTACTGCCGCGCGGGCGGGCGCGCGTTGCCGGTGCTCTCGCAGCGCGGCGCGAGCGGCATCGACGGCCTCGTGTCCGGGGCCGCGGGGGCGGCGGCGGCGAGCGGGCGACCGGTCGGGCTGCTCGTCGGCGACCTGAGCTTCGCGCACGACGCCTCGGGGCTCGCGGCGGCGCGCGCAGTCGACGTGCCGCTCGTCATCGTCGTGCTGCAGAACGGGGGCGGGCGCATCTTCGACCAGCTCCCGATCGCGCGTCGCGTGCCGGCTGGGACGCTGAGCCGCTTCTTCACCACCCCGGCAGACCTCGACCTGGCTGCGCTCGCGCGCGCGTACGGCGTCGCGTTCGCGCGCGCGAGGCGCCCTGCCGATCTCGCCGCGGCGCTGGCCGCAGGGGGGGGGAGGGCGGGGACGACCCTGATCGAAGCCGTGGTCGGCGATGCCGAGGCCGCGCGCGTCGAGGCGCTCCGCGCGGCCATCGCCGCGGCCGCGACCGAGGCGATCGGCGGAGAGTGGTAGGAGCCGAGGCTCCGAGCGCGAGAGACGAGACGAGAGGAGATCGCATGAGCCAGCTTTCGTGGGCCCCGGTGCAGGGCTTCGAGGACATCCGCTACGAGAAGGCCGAGGGGATCGCGAAGGTCACCATCAACCGGCCCGAGGTCCGCAACGCGTTCCGGCCGAAGACGGTGCGCGAGCTGCAGGCCGCGTTCGCCGACGCTCGCGACGACGCGGAGATCGGCGTCGTGATCCTCACGGGCGAGGGGCCCGAGGCGTTTTGCTCCGGCGGCGATCAGCGCGTGCGTGGCGAGGGCGGCTACGTCGGCGACGACGGCGTCCCGCGCCTGAACGTGCTCGATCTTCAGCGCCAGATCCGCACCCTCCCGAAGCCGGTCATCGCGATGGTCGCCGGCTACGCGATCGGCGGTGGCCACGTGCTGCACCTCGTCTGCGACCTGACGATCGCGGCCGACAACGCGCGCTTCGGCCAGACGGGGCCGAAGGTCGGCAGCTTCGACGGAGGCTACGGCGCAAGCTACATGGCGCGCATCGTCGGCCAGAAGAAGGCGCGCGAGATCTGGTTTCTGTGCCGTCAGTACGACGCGAAGCAGGCGCTCGAGATGGGGCTCGTCAACACGGTCGTGCCGCTCGCCGATCTCGAGGCCGAGACGGTGAAGTGGGCCCGCGAGATCCTCCAGCACAGCCCGACGGCGATCCGGCTGCTCAAGGGCGCGCTCAACGCGGACTGCGACGGGCAGGCGGGCCTGCAGCAGCTCGCGGGCGACGCGACGCTGCTCTTCTACCTCACCGAGGAGGGCAAGGAAGGGCGCGACGCCTTCATCCAGAAGCGCAAGCCCGACTTCAAGAAGTTCCGCAGGCTGCCGTGAGCCACGATGACGCCGCGGCCGCCGCGCCGCCGCCCGGGCGCCTCGCCGTGTGGGTGCTCGCGTGCCGCCCGGCGACGCTGCCCGTCGCGGTGGCGCCGGTGCTCGTGGGCACCGCGGTCGCGCACCTCGCGGGCGGGGTCCACCTCATGGCCGCGATCGCGGCGGGGTGGGGCGCGCTCTGCTTCCAGGTCGCGTCGAACCTCGCGAACGACGTGTTCGACCACGAGAAGGGCGCCGACACGCACGATCGGCTCGGCCCGCTGCGGGTCACGCAGGCGGGGCTCGTGTCACCGCGGGCCATGCGCGCGGCGATGGCCGTCGCGATCGTGCTGGCGATCCCCGCCGGCCTCTACCTCGCGAGCGTGGCCGGCTGGCCCGTGATCGCCATCGGCCTCGCCTCGATCGCGGCCGCCCTCGCGTACACGGGCGGCCCGTGGCCGCTCGGCTACCACGGCCTCGGCGACCCGTTCGTGTTCCTCTTTTTCGGCCTGGTCGCGGTCGTCGGCACGGTCTTCGTCCAGACCGGAGCGGCGCCGATCGTCGCGTTTCCCCCCGCGATCGGGGTCGGCGCGATCGCGACGGCCGTGCTCGTCGTCAACAACGTCCGCGACCGCGAGACCGACGCGCGCGCGGGCAAGCGCACGCTCGCCGTTCGCCTCGGGCGCCGCGGCGCGATCGGCGAGTACGTCCTGCTCCTCGCGGTCGCGTACGTGGTCCCGGTGGGGCTCGCGGCCTTGCTCGTGCGGTCGCCCTGGGTGCTCCTGCCTCTCGCCTCCGCGCCGCTCGCCGTGTCGATCGCGCGGTCGGTCGCGGTCGCCGAGGGCCGCGCGCTCAACCCGCACCTCGGGGGCACGGCGCGCCTGCTCCTCGCGTACTCGACGCTGCTCGCGGCGGGCCTCGCGCTCGCCGCGCGCTGACGCGACCGTGCGCGTCGCGAGCTCCTCGATCCGGCACTTCCAGCCTTCCGACGGGCGCGCCGGCGTCGTCCTCTCGATCGGCGACGGCGCGGGTCGCGAGGGGGTCGGCGAGGCGGCACCGCTCGCCGGCTTCGCGCGAGACGACCTCGCCGCGGCGATCTCGGCGATCCGCGGGGCGCTCCCCCAGCTCGGGGACCTCGACGATCTCGGCGCCGCGGCAGGAGTCGTCGAGCGGGCGCTCGCGCCGGTCGAGCACCTCCTCCACGCCGCTCCGTCGGCTCGCTTCGCGATCGAGACCGCGCTGCTCGATCGGGTCGCGCGCCGCCGCGGCGTTCCGCTGCGCGTGGCGATCGGCGGGCCGCGCTCCTACGACCGCGTCGCCGTGAACGGCCTCGTGAAAGCGGACCTCGCGCCCGCCGAGCTGTGCGCGCGCGCCGAGGCGATCGCCGCGCGTCCGGTCGCCGCGATCAAGATCAAGCTGCGCGCTCGCGACGACGCGGGCTTCGCGCGCGAGCTCGCCGGCCTCGCGCGCCTCCGGGCGGCGCTCCCGCACGTCGAGATCCGCCTCGACCCCAACGCCGCGTGGACGCCGGATCAGGCGATCGATCGCCTCGCCGCGCTCGCGCCGATCCGGCCGCGCTACGTCGAGCAGCCGGTCGCGCGCGGCGAGCTCGCGAGGCTCGGGCCGACCCCGGTGCCGATCGCCGCCGACGAGTCCCTCGCCGATCCGGCCGAGGCGGAGGCGATCTTCGAGGCCGACGCGTGCGCCGTCTACGTCGTGAAGCCCGCGATCGTGGGCGGCCTCTTGCGCGCCCTCGCGATCGCCGCGCGCGCGCAGGCCCTCGGTCGCGACGTCGTCGTCACGCACGCCTTCGACGGGCCGGTCGGCTTTGCGGCGGCCTGCGAGCTCGCGCTCGCCCTGCCTCGGGAGCCGCTCGCGTGCGGCCTCGACCCCGCGGGCGTCCTCGCTCCGGCGGACGCCGCGCGCCTGCCGCAGCTCGCCGTCGCGGGCGCGGTGATCGGTGTCGCCGCGCCCGGCCTCGGCCTACGCTCCGCGCCATGAGCTCGCCCCTCTCCGTCCTCGCAGCGGTCGAGGAGCCGGGCGTCGCCTCCCGCGTCGCGATCCTCGCTGACGGCGAGGCGATCCGGTTCGACACCCTCGCCGCGCGCGTTCGCCGCGTGGGCGTCGCGCTCGCCGGCGCCGGCGCGCGGCCGGGGGCGCGCGTCGGCCTCGTCGCGCACGCCCGCGTCGACTCGGTCGTCGCCTTGCTCGCGATCGCCGAGATCGGCGCGGTCGCGGTCCCGATCCACCCGCGCCTCACCGCACCCGAGGCCGACGCGATCGCCCGCGATTCCGCCCTCGATCTGCGCCTCCGTGACCACGGCACCGAGGCGATCGAGGACCTCGCTTCGGCCGCGTGCGGCTGCCTCGGCGGCCCTCGCCCCGACGATGCGTTCCCGCGCGCGATCGACCCCGAGGCGCCGCTCGCGTTCGTCCAGACCTCGGGATCGACGGGCCGCGCCAAGGCCGCCGTTCTGTCGCGTCGAGCGTTCGAGGCCAGCGCCGCGGCGAGCGCCGCCCGCCTCGGCGTCCGGGCCGACGACCGGTGGCTCCTCGCGATGCCGCTCGCGCACGTCGGGGGCCTGTCGATCGTCACCCGCTGCCTCGCGGCGCGCGGGACGCTCGTGATCGTGCCGCGCTTCGATCCGACCGCCGTGCTCGCCGCGATCGCCCGCGACCGCGTGAGCTTGCTCTCCGTGGTGCCCACCATGCTCTTCGCTCTCCTCGAGGAGGACCGCGCGGGCGTGCTGGCCTCCCTGCGCGCCGTGCTCGTCGGCGGCGCCGCCGCGCCCCGCGCCTTGCTCGCGGAGTGCGCGCGCCGGCGCGTCCCGGCGCTCACGACCTACGGCCTCACCGAGCTCTGCTCGCAGGTCACGACCCAGCCCCCGCGTGACCCCGGCGTGTCGCTCGACGGCTCCGGCGTGCCGCTCGCGGGCACCACGGTGCGCGTCGTCCGCCCGGACGGCGCCGCGGCCGGCGTAGGCGAGGTCGGTCGCATCCTCGCTGGCGGCCCGACGCGCCTGAGCGGCTACTGGCAGGGCAGGGGAGCCCCGCTCGACCAGCCCTTCGATGCCGCCGGCCTCCTCGACACGGGCGACCTCGGCGCCGTCGACGATCGAGGCCACCTGCACGTCGAGGGGCGGCGCGCCGACCTCGTGGTCACGGGCGGCGAGAACGTCTCCCCCGCCGAGGTCGAGCGCGTCCTCGAGGCGTGCCCGGGTGTGCGGCAGGCCCTCGTCTTCGGCGTCCCGGATCCCCGCTGGGGCCAGGTCGTCGCGTGCGCGATCGTCCCCGCGAATCCGAGCTCGATCGACCTCGGCCAGATCGCCTTGGACCTTCGCGCGTGCCTGGCGCCGCACAAGCGCCCTCGGCGCGGCTGCGTCGTCGAAGCGCTCCCGGTCGCCGCCAGCGGCAAGCTCGATCGCGCCGGAGCGGCCGATCGGCTGGCGGGCGCGCTCCGCCCCTGGCCCGACGCCTGATCCGAGGCGCCCTGCGTCACGTTTCTCCTTCCGCGCTCCGAGGTGCCGGGTGAGACTCGCCGCGATGCGTTCACGGTTCGCCACCGCCTTCGGCGTTACCGCGCTCCTCGCCGCGACGTCGGCGTGCGGTCGCAGCGCGCCGATCGCCGGCAGCAGCGCCCGCGCGTCCGCCGACGACGGGGGCGCGCCCACCTCGCCGCCCGGCGCCTCGGTCGGCGCGCTGCCCGCCGCCTCCGGCGCGCCGCTCGCGAGGTCCCGCGACCCGAACCCGCTCGGCCTCCCGCCCCGCCGCGTCAAGATCGACGCCGGCCGGCGCGTCTTCGCGTTTCCCGAGGCCATGATCGCCGACGCGAAGCTCGGCTCGACGCTCGTGCTCTACTCCGCCGTCGTCAGCGGCTTCGAGGGCGACGACCTGCTCCTCGAGGGCAAGGGCGGGCCGCCTTACCGCGTCCACGCCGGCTACGTGATCCCGGTCCCCGACGACCCCAAGCTCCGCCCTGGGGACGCCGTGCTCGCCGAGCACGCGGGCGCGATGAAGCACGGCATCTTCCTCCGGCAGATCCGCGACCGCCTGATCGTCCGGTACACCGACCTCGACGCGCGCACGCCGGAGGCGAGCCTGAAGGCCGGCCGCATCGCCAAGCAGGTCGAGGGGCTCGCGCCCGGCAACTACGCCGCGCTGAGGGAGGGCGCCGACTACCACCACGTCCTGCTCGTCTCGCCGCTCGACGACGGCGACCACAAGCGCTGGCTCGCGCTCGGCTTCGGCGGCGCGGCGCGGATCGTCGACGAGGCCGCGCTGCACGCGATCCCCGTGCGCTTCAAGGCCAAGCCCGGCGAGGTGGTGCTGGCCGAGTGGGTCGGCACGCTGCGGAGGGCGACGGTCCAAGCGGTGGTCGACCCGGCGTTCCACACGGTCAAGTACGACCGGGCGGGGCGCCCTGCCACGCTCGGCTGGGGCTTCCTCTACAAGGTCCCCGGGCTCTGACCTCGCGATCGCCCGCTCGCGGGTTACTGCGCACGAACCTTCGCGTTTGCGCGGCGCGCGGGCGGTGATAGCGGGGCATCATGGACCTCGCGACGGCCTATCGCGCGGCGCGCCAGTGGGTGCCCTTCTCCGTCAGGACGGTGGGCTACGGTATGGTGTCGCTGACCCTCGGACCCCTGACCCGCGACCACGCCGCCAGCCTCTGGGCGATGCGCGCGTGGTGTCGGTCGAGCTGCCGGAGCCTCGGCCTCGACGTCGAGGTCAGCGGCCTCGAGCACGTGCCACCCGGCGCCTTCCTCTACGCGTCCAACCACCAGAGCATCGTCGACATCATCGTGCTCGGAGCGGTGCTGACCGGCGACTACAAGTGGGCCGCCAAGCGCGAGCTCCTCAGCGTGCCGTTCGTCGGCTGGCACCTCAAGCTCGCCGGCCACGTGCCCGTCGAGCGTTCGAGCGGCAAGCGCGCGGCGGCCGAGGTCATCGGTCGCTTCGAGGACACGCTCCGTCGCGGCAAGCCCCTGCTCATCTTCCCCGAGGGCACGCGCACGCCCGACGGGTGCCTCCAGCCCTTCAAGAACGGCGGCTTCTACGCGGCCGTACGAGCCGCCGCACCCGTCGTCCCCGTCGCCATCGAGGGCACCTACTCGCTGATGCGCCGGGGCTCGATCGCCGCCGGCACCCACGAGCGCCAGCTCGTCCGCGTCAAGGTCGGGGCCCCCCTCCCGGTCCCCGTCGAAGGGCGTCGCGAGGTGGAGCGCGTGGTCGCGCTCCGCGACGGCGCCCGATCCGCCGTCCTCGGCCTCCTCCGCGAGCTCGGCGGCAACACCGGTCCGGTCGACCCCGCGCCGCCCACGCGCGAGCCCGCCAGCCCGCGCGTCTGAACGCCTCTTGCGCCCCTGCGCCCGGATGGGCGACGCTCCCATCCCGCTCCTCACACGGTCCCGACAACCCCGACGCCGGCCCGGCCGGCAAGCGACGAGCCCGACCCCCCGCCATGCCCAAGCCCGACCCGAAGGCGCTGCTCCGCCAAGCCGGCACGTACCTGAAGCAACACCCCGAGGAGATCCTCCGTGCCGTCAAGGGCGCGCTCGGCCTCCGGTTCGGCGTGCCGATCGACGCGCTCCGCTACCTCGCGCGCGAGCTCGGCGGCGGCAAGAAGGCCCCGAAGGACGTGCTCATCGAGC
Organism: uncultured delta proteobacterium; assembly: GCA_903906315.1. Lineage (GTDB taxonomy): Bacteria > Myxococcota_A > Polyangia > Polyangiales > Polyangiaceae > CAIVJW01. Next base: position 12,654 of record CAIVJW010000032.1, on the reverse strand, counting down.
CGGCGCCGCCGGGCATCCGCTTCGCCGCGACGGTCGACGCGATGGGCACGATGCTGCGCGCGTCGCTCATCATCACCGTCGACGAGCTCAACGTGACCCTCGAGGAGGCTCGCGTCGTCTGCCGGATCAGCGAGCTGTCGCTCAGCGTGATCGGCGACTCGCAGTCGCCGATCGCCGGCCTCATCAAGTCGGGCGCGCTCGACCTGTCCAAGCCCGGCAACCTCGTCGCCTTCATGCCCAAGCGCCCGCCCGCGCTGATCGACGCGAAGGACGACAAGATCGTGCTCGATCTGCTGAAGATCCCTCAGGTTGCCGAGGACCGCCGCGTGCGTCGCGCGCTCGCCGTGCTCACCCCGGTGGTCGGCGTCCGCGCCATTCGCACGAAGGACGACCACCTCGACGTGTACCTCCGCGCGAGCCTCGGCGGCGTCCCGGCCGCCCTCGCCGCCGCGCGCGCGCCGGTGTGACGGGCGCCCGCGCGGATGGCCCTGCGTAGCGACGGCTCGCCGCCTCGGCCTGGCCCCCGCCAGGGCGCCGAGGCCGGCGCGCCGACGAGCGCCGCCGTGGGGGCCGTCTCGTTCGCGTACCTCGCCGAGATCGCCGTCGGCACCACGACGCGCGTCGACCTCTGCCGCATCGTCGAGGGCCCGCGCGCGGGCCAGCTGTGCGCCGTCAAGCGGCTGCACCCCCACCTCGCCGAGGACTCGTCGATCGCGACGCAGTTCGTCGACGAGGTGTGGATGACCGCGGCGCTCCGCCACCCGAACGTCGTCGAGGTCGCGGGCTGGGGCGAGGACGCACAGGGCACCTACCTCGCCGTCGAGCTCGTCCAGGGCGTGTCGCTCGCGCGCCTGATGAAGACCGTCTTCGAGACGGGCGAGGTCTTCACCGAGCGCATGGTCGTCTACGTCGCGTCGCGCCTCTGCCGCGGCCTCGCAGCCGCCCACGCGCTGCGCGGCCCCGACGGCGAGCTGCTGCACCTCGTGCACCGCGACCTCACGCCGGGCAACGTGCTCACGAGCTTCGACGGCGTCGTCAAGATCGCCGACTTCGGCCTTGCGAAGGCCAAGCAGCGCCTGACCAAGACCATCACCGGCCTGCTCAAGGGCCAGCCTGCGTACATGTCGCCCGAGCACGCGCGCGGCAGGGAGGTCGACGCGCGCACCGACGTCTTCTCGCTCGGCGTGATGCTCTTCGAGCTCTTCAGCGGTCGCCGACCGTGGGCGCCGCCGAGCGAGATCGACGTCGTGCAGACGATGCTGACCGAGCCCCCCGCGGACCTGCGCGAGCTGCGGCCGAAGATCGATCGCGAGCTCGTCGCGATCGTCGGCAAGTGCCTCGAGCGCGATCCGGCCGCGCGCTTCCAGAGCGCGGGCGAGATCCTGCAGCGCCTCGAGGCGTGGCTCAGCGTTCATGGCTACACCGAGGGCAACGAGGAGGCGCTCGCTCGCTTCGTCCGGCGCAACGCCATGCGGCAGATGCGGTGGTTCGAGCGCGCGGTCGCCGGCGAGCTCGCGCCCGGCGCGCAGGGGTCCGCCACCCCGCCGCCTCCCGCGGCGCACACGAGCTCGTCCAACCAGCCGCTCCAGCGCGCGCCGATCCTCCCCACGGCCGACGGGCGGCGCGGGGCGCGCACCCGCGCCCGCAAGCCCGGGCCCGACGGGACCGAGGTCACGGACCTCGAGCCGCGCCCCGCCGGGCTCGACACGCGCGGCCTGCCGGTGGCGATCACGGCCACCATCGACTGGGGCGAGGAGCTCCCCACGCTCGTCCAGTCGCAGTCCGCGCAGTCCGCGAAGGGCGCCACGCGCCTGCCGCGCGCGCACATGCCGGATCTCTTCGACGAGGAGAGCGAGGGCCGCACGACCGCTGTCAAGCGACCCCTCGCCGTCGCCGCCTCGCTCCTCGGCCACGGCCTCCCGCGCATCACCCACGCCATCTCGGACGGCGACTCCTCCGAGGAGATGCCCACCCTCCCGATCGACTCGAGGCTGCACGACCTCATCGGTCCCGCCGCCGCGCGCGCGGCCCGGGGCGGCGATCCGGGCGCCGACGCCTCGCCGTCCTCGCCACGCCCTCCGCTCGCCGAGCCTCCGTCCGAGGAGACCCGCCCGCGCGAGGAGCGCGCGCCCGCGCCCGCGACGCCGTCCGACCTCACCGTCGACGTGCTCCGGGCCGAGGTGGAGCGCCTCGCCCGCGAGGCAGCGCGCCTCGCCGACGTGGCGCGCGAGGCGGCCGGCGCCGCTGCGCGGGCCGAGGCCGCCTCGCGCATGGCGACCGAGGCCGCGGTGATGGCCAACGACGCGCTCCGCCTCGCCGCGAGCGCCGGGCTCGCGATCGCGGGGCAGCGCCTCGACCAGGCGCTCGCCCTCGAGGACGCCGCCCGCCGCGGCGATCTCCGCATCCTCCAGGTCGCAGCCCCCGATCCGCACCGGGCGCCCGTCGCGCGCCCCGCCTCGCCCGACGTCGCCCTGGCCGCCGCCGTCGCCGTCGGCCCGCCCCCCGCGCCTCCTCCTCCGGCCTTCCAGAGCTCGCCGCCGCCCGCGGTGTTCCCCAGCTCGCCGCCGCCCGCGGTCGCCTTCGACTCGCGCGCGCGCTGGCCGGTCGCGTCCCAGGACAACCTCATCCCGCCCAGCGCCTACGAGACCGCGCCGCGCCGCGCCCTCCCGGACGCGCCGGGCCCCGCCGACCGCGCCAAGTTCGGCACCTTCGACGCGCTGGCCTTCCAGGCCCGCCTCAAGCCGATGCTCTGGGGCATGCCCCTGCCGCTCGCGCTCGCGTTCGCCTCCGGCATCGCCGTGCTCGGCCTGCTGGTCCTCTGGCTGCTCGTCACGTGACCGCGCCACCGGCCGCTTGATCTCGCCCGTCGCCGGCCGCTACGGTCAGCCCCATGGCTGAGCAAGAGTGGGTCCTCATCGGTCTGGACGAGAAGATGGCGCGGCGCCAGGGCATCCCGGCGCGGATCCCCGTGCCCAAGGACCAGTTCGAGGGCCTCGCCGACGAGGGGCTCAAGATCGACTCCGTGCGCGCGTGGATCAAGAGCTTCCTCACCGACTCGGAGCTCGGCAAGAGCGGCGCGTGGCGCAAGCAGAACGCGAAGATCGTCTCCGCGCTCGAGGCCTTCATCGACAAGGCGCCGCTCTGGGAGCGCGCGCAGAAGGCCTTCGCCGAGAACGACTACGAGAAGGCGATGTCGTCGCTCAAGCGCATCGCGGCGATGGACGCCGACGACCACGCCGCGCGCCTCAACATCGCGTTCGCGCAGACCAACGCAGGGGACCACGCCGGCGCGCTCAAGTCGTTCCAGGCCGTCAAGGCCACGTTCACGGGCGACCCCGACTACCACGTCGCCATCGGCCACCTCCACATGGCCGCCTCGCGCGTCGACGACGCCCTGAACGAGATGGTGCTCGCGCTCGAGGCGAAGCCCGACTGCCAGCCCGCGCTCGACGCGCTCGTGAAGCTCGGCGTCCTCGCGCCCATCTACGAGAACCCGCGCGACGCGACCTCGCTCACCTACGTCCGCAAGGACGCCGTCGCCGACTACCTCACGGGCGAGTGGGACAAGGAGCCGCGCACGGCGGATTTCTTCCTCGAGCAGCTCGCCTACCACGAGCGCGAGCAGCGCTACGCCGTCGTCCTCGCCGCTGCCGAGCGCGCCGCGAAGGCGGCCGGTGGCGACGTCGGCCCGGAGCGCGCCGAGCTCGCGCGCATCACGGCGCTGCGCCTGCTCGGCCGCCGCGAGGACGCGCTCGCCGCCGCCGAGGGCTACCTCGCGAAGGCCCCCCGGTCGGCCGGCGGCTGGGTCGAGCTCGGTCGGTGCCAGGGCGCTCTCGGCAAGCTCGACGACGCGAAGGTCTCCATCGACCGCGCGCTCGAGGCGGATCCGGGCGATCTGGAGGCCCTCGCGATCCGCTTCTGGCCCGAGGACCCGGCCGACATCCAGGCCGTGCACGGCGCGCTCCCCGGCCTCACGGCGTTCGTCGAGGCCCACCCGGAGTCCGCCGGCGCGTGGCGATCGCTCGCCCGCGCCAAGCTCGTGGTCGGCCTGACCGACGAGGCGCTCTCGCTCTTCGCGAAGGCCGTCGCGCTCGCCCCCGCCGACGACGAGCTGCGCGCCGAGCACTGGACCGAGCTCGGCAAGCTCGACCGCTTCGACGAGCTCCTCGCCGAGACGAAGAAGCTCGACGACATGCCCCGGCGCGACTGGAAGCTGCGCTGGAACGAGGCCGAGGCCTACAGCCGGCTCGGCAAGAAGCTCGAGGCGCGCGCGTGCTTCACCGCCATCAACTTCGACGAGACGCTCCACGTCGACGTGCGCCGCCGCGCCAAGCGCGCGGTGACCTCGATCGACGAGGGTGGGGCGGAGGCTCCTCCCGCGAGCTGACGCGGGCGCGCGGCCGGACGCGCCCTGCGTCCGGCCTCGGGCGCTCTCGACGGCTGGCGTCGAGCTACTTCTTCGCGAACCAGACCTCGTTCATGAACTTGGCGCTCGCGTCCCAGCCGTCGCGCAGCTGCTTCTCGCTCGAGCTCTCGATCATCCCGCCGACGCCGAAGATCTTGGCCTCGAGGATGATCTCGACGACGCGGCGGCACGCGCCCTCGCCGGCGGCCTCGACCTTGAGCACGCCGTCGTTCTTGATCTTGTCGGCCATGGTCGAGGGCGTCATCTTCCACGTCCACACCCGGGTGGCCTTGTCGAAGCGGCCCTCTTCCTTGTAGCGAAAGCTCGACCCGAGCAGCTTCGCCACCGGCGCCGGCACGACCATCTTCGGCTCGCCCTCGCAGACGCGGACGATCTCGCGGTCGTTCTCGGTCTGGCTCGTGACCTTGAACGCCGGGAAGGCGAGCGCCCCGAGGTAGAGCTTGTCGTTGTACTCGGCGTCGAAGAACGTCTTCCAGAACGTGTCGACGTCGCAGCGAATGGTGTGGGTCAGGTTGAGCTTGGCCATTTGCGGGCGGCATAGCCCAGGGCCGACGGAGCGTCGAGGCGGCCTTCGGACCGCGCGAGCGGTCGCCCCCGGCTCGCGCGCGCCCTGCTCGGGCATGCTCGCGAGCACCTCCGTGCCGAAGTCCGAGGACGATCTCCGGGCCGATCTCGCGGCGCTCCCCGATCACCTCGAGGGCGAGCTCGTCGACGGTGAGCTCCTCGCGCAACCGCGCCCCCGCTTCCGCCACGGCCGCGCGTCCGGCTTTCGGACCCATCCCATCGGCGGGTGCGTGCGCCTGTCGCCGTTCGAGGCGATCGGGGTCCCGCTCGCGCGGAGGTGGGTGAAGTAGGCGGCGAGGGTCGGCCCCGCGCCGCGCGCCTCAGGGCGGGGCGATTCCGAACGGGTCGCCCCAGGCATTCGCGTAGGGAGCTTCCCGATGGCGAGGGTGTACCCTGCGGCGGGGCCCGCGCCTCCCTGCGCTCCGACCGCACATGAACCAGACGGACGTCGTCGACATTCTCCAGACGCACCTGGAAGGGCAGTTCCCCCGGGACTGCGCGGCGTGCGGTCGTCGGTACGCCTCGCTGCGGGAGTACCTCGAGAACACCAGCCACGTCGGCGACCCCATCTCGTACGACGTCGAGGAGGGCGAGTGGTTCCCCCGGGCGCCCCTCGGGACCATGTCGCTCGCCAATTGCGCCTGCGGATCGACCCTCGTGCTCGGCACCGACGGCATGAGCCTCGTGACCCTGTGGAGGCTCATGGGCTGGGCGCGATCGGAGACCGCGCGTCGCGGCATCGGCGTCCGCGCGCTGCTCGCGGAGCTGCGCGTCGCGACCGACGACCGCGTGTTGCACGGGCCCGCGCGGCCGTCGCGCGCCGAGCCGACCCCCGGCGAGCAGCTCCAGTCCTGGCGCGAGTCGCTCGTGCGCAGCCTCCTCGACGGCGTCTGCATCGGCGCGCCCATCATCACTGCCGCGTTCGCCGCCGCTCGACCGCCCCCGAGGCTCGCGTCGCCGATCGCCCCCATGCTGGTCGCGTGGGGCGTCGTGATGGCCGCTCGCTGGCTTGCGCCCCGCCGACTCATGGTGGGGCTCGGTCTAGCCGCGCTGGCGCTGACCGGGCCTGCGATGCTGCCCTTCGTCGGCCTCGCGCCCGGGGCGTTCGTCGTCATGGTCGCGGTGGTCGTGCTCGCGACTGCCCTGTTCGGGCGCCGCGGAGGGCTGTTGACGCTCGCGGGGCTGCTGTCGGTGACGCTGCTGATCGGGGCTGTGATCAGCACCGGCCACGGTCCGATCGTCGACGTGGGCTTCACGCGGCCCGATCGCTTCAGCAACTGGGTGCGCACCGCTCTGCTCCTCGGGCTCGCCTCGGCGCTGGTCGTCGTCGCGCTCTCGAGGATCCTCGAGAGGCTCGAGGCCGCGTGGCGGAGCGCGGCGTCGGCGTCGCTCCGCGAGGCGCGCGCGGCCAAGGAGCTCGCGGAGGCCGAGGTGCAGCGCCGGTCGAGCCTCGAGGCGGTCCGCGCCTCGCAGCACCTCGAGGCGATGTCGCGCGTGGCCGGGGGCGTCGCGCACGACTTCAACAACCTGCTCCTCGTCATCCTGATGTGGGCCGACGAGCTCTCCGAGCAGCACGACGCGGTGGTCCGCGAGGGGGTCGGCGAGATCAAGCAGGCCGCCAACCAGGCCTGCCAGCTGACCCGGCAGCTCCTCGCCCTCGGCAGCACCGCCGACCCCGTCGCGAGTCGCGTCGACGTCGACGGCGCGCTGGCGGCGCTCACGCGATCCCTCCGGCGCCTGCTCCCGGCGGACATCGCCGTCGAGCACGTCGCCACGCCCGGGCTGCCGCCGGCGCTCGTGGACGAGGCCGCGTTCGGGCGCATCGTGCTGAACTTGGCCGTCAACGCTGCGGACGCCATGCCGGGCGGCGGCACCCTCGTGCTCTCGACCTCGCTGGTCGATGCGGCGGACGTGCCCGAGCCGCTGCGGAGCGCTGGCGTGCGCTACCTCGCCGTGCGGGTGGCCGACACGGGAGCCGGCATGGACGAGGCCACCCGCGCGCGCCTTTTCGAGCCGTTCTTCACCACCAAGGCGCCCGGCAAGGGGACGGGGCTCGGCCTCGCGACCGTGCACCGCACCGTCGAGCAAGCGAGCGGCTTCATCCGGGTCGAGAGCGCGCCGGGCGAGGGCAGCGTGTTCACGGTCGCGCTGCCGGTCGCCGACGCGGAGGCCGACGAGGCCATTGCCCGGCACCCGCGGCGGCCCCTCGGGGGCCGAGTGGTGCTCCTGGTCGAGGACGAGGAGCCCGTGCGGCAGGTGATGCGCATGGCGCTCGCGGCCGCGGGGGCCACGGTGATCGAGGCGAGCGGGACCGAACAGGCCCTCGCTGCCGCCCGTCGCTTCCGCGCGGACGTGCACCTGCTGTGCACCGATGGCGTGCTCGCGGGCGAGCCGACCTCCAAGCTGATCGAGGGCTTCCGGGCGCTCTTCCCGCGCGCCGAGGTGCTCGTGTGCTCCGGGTACGCCCCGGAGGAGCTCGCGCGGCGGTCGCTGCCGACGGCCCCGTCGGCGCTGCTACCGAAGCCGTTCACCGCGGACGCCCTGGTGGCCCGCGTGGCGGCGCTGCTCGACCCGCCCGTGCCGGCCCGGTGACGCCGCGCCGCGCTAGCCGCGGACGAGCTTCTCCAGCCGCCCGAGCGCGCGCACCAGCACCTCTTCGCTCGGCCCGAACGAGAACCGCACGTGGCTCTTGAACCGCGACGCGCGGTGCGCCCTGCGCTTGCCCGGGTTCACGTCGAAGAACTCGCCGGGCACCACGATCACCTTCTGCTCGAGCGCCGCGCGGAAGAAGCTCATCCCGTCCGACAGCCCGCTCGGCAGCTCCGCGACCGACCCCCACGCGTAGAACGTCCCCTCCGGCGGCACGTCGATCTGCACGCCGATCTTCTCGAGCCCCGCGAGCATGACCTGGCGCTTGTGCGAGAACACCCGCTGGATCGCGCCCGTCTCGGCGCGCGTGTGCTCGAGGCCGAGCAGCGGGACCGCCGCGCGCTGCATCGGCTTCGACCCGCCGCCGTCGAGGAAGCTGCCGGCGCTCGCGACCGCGTCGATGACGTCGCGAGGCCCCACGGTCCACGTCACGCGCCAGCCGGGGTAGCGCCAGTTCTTCGTCAGGCCGTCGAAGATCACGATCGGATCCTCGTCGACGTCCTCGACGTAGCGGGCGGCGCTCTCCATCGGCGCGGGGCCGCCGAGGCCGTACACGTAGTGCGAGTAGAACTCGTCGAAGAGCATCGTGCAGTCGAGCTCGCGCGCCGTGCCGACCCACGCCGCGAGCTCCTCGCCGCGCACGTGCTTGCCGGTCGGGTTGCACGGGTTGGACGCCAGGATCGCGCCGAGGCCGCGGCCCTGGATCTCGCGCCGCAGGTCGCCGACCGAGAATGCGTAGCCGCGCTCGCCCTCGAGCAGGATGGGGATGGGCGAGAACAGGCGGAAGACGTCGAGCAGCTCCTCGTAGGCCGTGTAGTCCGGGAGGAAATGCCCGAGGTTGATGCGCCCGAGCGCCGCCGCCGCGCGCGTGAGCGCCGTGCGCCCGCCACCCGAGATCGCGACGTTCTCGGCGCTGTAGCGCGACGGCATCCCGCGCCGGTACGCGCGGTTGTAGAGGTCGGCGACCGCCTCGCGAAGCTCCCACAGGCCCGCGACCGGCGCGTACTCCTGGTCGTCGCCCGCGATGGTGACGGCCTCGCAGCGCGGCGGGGCGCCAGGCAGCGCGCCGATCTCCGGCTGGCCCTGCCCGAGGTTGCACCAGCCGTCCTCGCCCTGCTCGGTCGACCCGGTGAAGCCGCGCCGCGCGGCCTCGCCGGTCACGTAGATGACGCCGGTGCGCGGCACCTTGCGGAACGCGCCGCTCGCGCGCTCCTCGTTCGGCGCGCGGTCGCGCCCGCTCGGCGGGTTGGTCGTCACGAGGCGGCCTCCTTCGATCCCGTCGCCGCCCGCGCGCGTCCCAGCCAGCCGGCCACGTCGCGCCGTCGGAGGAACACCGCGATCAGCGCGTAGCAGAACAGCAGCGAGACGAACGTCAGCGCCGTGTACTTGTCGTCGTTCCAGTACGTGTTGATCCAGATGATCTGGCTGAGCGCGGCGAGGCCGAAGAGCGGCGCCTCGAGCGATCGCTGCACCCGGGTGAGCGGGGCCGTGAGGATCATGAACGAGTAGTAGTAGCAGGTGAGCTGCGACAGCAGGATGATCCAGATCTGCCCGAGGCACTGCGCGATCCAGAGCGATCGCGTCCTGCGCAGCGCCGCCGCGAACGCCACGAACGACGCCGCCGCGATCGCGTAGGCGGCGAGGCGGTACTTCGCGTAGCGATCCTCGCGCATCCGCTTCCACACCTCGAACGGATCGACGAGCTTCGTGTCCTTCGTGTACTTCATGCGGCCCGACTGCGCGCCGGTGCACCAGCCGGGGGGGAAATCCGCCACGCACGCGGTCTTCTGCGCGACCAGCACGCGCAGGCCCATGTGGTTGGTCAGCGGCGTGTGGTCGTGGACCTTGATCGTGTGCTCGTAGAACTGCTCGTACGAGTCCGTCCCGGCGACCGCCCAGCTCGTCGGCACCAGCACGGCCGCCGCGGCGATGCCGCCGACGAGCACCTTCTGATGCACGACGTGCATGCGCGGCACCACGAAGCGGTAGAAGCCCGCGCACGCCGCGCCGACGACGATCGCGCACGCGGCCACGTGCGCAAGCTTTCCGGTCGTGAAGTAGACGGCGACGGCCGCGAGCGCGGTCGCGGCGGCGAGCGCGGCGACGAGGGGCCGATGGCGCTCGCCCGGCGAGGCGCGGTGCCGCCACACGTGGAACGCGGCGGTCGTCAGCCAGCCGATCACGGCGAGCCCCGGGAAGATGCGCAGCAGGCCCGCGTACACGATCGACGCCCCCGCGAGGCGCGGGTAGCGCTTGCGCACGGCCGCCGCGGCCAGCACGAGGAAGAAGAGCCAGTCCTGCCGCAGGAACGCGCCGCCCGTCCAGTAGAACGGCGCCGACGACTGCGTCCCCCAGAAGATCGCGCCGACGGCGAACACGCGCCAGCCGAAGCCCCACCACAGCGCGGCGAACATAGCCGCGAGGTAGGCGACGTCGATCATCGCGAGCACCTGCAGCCAGAGGACCTTGCCGATCACGGGCAGCATGAACGCGTGCCCCGCCGCGTACATCGACCCGAACACCCACCCGCCCACGGTCCACACCGGCGGCGGGTTGTATCCGTGGTCCTTCTGCATGTCCTCCCAGTAGGTCTTGTCCGACGACAGGCGGAAGAACTTGATGTCCTCCTTGAACGCCTCCCAGCGCGCCGGCGCGAAGCGATCGCGGCACTGCTCGGGGTGATCGAGGATCGCCGTGACCGGCATGAGCAGGTTGTCGCCGCCGAGGTTCCTGATCTTCTTGTCGGGATGGCGGACCTCCTTCGAGAGGTCCACCTTCGCCGGCCGCGCCGGGTCGTCGGAGGTCACGGTCCCGAGGTCGTCCTCGGCGACGACACCGCAGCGATAGAGCCCGTCGTACCCCAGCTCGCGGAAGTACTTCGCGCCCATGTAGTAATGGAACTGGTCCCAGCGGTGGTAGTACGCGGGGTAGCCGAACGCCCTGTTCGCGAACGGGAAGCCGTTGAAGTAGGCGCAGATCGCCGCGACCGCGAGCGACACGCCGACGAAGCGCTTCCACCGCTCGGCGAGGGGGCGTCGAGCGCCCGCGCGGTGCGACTCGTAGAAGACGGCGATCGCCGCGAGGACCGCGAGGAAGAACTTCGTCCAGTCGACGAGGCGCGCGTAGTCGGCGGGCAGCTTGAGGCCGAAGAAGGCGCGGCCGCCGAGGAAGCGCTGCATCACGACGAGCGCGCTCACGAGCGGCACCGCGACCGCAACCCAGCGCAAGAGGCTGCGCGCCCGCCGGTGTGGCGCGAGCGCGCGGTCCGCGAAGTGGACGCCGGCTCCGTAGAGCAGGATCGAGAGGCCGAGGCCGAGGAGCTGTGCGGGGTTCATCTCGATCGACGAGGGGGCGGGCCACGCCGATCGCGGCTCGAATCGCGCCGCGCGACGGCCCACGCGCGCGCACCTTATCACCCCGACCTGGGCCGCGCGCGCCTTCCGCGCGGCGTCGCCGAAGCCGCGATCGCGGCCGTGCACCGGGCGATCGCGCGCGATCGGAGGTGCGGGAGGCTGCCTCGATCCCGCCCCGATGGTCTCGCGCGGATCGTCCCGTCGACTCGCGCTCGCCAGCGGTTCGGATCGCTGCATGCTGCGCGAGCTCGGGCGACCCGGCTCACGCGGTCGAGGTCAAGCTCGGCTCCGTGGTGTAGTCTCCCACCATGTCGACGGATGAGCCGGGTGACGATCAGTCGGAGCCGCGCGTGGGCGCCACGGGCGGGTTCGTGATCGAGGTCGATGGCAGCGAGGTCGAGCTCACCTGCCGGCACGTGCGCGGCTTCGGCGACGCTGTGGCGGCCGCCACCGACCCTCAGGCCGACGTCCCCCAGCAGCTCGTGCTGGTCGCGCCGAGCCCCGACGCGGCGACCTGGCTCTCGCGCTGGGCCGAGGACACGCGCTGCGTGCGCCGCAGCCTCACGCTCCGACGCCTCGAGGACGGCGAGCGCGTGACGGCCGTCGCGTCCCTCGCGAGCTACGGCTACGGGGTCGAGACGTCGATCCTGGTCGAGTCGATAGCGTCCCTGCAGCCCGGCGCGCCGGGGATCGTGCGCAGCGGCGTGCACGCGAAGGAGGCCGTCGACGCCGTGCTCGGGCGGCCTCGCCCGTAGCCGCGCCCTGGCGCGATCGCGGCGCTGCGCACGGGGCCCGCGGCGGCTGCTGACGTTCCTCGCCCCGCTTTCTTGGCCCGCGCCGGCCCGCCCTGCTACCGGCGGACGATGCTCGCGGCCCGACTCGTGCCACTCGCTTTCGCGCTGCCCCTCCTGACCGGCTGCGGCGACCTCTTCGGAAGTCAGGACGCGAAGCAGCCCGGCACGGCGCTCGGCACGTTCCACCTCACCGCGACGCTCAGCTCCGGCACCTGCGGCGACCGCGCGCTCGGCGCGCCCGCCGTGTGGGAGTTCGACGTGAAGCTCGCGCGCGCCGCGGGCACGCTGTTCTGGGACAACGGCGCGACGCAGGTCAGCGGCTCGCTCGCCGACGACACGCAGGCGTTCGCGGTCGAGTCGCAGGTCGTCCAGAACATGCGCACGGAGGCCGCGCCAGGCCCCGACTGCGTCGTCGCGCGCGCCGACAAAGCCTCGGGTTCCCTCGTGGGCAAGGACGCCGACGTCACCTCGTTCTCGGGGCAGCTCTCGTACTCGTTCCTGATGCAGGCGGGATCGCTCTGCGACGACCTCGTCGCGTCGACGGCTCCGCCGAACGTCCAGCCCATCTTCGCGGCCCTGCCGTGCTCGATGGTCTACACGTTCTCCGCGCCTCGCACGGCGACCCCGTAGCGGTCACGCTCGCGCGGCCGGGGATCGCCCGGCGCGCGCCGGCCGTGCTACGCCGACCGCGTGATCGCCTGGGACGCGCGCCTCGCGCGGAACGCCGCCGCCGTCGCGATCGCCGCGGCGCTCGTCGCGATCCTCGTCACCGTGAGCACGGACGAGGGAGCGTCGTTCGCGCGTCGGATCGCGATCGTCGCGGCGCTCCTCCCGGCCATCGGCGCGGTCGGCGCGGCCTCGGCCGTGG
>CAIVJW010000031.1 GCA_903906315.1 uncultured delta proteobacterium | reverse complement strand
CGGAGGCCTCCGCGCTCGGCGCCGCGCTCGGGGCCGCGGAGGGCGCGGCCTCGGCCGTCTGCGCCGCCGTGGGCGCGGGCGGCGGCAGCGGCTTCGGCTTCATGGCGACGAACGCGCCGGCGATCGCGAGGCCCGCGACGGCCACGCCGACGCCGATGAACATCGGCATCTTGTTCGGCTTCGGCGGCGGGGCCGTCGGCATGGCCAGGATCGGCGCATCGCCGGGCGACGGCGGCGCGCCGAACGGGAACAGCCCGGGGCCGTCGTCCAGCATCGGCGCCGGGGCCGCGCCGCCGGCCGTCGCCGCGCGCTCCGAGAGGGCGCGCAGATCGATGAGTCCGGAGTCGTCCGTGGTCGCCGTCGTCCTGCCCGCGCCGGACGAGGACGGCGTCGCCGATCGCGCGGTGAGCGCGCTGAGCGAGAACAGCGTCGAGGTGTCCGGGACGCCGCCGACGGCCGGAGCAACCAGGGGCGCCGCCGCGGAGAAGAGGCCGCCTGCCGGAATCGCGGGCTGCGGAGCCGCGGCAGCCTCGGGCGCGACGCCTCCCGCGAAGAGATCCCGCCGCCCGCCCTCGCGGCGCATCGCTGCGCGCGGCGCGTCCTGCGCGGGCTCCGCGGCGGGCGCGTTGAGCGCTCGCACGATCGCGTCGACGCTCGCCAGCGGGGTCCAGTCCGCCATTCCGTCGGCCCAGACGTACGTCTCGCTGGCGATGACCGACTGGCCGTACGCGGCGACGATCTCCGCGAGGGTCATCGTGCGCTGATCGCCCTCGGCCACGTTGACCGAGTAGGTCGGCTCCTCGCCCGCCCCGGTCGCGGCGGCCGCCCCGTGCGACGGAGCGTCGACCCCCGCCGGCGTCGCCCCGGCCATCGTCACGCCGGTGCTGCTGACGAGGATGGTCGCTCCGCACTTGCGGCACTTGATCTTGACCGTCTTGCCTTGGACCTTCTCGTCCGAGACGGTGTACTTCGATTCGCAGGACTGGCAGGTGATCTTCATTGCGGCGTTGGCTCGGGCCCTCGGGTGAACAGCGACGCTAGCAGCCTACCGGGTCGACGCGCTAGCCGATCGCTTTCCTGACGGACGAGCCGGCGCGTCGATCTCCACCACCCCACCGAAGGCGCCTCCCGAAGCGGGAGTGGACACCTCGCCCCGCGGGCGCACGGCGGCCTCCGGGGGGCCGCCGCGTCGCGCCGCCTTCGACACCGTCAGCCGAGAACCCTTGGCTAGATCATGGCGAAGGGCGCGCGCTTCACGAAGCGGCCGTGGCCCTTCGCGCCGACGTGGACGCCCTTGTCGATGACGACCTTGCCGCGCGACATCACGATCTCGGGCGCGCCCTTGACCTTGCGACCCTCGTACGGCGAGTGGTCGACCGCCATGTGCAGCGCCGCCGCGTCGAGCACGTGCTCCTTGTTCGCGTCCCACACGAGCAGGTCAGCGTCGGCGCCGACGGCGATCGTGCCCTTGCGCGGGTAGAGACCGAAGAGCTTGGCGGGCGCAGTCGAGGTGATCTCGACGAAGCGGTTCATCGAGATCTTGCCGGTGCCGACGCCGCCGTCCCACATCAGGTGCAGGCGCGTCTCGATCGAAGCCATGCCGTTCGGGATCTTGGAGAAGTCGTCCTTGCCGAGGATCTTCTGGTCGGCCATGCGGAAGGGGCAGTGGTCGGTCGACACGACCTGAATGTGGCCGGTCTTGATGCCGCGCCAGATCTCCGGCCACGCCGCCTTGTCGCGGACCGGCGGCGAGCAGACGTACTTCGCGCCCTCGAAGCCGTCGCGCGCGAGGTCGTCGAGCGAGCAGAACAGGTACTGCGGGCAGGTCTCCGCGTAGACCGGCAGGCCCGCGTCGCGCGCGCGCACCACGTGCTCGAGCGCGCGCGGCGAGGTGAGGTGCACGATGTACACGGGCGCGCCGGCCAGCTCGGCGAGCGCGATCGTGCGGTAGGTGGCCTCGGCCTCCGCGATCTCGGGCCGGGTGAGCGCGTGGTACTTCGGCGCCGTCTGCCCGGCGGCGATCGCCTCCTTCACGAGCACCGCGATCGCGCTGCCGTTCTCGGCGTGCATCATCGTGAGCGCGCCGGCCTCGCGCGCCTTCCTGAGCGCGCGGAAGATCTGCGCGTCGTCGGTCATCAGCGAGCCCGGATAGGCCGTGAAGAGCTTGAACGACGACACGCCCTCGGCGACGAGCGCGGGGATCTCCGCGAGGGTCGAGTCGTTCACGTCGGTCGCGATGACGTGGAAGCCGTAGTCGATCGCCGCCTTGCCCTCCGCCTTCTGGTGCCAGTCGTCGAGCGCGGAGCGGAAGCTCTTGCCCTTCGACTGGATGGCGAAATCGACGATGGTCGTCGTGCCGCCGTGGGCGGCCGCGCGCGTGCCCGTCTCGAAGTCGTCGGCCGACATCGTCCCGCCGAACGGCATGTCGAGGTGGGTGTGCGCGTCGATGCCGCCCGGCAGGATGAACTTGCCGGCCGCGTCGAGGATCGTGTCCGCCTGCGGCGGCGATCCGCCGAAGCCCCCCGGCGCGGTGATGGCGGCGATGCGCCCGTCCTCGATCCAGAGGTCCGCGGCGTAGGTGTCGACGGCCGTGACGATCGTCCCGTTCTTGATCAGCGTGCGCATCACGAGCTTCCTTTCAGGTCTCTCTCGGGGCAGGAGCTTGGCCGGGTCGCCGTACGTCGCGAGGGCGGCGGCACGCGGTGGAGCTGCCAGGTGCGAGCGGCACGGGAGGGTCTTGCCTCCCGCCGGCCGAGTCAAGGGCGCCGCACGGCCACGCGATCGTAGATCGCGCGATACGCCGCCCACATGCGGTCGAGCGAGTACCGATCGATCGCGAGCTTTCGCGCCCTCGCCCCGAACGCGCGCGACCGCGCCGGGTCCCGGGCGAGCTCCACCAGCCGGGTGCGCAGCGCCGCCTCGTCGCGCGAGTCGACGAGGAAGCCCGTCTCGCCGTCGTCGACGACCTGCGGCACGCCGCCCACGCGGGTCGCCACGACCGGCAGCGCGGTGGCCATCGCCTCCGGCAGCACCAGCGGCAGCCCCTCGCTCGTCGAGGGCAGCGCGAACACGTCGAACGCGCAGAGCATCCGCGGCACGTCGCTGCGACGCCCCGCGAGGTGCACGCGCGCGCCCGCGCCCAGCTCGGCCACCACGCGCTCGATCGCGTCCTGCTCGGGCCCCTCGCCGACGATCACGACGTGCTGATCGGTCCGCGCAAGGGCCCGCACGAGCAGCGCCTGGTTCTTCAGGTCCACGAGCCGCCCGACGGTCCCGACGACCCACGCGCCCGCGGGCACGCCGATCTCGCGCCGCACCTCGGCCCGCACCGCGGGGTCCGGGCCGAAGCGATCGAGGTCGATGCCGTTCGCGATGACCGCGAGCTTGCGGGGCGCCACGTCGTGGGTCGCGCGCGCGTGGTCCGCCGTCGTCTCCGACACCGCCACGAACGCGTCGACGAGCAGGGCGGCCGCGCGCCGCAGGACGAGCTGCCTCGGCGTGTCGAGGTTCTCCCCGTGCTTGGTGTGCACGACGCCCGCACGGGCGAGCGTGCCCGCCGGTGCGCCGTAGATCAGCGCGAGCGGGTTGTGCGTGTGGACGACCTCGACGCGCGCGCGGCGCAGGCTCCGCGCGAGGCGCAGAGGCAGCGTCGGGTCGAGGCGCCATCCCTTCGGCACCGTCTCGGTGGCGACACCGGCGGCGCGAAACTCCGAAGCGAGCGGGCCCTCGGGCTCCGCCGCGAGCGACACCACGCGGACGCGGTGCCCCTCGGCGAGCTGCCGACGCGCGAGGTCGAGCGCGACGCGCTCCTGCCCGCCGACGCCGAACGACGGGAGCACGTGCGCGATCGAGAGCGTATCCATCCCGCGAACCCTACCCCACCCGCCCGCGGCGGTCCGCTCTCCGCGCATCCGGCGCGGCGCGGCGCGGGCCGCCGGTCGTGCTATCCTACGGCCCCTTCGCGCAAACCCCTCACCCCGCCCGGCTCGACGAGATCGCGCCCGCCGTGAGGAGGTCCTGCAGCGCGCGAACAGGCAGGGAGGCACCATGACCCTCAAGGTTGCTGTCGTCGGTTGCGGCAAGATCGCGGACGGCCACGTCGAGGAGATCCAGAAGCTCGGCGACGCGGCCCGCGTGGTCGCGGTGGTGGACCGGGAGCTGCTGATGGCCGAGCAGCTCGCCAGCCGCTACGGCCTGCCGGGCTTCTACGACGACCTCGATCGCATGCTCGCGATCGAGCGCCCCGACGTCGTGCACATCACGACGCCGCCGCAGTCGCACCTCGCGATCGGCGTGCGTGCCCTCGACGCGGGCGCGCACGTGTACGTCGAGAAGCCCCTGACCCTGTGCTACGCGGACTCGCGGGCGCTCGTCTTGCACGCCCTCGGCGCCGGCAAGAAGCTCACGATCGGCTACAGCTACTACTTCGATCCCCCGCTCGCGGAGCTGCGCGAGCTCTTCGCCCGCGGCGAGATCGGCGAGCCCGTGCACGCCGAGTCCTTCCTCGGCTACGGCCTCGCCGGCCCCTTCGGCAAGGCGCTGCTCGGTGACGCGAACCACTGGGTGCACGGGCTCCCCGGCAAGCTCTTCCACAACAACCTCGATCACCTGCTCTACAAGCTGCCCGAGCTCCTGCCCGACGACCGCCCCGACGGCGAGGTGTTCGCCGATCCGATCGGCGACGTCCGCATCTCGGCACAGGGCTTCGTCCGGCGGACGGCGCGCTTCGGCGACGTGCGCGACGCGATGATGGACGAGCTCCGCGTCACGCTGACGGGCAGCCGATCGAGCGCGTTCGTCTGGTTTTCGTCGCACGTGAAGCCGATCGTCCACACGACGCGCGTCTACGGGACCAGGAGCAGCGCGCTCGTCAACCACACCGCGCGCACGATCACGCTCGAGTCGCAGAGCGCCCTGCCGAGCGCGCTCGGCCGCCTCGCGCCGGCGTTCGACCAGGGCCTGCAGCACCTCCGTCAGGGGGGCGTGAACGCCATGCGCTTCGCCCACAACGATTTCCACTTCTTCACCGGGATGAACCGCCTCTTCTCGGCCTTCTACGACAGCATCGAGCGCGACGGGCCGCCGCCGATCCCCTACCGCCACCTCCTGCGCATCGCGGGCTGGATGGACGAGATCTGGCGTCAGGTCCCGCAGACGGAGGTGGCGCGATGAAGGTCCTCGTGACGGGCGCGACCGGCTTCCTCGGGGCGGCCCTGGTCTGCCGGCTGCTGGCGCGCGGCGAGACGGACGTGCGGTGCCTGGTGCGCACCGGCAGCGACCGGTCCAAGCTCGAGGCGATCGCCCGCGAGGCGACCGGGTCGACGGTCGAGCTGTTCGTCGGGTCGATCGACTCGTCCGCGAGCGCGGCGAGGGCGATCGAGGGCGTCGACGTCGTCTACCACCTGGCCGCGTCGCTCGCCGGCGCGCCGGCCGACATGTTCCTCAACGTCGTCGTGGCGTCCAAGCACCTCCTCGACGCGATCGTCGCCGCGGCGCGGCCCATCAAGGTCGTGCTGGTCAGCTCGTTCGGCGTGTACGGCACCGCCGACCTCGCCGCCGGCGCGGTCGTCGACGAGTCCACCCCGCTCGAGCCGCACCCCGAGCGCCGCGACATCTACTCGCAGGCCAAGCTCCGCCAGGAGCGACTCTTTCGCGAGGTCCAGGCGAAGCACGGCTTTCCGCTCGTGGTGCTGCGCCCCGGCGTCATCTACGGGCGCGGCGGGTCGCGCCTCTCGGCGCGCGTGGGGCTCGACCTCGCCGGCGTCTTCCTTTCGCTGGGCGGGAGCAACCTGCTCCCGCTCACGTACGTCGAGAGCTGCGCCGACGCGATCGTGATCGCCGGCCAGAGCCCCGTCGCCGTGGGGCAGACGTACAACGTCGTCGACGACGACCTCGTGACCGCCGACGAGTACCTCGCGCGCTACCGCCGCGACGTGCAGCGCCTCACGGTCGTGCCGGTCCCCTACCCCGCGCTGCGCGCCGTCTCCGCCGCGGTCCAGGCGTACAGCCGCTGGTCGAAGGGCCAGCTGCCCGCGGTCTTCACGCCGTACAAGACGCGCACGATGTGGAAGGGCACGCGCTTCAGCAACGCGAAGCTCAAGGGCCTCGGCTGGCGACCGCTCGTGCCGACGACCGAGGGCCTCGGGCGCGCGTTCGCGTTCCACAAGGCGGCGATCGGCGCGTAGCCGGGTCGCCGCGCGGCCCCGCGCAAGCGCGCCGCCGCGGTCACCTCGTCGAGCCGGCGCGCGCAGGCGTGCCCCACCCGATCCCACGACAGGTTCGGCACCGTGGCGCAGGGCGGCCTCGTCCCACGATCGGCCGATCGCGTCGGTAATCGCCTCGGCGAGCGCGTCGCGGCGGCACGGTCCGCCCGTTGACCTTCTCAGTACGCGTTCACGGCCTCGGTTCGAGCGTCGTCCACTGGCTCGCAACGCCGTGGACCGGACGGATGCGGAGCGATGGCCGCACCAAGAGCACCGAGGCAAGACTCGGGGCGCCGCGAGCCTGCGCGTCCACGGAGGGCGCCACCGGTTGCCGGCCTCGGGCCCCGCAGGACCCACCTCCTTCCCTTCGCCTGAAGTCTTTGGCGCACTGGCGTCCTGTCGCGCTTGGCGCCCTCCTGGGTCCGCGCCCCGGGAACGCGTACCGCGCTGCCGCACCCTCGCCCGCGCGAGCGGCTCGACGCCCGAGCTCGAGGCCTTGCGGAAGCCGATCACCGGCTTCTTCGCCGTCGGCCGCCGCCCGCGGGCACGTAGCGAGACCCTCGCCGAAAAGGACTTGCAGCAACCTCGCGCGGGGATTCCGGGCCACCCGGAGCAGAAGCTCACCACGGAGGCACGGAGGCACGGAGGAAGATCAATCTTTGCCTCTGTGCCTCTGTACCTCTGTGGTGATAATCACGGCTCTTGGACGGTCGCCAAGGCGGCAGCGCCTTTCGGCGAGGGTCTGGCTAGGATACGGGGATGAAGCTCGCACGCGCCGCCCTTCGCCTCCTGCTCGCCGCGGCGATGGTCGGCGTGGGCGTGCTGCACTTCGTCGACCCGGGGCCCTTCGTCGCGATCGTCCCGACGTGGCTGCCCGCGCCGCGCGGCCTCGTGATCGTGAGCGGCGCGTTCGAGATCCTGGGCGGCGTGGGCCTCCTCGTGCCGCGCACGCGGCGCCTGGCCTCCTGGGGGCTCGTCGCGCTCTACGCCGCGGTCTTCCCGGCGAACGTGAACATGGCCGTGCATCACCTCCCGCTGGGGGAGGCGGACCTGCCCACGTGGGCGCTCTGGGCGCGGCTGCCGCTGCAGCTCGTGCTGGTGGCGTGGGCGCTCTGGGTGGGCCGCGACGAAGCGCCTCGCCCGCGCGAGCCGCGCTGACGTCGCACCCGAGGGCTGGCCGGCGCGCGGCCGCGCCTGGCATCCTGTCGCCATGCACCCACGCGCGCTGATCGCTTCGCTCACGCTCCTCGTCGCGGGCTGCGGCGCGCGCGTCGAGGCGCCGCCCGTCGTGGCGATCGCGCCGACGCCGGTGGACGCGCGCGCGGCGCCGCCGGACGAGCCCGCGCCCGCGCCCGACCTTCGCGGAGTGGCTCTCACGGACGACGGCGGACGCGCCTTCACGCCGCTCGAGGTCGCGGGACGCGCGGTGTTCGTGCGCGAGGGGTGCCACGGCTGCCACGAGGGTGCGCCCGTCGGCGAGGCGCCCCTCAGCGCGCGCGTGCGCGGCTTCGCGAGCCCGGCACCCTCGCTCGCGACGATCGGCGGGAATCGGCCCACCCCGCCGGCGCCATGGGCCTCGTCACCGCGGTGCGCACCGAAGGCGTCCACGTGAGACACGCGCCAATCCCCTTCACGTTCGGGCGCTTCGCGTGCCCGGACCTCGCCGGCCGATGCGTGCGACGGCAAGGCCCCGTCCGCGAGCACGGCGGCTGGGGACTGCGCCGTCGCTCGTCGGGCTGCGCCTGCGCGGCCGGGAACTCCAGACGCGACCCGGCCGGGCAGCGGCCCGTTCGACCCCGCCGAGCCTCCCTGAATGACCAGAAGGCGATTGCGCGCGAGGCGCGACGGGCGCCCAATGACCCAAAGCACGACGTTGAATCAGCCCGCCCCGAGCCGACCTCCAATACCCCGCGAACCTGCAGAAGGCCGGTCCACATAGCAAAGCTTGGCAGCTTCGGGCTTGATTGGGTCACCCGCCAGCGATACCCGTGAAGTGATGAAGGATGGCGATGCGCTCGTGGTCTGTGCCTGCTGCCACCGGCACGTCCGCTCCTCGGAGCGGGCTTGTCCGTTCTGCGTGCGCGGCCGCGAGGGCGCGCGCAGGCCCCCGATCGTGGGCGCCACCGTGGTGTTCGCCGCGTCGGCGGGATTGGCCCTCAGTGGCTGCAGCAAAGCGCCGAACGGGGAGGCCGACGCGCGCGCCGAAACCGTCGCGCCGGCCCCCGAGCTCACTGCCGCGGTCGGCCCGACCGATGGCGGGCCGGGCCCGGCCGCTACGCCGGGCACGCCGGGCCCCGACGCGCACGCCTCGCGTGGCAACGTGGCTGTGGGATATGGCCCCTCTCCTGGCATCTATGGGGTCGTGGGCGGCGGGAACGTGGCCAACGCGGCTTCGATAGTTGCCGGTATGAAGCCCGGATTTCAGCGCTGTTACAACCAGGGCCTGCAAGAAGACCCGAGCATGAAAGGCTCGGTCCGCATCACGGCGAAGATCGGATCGAACGGCGAGGTCCTCAGCGCGTCGCCGGGCGGCGGGGGAAGCCTATCCGGCACGGTCATCGCCTGCGTGACTGCGCGCGTGGCTTCGGCTCAGTTTGCCCCGCCGGACGGGGGCAGCGCGACCATCGTGATTCCCGTGACGTTCGTGTCGCAGTAGCCGGCTCAGGAGCGCGCCCCGGTCGCAGAGGCGCGCCGCCCGCCCGCTAGCGCGCCTCCTCGATCACCTCGTCGAGCAGACGCGCGTAGGCGTCCCCCACGCGATCCCACGACAGGTTCGGCACCGTGGCGCGGAGCGCGGCCTCGTCCCACGATCGGCCGAGCGCCGCGGCGATCGCGTCGGCGAGCGCGTCGGGGCGGCTCGGCGGCACGAGCAGCCCGTTGTCCTTCTGCAGGAGCTCCGGCACGCCGCCGACCTCGGACGCGACCACCGGCCGCCCGGACGCCAGCGCCTCGAGGACCACGTTCGGGCAGCCCTCACGCCGGCTCGGCAGGCACAGCACGTCGAACGCGCCGATCCACGTCGGCACCTCGTCGTGCAGCCGCCGCCCGAGCAGGCGCACGCGGTCGCCGATCCCGCGCGCGGCGATGCGCGACCGGAGCTCCGCCTCGTAGCCGCCCGCCCCGATGATCGCGACGTCCACGGGAGCCCCGCCTCGGTCGCGCAGGATCGCCGCCGCGTCGACCAGGACATCCGCGCCCTTCTCGGGCGCGAGGTTGCCGACGTAACCGACGAGGTGACGCCCCGGATCGACCCCGACGGCGGCGCGCGCGGCGGCCCGGTCGCGCGGCCGGAAGACCTCCCCGTCCACCCCGTTGTGCAGCACGACCACGCGATCGGAGGCGACGCCGAGGCGGACCACCTCACGCCCGAGCGCCTCGCTCACGGCGACGACGCGCCGCGCGCGCGCCAGCCCGGCGCGGATCTGCGGCGCGATCCAGGGCCGCTGCGCGAGCTCGTTGATGTCACTGCCGAGCACCGTCGTGACGAGCGGCACGCGGTGGTAGGCGGCGAGCACCGCCGACGCGACGGTGTCGGGGTACGCCCACGCGCTGAGGATCGCCTCGAAGGGGAACTCGCGCCGGATCGCCGCGACGCGCCGCGCGAGCGACGCCGTCATGCCGAGCCCGTGCACGACCGGCGCCCCCGGCACGCTGAAGAACGGCGGGTACTCGATCTCGAGCCCGTCCCAGCGCTCGCGCGGCGGCCGCACGAGGTCCCCGGGGAAACGCAGCCGCGTCCAGAACGGCCACGGCGAGACGAAGCGAATCTCGGCGCGACGGGAGAGAGCGCCGTACGTGTAGTAGCTGTAGAGCGCGCGCGACGGCTCGCGCCGCGAGGGGTGGTGCGTCGTGAGGACGAGAACGCGCCTCATCGCAGCCCCGCGCCGATCGGCCGACAGACGCGCTCGGTCGCGACCGCGTGGACCTCGGGGTACCGCGCCACGTTGGGGCGAGCCCCGGCGACGCAGACAATCTTCACGATCACGGCGGTCGACGGTAGTCGAAGTCCGAGCGGGCGTGAACGCGCGCCCGACCGCACGACGCCTTGCTCCCGGCCGCGCCGGCCCCATAAACCACGCGCGACCCGGCCAGCTGCCGAGGCCGAGAGCACGACGACGCCCACGGAGGCCCTTCCCATGACGAACGCCAGCTCCGAGATCCTCGAAATCCTCAAGGGTGCCTACGCGATCGAGGTAAAGGGGCACACGTTCTACGCGACCATCGCGGAAAAATCCGACAAGCCCGCCGTGCGCGAGCTCTTCGAAAAGCTCGCCGACGACGAGGTCAAGCACCAGGAGTTCCTCAAGGACGTCCTCAAGAACTACGAGGCGAAGGGCACCGCCGCCTTCCACCTCGCCGCCAGCGAGAAGCTCCCCGACTCCAGCGCCATCGCCAAGCGCCTCTTCAGCGAGAAGTTCGCCGAGCAGGCCCGCGGCGCCGAGTTCGAATTCGGCGCGGTCAGCATCGGCATGACGCTCGAGAACGGCGCCATCGCCCACTTCACGAGCGCCGCCCGCTCGGCCACCGACGCGGACGTGAAGAACTTCTACAAGTTCCTCGCCGAGTGGGAGCAGGGCCACTTCGACGCGCTCTCCCAGCTCGAGGAGACGCTGCGCGAGGAGTTCTGGTCGAACGCCGGCTTCAGCCGGAGCTGAGGTCGCGCACGAGCTCGGCCGCGGTGCGCACTGCGCGCACCGGGTCGCGGCCGATGGCCGTCTCGTCCGACAGGACGACCCCCGCGTAGCCCCGCGCCAGCACGTCGAAGAGGTGACACACCTCGGATCGCGTCGGCGTCGCGTGCTCCGTCAGGTGCTCGAGCACCTGCCCCGCGATCAGCACCGGCACCCCGAGCGCCGGCCGAAAGCCCGCCATGAAGCGCGCGAGCGCCGCCACGCCCAGCTGCGCCCCGAGGTCGCCCCGGCAGATCCAGATCGCGTCGACCTCCCTTGCGATCGCGTCGATCGCCTCGACCGCCTCGCGCCGCTCGACCTTGCCGACGACGGCGCACCCCGGCGCGCGGTCGCGGACCCACGCGGCCTCGTGGCCGTCGGTCATGAACGACACCGCGAAGCGCACGCCCTCGAACGCCCGCGCGGCGGCGAGGTGATCCTGGTCGCGCGCGCCGAGGTCGAAGAGCTCGACCGCTCGATCGACGAGGCAAACCCCCTTGTTCGGTCGGAGGACGGCGTCGGCCAGGCTCGTGGCCTCGATGGCCTCGGGCCACGCGGCCTCGACCCGGCAGCGCACGCGGTCGTCGTCGAGGCTGAGCGTGTCACCCGGTCGCGCAGCGGAGAGCAGCTCCGGATGCGGCAGCGGGATCGCGCCCGCCCCGTCGCCGCCGAAGGTGACGCGCTCGCCACGCGCGACCGCGCGCTCCGCGAAGGCGCCGACCCGCATCTTGGCGCCCTGGAGGTCGACGACGATCGGCGTTGGGACCCGCTGCCGCACGCGCGCGATGGCGGCGCAGACCTGCGCCGGGCTCAGGTGCGAGGCGTTGAGGCGGAGCTCCGTCGCGCCGGCGTCGACGAGCTCGCCGGCGAGGTGGAGCGAAGCGGGACCGAGCGTCGCGACGAGGTGCAGCGCTCGCGGCCCCATCGAGACTACCCGCGCGCGGCGAGCCCGACCTCGAGCCCCTTGCGGAAGGCTCTCACGTTGATGTCGCCGAGGTTGCCGCGCTTGCCCGCGAACGTCGCCTCGATGGCATGCTCGAGCGTCTCCGGCTTCGTCGCGCCCGTCACCCCGAGGTAGGCGCCGAGCATGACCATGTTGGCGGCCTTGGCGCCGCCTTCGCTCTCGGCGATCTCGTTGGCCGCGACGTAGACGACCTTGAGGTCGTCGCGCGCCGCCTTTCGATCGATGAGCGACGTGTTGATCACCAGCAGGCCATGGTCGGCCACCGTCGGCTCGAACTTGTCGATCGACTGCTTGTTCATCACGACCGCTGCCTGAGTACGCTTCACGACCGGCGAGCCGATCGGATCGTCGTCGATGATCACGACGCAGTTGGCCGTACCGCCGCGCATCTCGGGCCCGTACGACGGCATCCAGGTGACGTTCTTGCCCTCTTCCATCGCGGCCTTCGCGAGGATCTTGCCGATCGCCATCAGGCCCTGACCGCCGAAGCCGGCCATCACGACGTCTTGCGTTGCCATTTCAGCCCTCCTCGGTCTTCTTCTCGGCCTTGGGCGCGTCGTCGCGGACCTTGAGGTCGGGGTGGTACGGCGTGGCCTGCGGCGGCATCTTCCCGGGCTCGCGGAAGACCTCCATCGGGAAGAACGGGACCATGTTGCGCTCGAGCCACGCGAGCGAGTTGTCGGGCGTCAGGCCCCAGCCGGTCGGGCACGTCGAGAGCAGCTCGACGAACGTGAAGCCCGAGTGCTGCAGATCGAACGCCTGCCGCAGCAGCTTCTTCGCCTTGAGGATGAGCTTCGGCGAGCTCAGCGAGCCGCGCGCGATGAACTTCGGCTCGACGAGCGTGTCGAGCAGCTCGCACATGCGGATCGGGTGCCCGCAGAGGCCCGTGTCGCGCCCGTTCGGCGAGGTCGTCGTGCGCATGCCGGGGAGCGTCGTCGGCGCCATCTGGCCGCCCGTCATGCCGTAGATCGCGTTGTTGATGAAGATGACCGTGATCTTCTCGCCGCGGTTCGCGGCGTGGATGATCTCGGCCATCCCGATCGACGCGAGGTCGCCGTCGCCCTGGTACGTGAAGACGTAGCGGTCCTCGGGCAGCGTGCGGCGGATGCCGGTCGCCACCGCGGGGGCGCGGCCGTGCGCGGCCTCGACGAAGTCCACGTCGAGGTAGTTGTACGCGAGCACCGAGCAGCCGACCGGGGACACGCCGATCGTCCGGTCCTGGATGCCCATCTCCTCGATCACCTCGGCGACGAGGCGGTGGGCGACGCCGTGCGTGCAGCCCGGGCAGTAGTGGAAATAGTCGTCCGTGAGGACGGAGGTGCGCTTGAAGGCAACTTGCTCAGCCATGGGTCTCTCCGCTCACTGCCCGAGGGCAGCGCTGCGTTCCTTCACCTGCGCGACGATCTCCTCGACCGTGGGGACCATGCCGCCCGTCCGGCCCCAGAACTGGACCGGGCGACGCCCTGCGACGACCCGCCTCACGTCCTCGACCATCTGCCCCATGCTCATCTCGATGCCGAGGAAGAGCCGCGTCTGCTCGACGTACGTGGCGAGGCCGTCGACCGGGAACGGCCACGCGCTGATCGGCCGGAAGAGGCCGACACGATGCCCTTCGGCGCGCAGCTCTCGGATGGCGCTCTTGGCGATGCGAGCGGTCGTGCCGTAGGCGCTGATCACGACGGGCGGGGCGTCGTCCATCATCCACGCCTCGTAGCGCTGCTCCTTCAGCTCCATCACCTTGAACTTCTCGAAGAGCTTCTCGACGTGCTTCTCGAGGACCTCGGGGTCGAGGAAGAGGGAGCGCAGGATGTTGCGGCGCTGGCCGGGCTTCTTGCCCGTGGCGGCCCACGAACGGTCGAACGTCCTCTCGCTCGGCTCGGGGAACGTGACCGGCTCCATCATCTGGCCGATCAGGCCATCGCCAAGGACGACGCACGGGTTGCGGTATTCGTCGGCGAGGTCGAAGGCGAGCGCCATCATGTCGACGGCCTCCTGCACCGTGCTCGGCGCGAGCACGATGAAGTGCTTGTCGCCGTGGCCGAAGCCGCGCGTCATCTGGTCGTAGTCGCCCTGCGACGGCTGGATGTCGCCGAGGCCGGGCCCGCCGCGCATGATGTTCACGATGACGGCCGGCAGCTCGCCGCCGACCATGTACGAGGCGCCCTCGGACATCAGGGCGACGCCCGGGCTCGACGACGAGGTCATCACGCGCACGCCCGCGGCCCCCGCGCCGCAGAGCATGTTGATGGCCGCGACCTCGCTCTCCGCCTGCAGGTAGACGCCGCCCACCTGCGGGAGCCTCCTCGACATGTACTCGGGGATCTCGTTCTGCGGGGTGATTGGGTACCCGAAGAAATGGTGGCAACCGGCCCGGATCGCGGCCTCCGCGATGGCTTCGGTGCCCTTCATCAGCATGCGGCGCTGCGCCATGTTCATGTTCTCCCGCGCGGGGTCGATCGGCCGGAGGGGCCCTCCGGCGTCGCGCGAACAGGTTGCGACAGAGGCGGCTCAGCCGCCCTTCTTGGGCTTGATCTCTTTGTACACGGCGAGGCTGCCCTCGGGGCAGATGACGCCGCACAGCGCGCACGCGCTGCACTCTTCGACGTCGTGGATCTCGATCGGGTGGTACCCCTTGGCGTTGAGGTCGCTCGAGAGCGTCAGCAGGTGCTTGTTGCAGGCGTCGATGCAGAGCCCACAGGCCTTGCAGCGATCCCCGTCGATTTCGACGCGGTTCATGACTGGTTTCCTTTGCGAGCGAGCGGGCGCGGGGCGGCGAGCACGACGCCGCCCAGGAACTCGGGCAGCATCCGGCGACGGATCGCGACGACGGGCAGGTCCGGGGCGAGCGCGTGGGCCTCGGAGGCGAGGTGCGCGGGCACGGCGAGGAGGCGCACCGGCACGTCGAGCGCGGCGGCCACCTGACGCGCGAGCTCGAGCCCCCAGGCGACGTCCGCGGCGCTGGTCTCGTCGAGCATGTGCGTGTTCGAGATCACGCCCGTCAGGCGGAGGCACGAGGCCGCGACGATCTGCCGCGCGTGCTCGACCACGTGATCGGCGGTGTCCATGAAGGGGCGGTGCCGGTTGAGCACGAGGAGCAGGTCGTACTCGGTGACGCCGACCACGTCGGCCATCGACCCGAGCGCCCGCGCGCCGACCGGATCGCCTCCAACGTCCAGGACGACCTGGGCGTCCGGCTGCTCGACGGCGCCCCGCATCTCGGCGGAGATGATGGGGAGGTCGGTGTTGGCGAGAGCCGCCCGGGGCGCGAGGAGCGCGACGCCCTCGGCGCTCATGCGGTCGCCGACCTCGCGCGAGCGGAAGTACGGCTTGAGCACGTCGAGGTCGACGACGACGACGGGCGCCACCGGAGCGCCCTCCGCGCGCGCGACGGCGAGCTGCCCCGCCCGGTGGAGGGCGAGGCCGAGGGCGAGCTCCGACTTTCCGCTCCCGAAAGGGCCGATCAGCGCGGTCACGCGGCAGGTCTCGAACGCCGGGGTCAACTCGCTCCTTGCGCACGCGGAAGAGGTGGGGCGTGCATGCGCTCCAGCGCCCGAGACTGATGGGGTGCGGAGCCGGCGACGTCAAGGCAGCGCGCCGACAGGTCGGCACGCCAGGCGCTTTCGGGGCGAACCTGGCGCGGCGCGCCACGGCCGGGTGCGCCGCTTCGAGCCCGGCCAGCCCTGCACCGCGTCATCGAGCCGGCGGGCGCGGGAGGCCGTCGCCATCGGTCGCAGCGTCCCGCGTCGCCCAGAACGCGCGCACGTCGTCGATTTGGTCGGTCCGCCCCGCGGGCGGCAGCCCTTCGATCAGCGTGCGACCGTACCCCTTCGTGCGCAGACGTCGGTCGAGGACCGCGACGACGCCGTGGTCGCGCTGCGTGCGCAAGAGGCGCCCGAAGCCCTGCTTCAAGGTGATCGCGGCCTGGGGCACCGAATAGTGCACGAACGGGTTGCCGCCCGCGGCCTCGATGGCCGCGCATCGAGCGGCGACGACGGGCTCGGTCGGCACGGAAAAGGGGATCTTCTCGATCACCACGAGCCGGAGCGCGTCACCGGGGACGTCGACGCCCTCCCAGAAGCTCATGGTCGCGACGAGCACGGCGTGCCCGTCCTCGCGAAACCGCCGGAGGAGCGCGCCCTTCGGCGCTTCGCCCTGCACGAGCGGCGGCGCCGGCCAGCGCGACCGCAGCGCCTCGGCGAGCCCGCGCATCGCGCGCACCGAGGTGCACAGCACGAACGCGCCTCCCCCCGTGATGGCGAGCAGCTCCCCGACCCGGTCGGCCGCGCGCGCGATGAAGGCCGGGTCGCTGGTCTCGGGCAGATCGCGCGGCGTGTAGAGGAGCGATCGGCCGCCGAAGTCGAAGGGCGAGGGCAGGCTGAGCTCTTCGATGCCGAGCCCCTCGTCGTCCCGCAGCCCCACGCGCGATCGCAGGAAGCGGAAGGCCGAGTCGCCGCTGCCGGTCGTCAGCGTCGCGCTCGTCAGCACGGCGGCGCCGACGCGCTCGAAGACCTCCTTGCGGAGGTAGCCGCCGACGTCGATGGGCGACGCGCCGATCGAGACCGAGCGGGCGCGGACCTCGACCCACGTCACCTGGTGGGTCGCGGGCTCGACGATCTTGGCGGCGTCCTCGCGCAGCTGACCGGCGCGCGAGCTCACCAGCCGGATGCTCTCGTCGACGGCGTTGGCGTCGGCGAAGTGCTCGAGCGCCTCGAGCTCCGTGTCGAGGCGGTGGTACGCCGTGAGGAGCGCCCCCGACCAGACATCGCGAGGCAGCGTCGCCTTGACCGCGAGGGCCTCGACCGCGTCCTCGCTGCCGGTGATCGCGTCGCTCGTCGGTCGGCCGGCGCGCGCGCCCGACTCGGCCGCCTGCGCGATGCCCTGGCGCGCGAGCAGCGCGAAGAGCTCGTCGGCCCCGATGCGCACGCGATCGCAGAGGCCCGTCCCCTTGCCCGGGCGCACGCCGGGCCCGGCCTTCTCGGCCACGCGGGCGGCGACGAAGGCGCGGTCCGCGTCGCGCAGCATCGCCTCGATGCGCGCGCGAGAGACGCGAACGCCCAGAAAATCGGTCGCGATGTCCTCGAGCTGGTGCGCCTCGTCGAAGATCACGGCGTCGTAGGGCGGGAGCGCCCCACCGGCCCCACCGCGACGCCCCATCTGCGCCTTGACCGCGAGGTCGGCGAAAAAGAGGTGGTGATTGACGACGACCAGCCGCGCCTCGGCGGCCTCGCGCTTCATGCGCGTCACGAAGCACCGATCGAAATGCTCGCACTCGGCGCCGACGCGGGTCTCGCTCGACGAGCACACCTCTCGCCAGAGCGGGTCGCCCTCGCGCAGCGCCTCGAGCTCGCCGACGTCGCCCGTCTTCGTGCGCTGCACCCACGACTCGAGCAGCGGCAACGATCGGCGCACGGCGGGATCGGCGAGCGAGGCCGCGGTCGCGCGGAGCTCCTCGAAGCGCCGCAAGCAGAGGTAGTTGCCGAGCCCCTTCACGAGCGCGGCCGTGGTCACGAGCCCGAGGTTCTTCGCGATGAGCGGCAGGTCCTTGTGGAAGATCTGCTCCTCGAGCGCCTTCGTGGCCGTCGAGACGACGACCTTCTTGCCGCTCAGGATCGCGGGCACCAGGTACGCGAGCGTCTTGCCCGTGCCCGTGCCCGCCTCGCAGAGCAGCACGCGATCGCCCTCGAAGGCGCGCTCGACCGCCTCGGCCATCGCGATCTGCCCCTCGCGGGCCTCGTAGCCCGGCAGCGCACGCGCGAGCGGCCCGCCCGGCCCAAGCAGCCGGTAGACCTTGCCGCGGCCCTCGCCCGGTCCGTCCGTGGTCACCGCAGCCGGGCGGCCTTCTCCCGCCCGAACGCGACCTGCGCCTTGCCCCGCACGGCGTCGCGGCGCGCGAGGTGATCCTCGAACGCCACGGCGATCGCCGCGTCGCGCGTGCGCGCGGCGCCGGTGCGATGGACCTCGATTCCAGCGACCACGAGGGCTTTCTCGATCTCGGCCGGTCTCGGCGTCGCGATCGGCGGAGCGTGTGCAGAGGAAAGAGGCGCGGTTCGACCCCGCGCCGGATCGACTTCATCGCAAACAACCCGCCGAGCCGTCAAGCCGGGCGACCGGCAGCGCAGGGAGGTCAGGGACGTCAGGGGCGAATGGGCGGAGGCGCGTCCGAGATCTTCGAGGGATCGAGGAAGGAGAGGCCGACGATGGCGCCGTCGTGCTCGTCCTGCATCCAGACGACGCGCCCGTGCCGCGGCGGCTCCTCGCCGATGACGACGAGCAAGTCGGCGCCGAGCTCGACCTGCTCCTCGATGACCGCGCGCAAGCCCCCACGACTGCGGTTGAGGGCCCAGCCGGGGACGACGCGGTCTCCCAGCCGGAGCTCGATGCGAGCGCCGACCTCGCGCCGTGCGCCGGTCACCCGACGGGTCGGCGGCAGCCCGGGCACCGGGGTGCTGAGCGGCGGCGTCAGGCTGCGTCTCCTCTTGTCAGGCACCGGCGAGCAACCTAGCACGCGCCGTACGGGCCACGCGGCCCGCAACGACGCGACGGTGCTCCCGCTCACGCGCAGGAGGTGAATGAGCGGGGGTGAGGCGCCGACGCGCCCGGAGCTCCCCGCTGCGCAGCTTCAGTGCGTGTCGGACGCGGCGTGCCCTTCGGCGCCGGCCTCGGGCTCCTCGTAGACGGGGGCGGCCTCGAGCAGGGAAAGCTGCTCGCGCGTGACCTTCACGCCCTTGTCGGAGAAGAAGAGGTCGTTTTCCTGCATCCCGGCGCGGACGCGCGCGATGAAGAGGATAGGGTCGGCCGCCTGGGTGTAGCCCAGCTGCACGATGGCGCCCTTCGGGTACGAGCCGCCGTCGAAGGTCAGCTCGCGCTTGAGCGTGTAGAAGCCCTCGGCCGCCAGCTTCTTCAGCGTGTCGGCCCACGAAAGCCCGCGGAACTCGATCGACGGACCGTGGAAGTGCCAGCGGTTGTGGATGTTGTGATCCGGCGCGAGCACGCTCGGCAGCCCGCTGTCGGAGTGGTTGTGGAAATAGACGATGGAGCCCGCCGGGACGCGGTCCTCGTGTCCGGGGAGGGGCTTGGTCGTCAGGTACAGCCCGCAGTCGGGCAGGAGGTTTTTCGGGGTGGCCATCGGGGCCGTGAGGTAATCACGCTCGCGGCCGCCTGCAAGTCGGCCGTCCCCACCCCGGCCGGCCCGCGCCACCCGGACGCCGACCGGCCGTCGTCGAGGGCACGTGCTCGGGTCGTGTGACGCCGGCCCCGATCGTGCTATGCCGCGTCAGCCCGAGCCGGGCCCCGGAGCCACGTTCGTGAACAAGGTAAGCTCAGTCCTAGGCGCCGCGGCGGTCATCGCGATCGCCATCGTCTTCATCGTGCAGTTCCGTCCCGCCACCGGCGCGCAGACCGCCTCCGGACCCACCTGCGCCCTCGAGATCAACGGGAGCTGCATCTCGTCGCAGGATTTCTGGGCGACGTACCGCTTCGTGGCGCCGCGCAACACCGACGCCGCGCGCCTCAAGCCGTTCCGCCTCCGCGAGCGCACGGCCGACGGCCTCATCGAGCGCTGGCTGCTGGTGCAGGACGCGAAGCGGCTCGGCCTCACGGTGTCGGACGAGGACCTGAACGCGGAGCTGCGATCCGGCCGCGTCCACGTCTCGCTCCCCGCCGACAAGGCCGAAGAGCTCGCGTACTACCTCGGCGGCGAGGGCCTCGGGCGGCAGCTGCTCGCGCAGGGCGTCCGGCTCGTCTACGTCAAGAACCGCCAGACGAAGAAGTTCGATCTGAAGCAGTACGAGAAGGAGACGCGCACGGTCAGCCAGATGAGCCCGACCGACTTCCGCGAGTTCCAGCGCAAGGAGCTCGTCGCGTCGCGCATGCGCGACCTCGTGAAGTCCCGCGTGCGGGTGAGCGAGAGCGAGGCCTTCGACCAGTTCGCCTACGAGCGCTCCACGGCCACGGTCGACTACGTCAAGCTCGAGCGCGGCTTCTACGCCGACGTCGTCCTCGACCGCTCGGACAAGTCCATCGACGCCTGGGCCGAGAAGCACAAGGAAGAGATCGACAAGGTCTGGGACGCGCGCAAATCGCAGATCGGCGACGAGTGCCGCCAGCTTCGATCGATCACCGCGCGCGTCGACGCCGAGGCCTCCGAGCCCGACGCCGCGAAGGCGAAGGCCAAGGCGACCATCGCCGCCGCCGCCGAGCGCATCAAGAAGGGCGAGGACTTCGGCGACGTCGCGCGCGACGTGAGCGAGGACGGCGCGGCGCTTCGCGGCGGCGAGCTCGGCTGCATGCCCAAGGGCAAGCTGCCCAAGCCCATCGAGGACATCGCGGTCGGCCTCGCCGCCGGCAAGGTCTCCGAGCCGATCGAGACCGACCAGGGCGTCGTGCTCCTCAAGGTCGACGCGATCGCCCGGGGCGCCGACGCCGAGAAGGTGGGTCGCCGCGAGGTCGCGCGCGACCTGTACGTCGCGCAGGAGTCCGAGCGCCTGGCCGCCGAGGGGTCGAAGCAGATCCTCGCCGCCGTGAAGGGCGGCAAGGGCCTGGAGGACGCGCTCAATGCGCACCTCGCGGGGCTGCCGAAAGCCAAGATCGAGGAGAAGGCCGCCGAGAAGAAGGACGCGAAGAAGAAGAAGGATGCGCCTGCCGCCCGCGAGGCGGTCACGGTCGACAACCACCCGAAGCGCCCCTCGATCTCGACCACCCTCCCCTTCAACCTGACCGGCACGCCGATCCAGGACATCAAGGCGGGCACCGACGCCGCGCGGATCGCCTTCGAGCTCGCCAAGCCGGGCGACGCGCCGAGCGACGTGCTGCCGCTCGAGGCGGGCTACGCGGTCATGCAGCTCAAGGAGAAGGCCGCCGCCTCCAAGGAGGCCTGGGACAAGGAGCGCGAGCGCTACGTCTCGAGCCTCCGCAACACCAAGCAGAGCGAGGCCCTCTCGGGCTACCTCCGGCAGCTCCGCAGCAAGCTCGCCACCGAGATCAAGCAGAACCCGGCCGTCGTGAACGAGCCAAAGGAAGACAAGTCGAAGGGCGGCGGCGACGAGGCCCCGCCGATCGAGGACCTCGGGGACTAGCAGCGAGGCCGGCTCGCAGAGCCGCCCCGCCGCCCCGCAGATCTTCATGATCGTCCACCGCGACGTCGTCCTCTCCAACGGGCTGCCCGTGGTGCTGGTCCCCCAGCCCACGGTGCACCGCGCCGTCGCGTCGCTCTACCTGCGGGTGGGGTCGCGCTTCGAATCGGCCGAGCAAAACGGCCTGTCGCACTTCCTCGAGCACATGGTGTTCCGGGGCACGACGACGCACGACTCGGCCCACGCCCAGGCGCTCGCCTTCGAGCGCATCGGCGGCACGCTGTACGCGGCCACGCACGTGGATCACGGCGTGATGACGGTGTCGGTGCCGCCGTCGAACCTCGCTCGGGTGATCGAGCTCCTCGGCGAGGTCACGCTCGAGCCGAGGTTCGGCGAGCTCGAGATCGAGCGCGGGATCGTGCGCGAGGAGATCCTCGAGGACAAGGACGACGACGGCCGCGAGATCGACGGCGACAACCTGTCGCGCGCGCTCCTCTACGGCAAGCACCCGCTCGGCTTCACGATCACCGGCGGCGTCGAGGCGCTCGACCGGTTCGACGAGCCGATGCTGCGCAAGCACCACGCGCGGCATTACACGACGGCAAACGCGGTCCTCTGCGTCGCAGGCAACCTGGGCGACGTCGACGCGTGCGTGCGGGTCGCGGAGCGCGCCTTCGGCGCCATGCCGAACGGCGAGCGCGTCCCGATCGAGCCCGCGCCCGGCCTCCAGAAGCGCGCCCGGTTCCGCTACGTCGACAACACCTCCAGCCAGACGGACCTCCGCATCGCCTTCCGCGCGGTCGGCGAGCGCGACCGCCGCGAGCCCGCGATGGAGATGCTGCTGCGCGTGCTCGACGACGGCATGTCGACGCGCCTCTACGAGCGGGTCTGCGACCGCAAGGGGCTCTGCTACGACGTCTCGGGCATGTACGAGTGCTACGAGGACGACGGCGTCTTCGACTTCGCCGCCGAGGCGCAGCACGAGCGCGCGGCCCTCGTCGTGCGCGAGATCCTCGACCTCTGCCGCGATCTCGCCGATCACGGCCCGAACGAGGACGAGATCGAGAAGGCCCGCGACCGGCACCTCTGGTCCACCGAGGCGATGCTCGACGACGCCGACGCGCTCGCGGGCTTCTACGGGCTCGCCGCGCTCGCGGACCTCGCGCGCACGCCCGCCGCACGCCACGCCGAGCTCGCCTCGGTGACGGCTCGGGACGTCCGCGAAGCGGCCGAGCAGATCTTCCGCAAGGAAGGGCTCGCCGCCGTGGCGGTCGGCCTGCTCGAGCCCGCCGAAGAGACCACGATCGAGCGCGCGATCCGGGGCTTCTAGTCACCGCGGGATCGGCGCGCGGTAGAGCGCGCCGCCGCTCTCGTCGATCCAGTAGACGTGCTCGCCGTCGGCCGCGAGGGCCTCGGGTTTGCCGCGCCGGGCCGCGACGAGGCGTGGCGGGCCGCCGGCGATCGGCACCGCGATCACCGCGCCCGAATCGGGCACGGCCACGATCGCGTGGCCCGCGGAGACCTGGATCGCCCAGCCGAAGCGCAGCCCGTCGAAGAGCGGTTCCACGGGCCCGCCGAGGATGGGCGCGCGACGCACCGCACGCGGCGTCACCCAGTAGACGTGGGTCGCGTCGACCGCGATCCCGTGCGCGCGCTTCTGCCCCTCGGCCACCCGTGTGGGCGGCCCGCCCCACCGCGGCGCGCTCATCACCGCGCCGTCGAAGGTGTTCGTCCAGTAGACGTTCTCGCCGTCGGTGACGACGTCGAGCGGTCGGGACTGCCCGACGGCAACGAGCAGCGCGGGGCCGCCCTCCTTCGCGATGCGCAGCACGCGCCCGCCGGCCTCGTCGGTGACGTAGAGCCCGTCCTCGTCGACGGCGATGCCGTGCGCGCCACGGAAGCCGGTGCCCAGCGTCGTCGCCGCACCGCCGTCGAGGCCGACGCGCAAGAGCTCGCCGCTCGCGGTGAGCCCGTGCACGCCCGCCGCGTCGACGGCCAGACTGTACGGGTCGGCCGAGGTGTGGGTCAGCTCGACCGTCGCCCCTCCCGCGGCCGGCGTGCGCGAGACGACGCGCCGCCGCGCCGCCGTCCAGTAGAGGTCTCCTCGGAACGCGACCAGCGAGGACGTGTCGTCGCCCCGGCCCGCCGCGAGCTCGAGGGCCGGGACGCGGCCGGCGCCGCTCTCGTCGAGGTCCGCGAGCAGCGTCAGCATGGCGAGGTCGAGCGAAAGGCCTCGGCGCGGGAGGAGCGCCTCGAGGGTCGGCGAGCGCGGCGCGTCCTCGTCGACGAGGTTGCGACCGACCACGATGATCGCGAGGACGAGCCCGACGAGCGCGCCGAGCTTCTTGCGCGCGTTCGGGTCCGGCGGCGAGGTCGGCAGCGGCTCGTACGGGTCGGTCACGCCCGCAGTGTACGCAACCTAGAAGAAGCTCGACGCGCCAGCGGCCGTCCCCTGGCTCACGCGAACCACGCTCGCGCTCACCTGCCGGAAGATGCGCCGCAGCTCGGACTCGGACGCCCCGGTCGTCACGACCGAGGGAAAGCCGACGTCGGCGGCGAGCGCGGAGAGATCGCTCGACCCGAAGCCCGCGTAGGCCAGGGTGTAGGCCTCCTGCGCGAGCAGCGCGCGCGAGGCGGTCTTCACGTCGAGCGCCCGGGATCGCGAGCGGTTGTCGCCGCCGTCGGACAGCACGAACACGATGCGCCGGCTGGGGACCCCGTTGTCGTAGAGCTCCTGGCCGTACGCGACGAGGCCGGTCATGCACCCGAGGAGCGCGTCGTAGAGGGCCGTGCAGCCGTCGGGCGCGTATTCGCCGCGCCCGAGCGGCTGGTGCCAGCCGACGGGCTGCCAGCCGCGAAGAAGCGTCGGCGTGTCGGAGAAGGCCCACGTCGACACCAGGATGGACGCCGCGGCCTTCGAGCCCGACAGCGCCGTGAGCATCGCGTTGTAGGCCTCGATCACGGCCTTCTGGTGCGACGACATCGAGCCCGACATGTCGAGCACGACGCTGACGAGGGTCGCGTCCGAGGCGTCGAGGTCCTCGACGGCGGTCCCGACGCAGCCGAGCAGCACGGTCTCGTCGAGGTTGGCGACCATCAGGTCGGCCGCGCCGGGAGCGAGGCCCGCAGCGACCGCGCCGCGGAGCAGCGCCGACGCCTGCGCGCGCGAGGTCGGGACGAGGGCGCTGGAGGCGCCCGGGGGGATCGTGCGATTCGATTGGCTCATACTGACCTCCTGGTGACTGACACTCTCCGAAGAACTCGATCGACTGGCACGATCACACCGGATCCGCGGCGGACACGAAGCGCATGCCCTTGGCGCGGAAGCCGCCGAGCTCGCGGTCGGCCATCGCGTCGAAGTCGACCCCGGGCACGACGACGCTGCTCGTGCAGTCGCCGAGGAAGTGGATTCGCTCGATGATCTCGGGCCGCGCGGCGAAGTGGCGGACCATCGACGAGCACGCCTCGAGCACGCAGTGACTCTTGGCCTCGCCCGCCACGTAGATGCGCTCGTGCGTCTCGAGCAGGCGCAGCATCGTCGTGTTCAGCGACCCGTGCGGGTGCGAGGGCACCTTCACCTCGGGCTCGAAGGGCGAGTAGTGCTCGGTGGCCGGGATCATCCCTTTTTGCAGGAAGATCGGCTGCGACCGGCGCGCGACCGCGTGAAAGTGGATGGCCTCGAACAGGGCCGGATCGAGCGCCTGACCGACGGCGCCGATCATCGTGTGGAACGGCCAGAGGTAGAGCGCCTTCTTCGCGCGCTCCTCGAGCTCGGCGACGTAGGCGAGCGACCATGCGGCCTCGCGGAGCGGCCGGAACTTGCCGCGCTTGATCGACGCGGAGTCGATCACGGTGTGCGGCGCCGGGTGGTTGCCTCGGTCGTCGGCCCACCACGTCGGGTAGAAGATCTGGAACGCGAGGTGCGAGTCGAGGCTCGCGACGACGGTCTTGATGCGGCCGGCGTTGGTGTAGAGGAACTCGATCGTGCGCCGCAGATCGGCCTGCGCGCCGGGCACGCTGAGCGCGCCGTCCGCATGGCAGAAGTCGATCTGGAAGTCGACGAGCAGGAGCGCGTACGGCGAGGTGTCGTGGGCGGCGGACGTCAGGCCCGTCGCCTCGGCCTCGCTCGACACGCGGTCGAGGTCGGGCTTGTAGAGCGTGCCCACGCGGCGCGGTTCGTAGAAGCTCGGAACGCTGGTCTTCATGGTGCCTCCTTCGCGGGCGATGCCCCGCTCGTCCTCGGTCCCGGTCGCGCGGGCCCCGTGCCCGCCGCCGTCGTCGTCGTCACGTGAGCCGCAGCCGTCGCACCGTCGCGCCATGCGCGACGACGAGGCCGTCCTCGAAGCGGGCGAGCCGGGCGTCCCTCGCGGTCCACGGCTCGGTCGCGCAAAACAGGCGGTCCTCGAGGAGCGCCAGCGGGGCGCCGGCGACGTCGGACGCGAAGCGCTCGCGCGCGACGCCGCGGTCGGTCGAGAACAGCAGGCTCCCGCCCACCAGCAGCCCCCCGCGGACGGCCGTCCCCGCGTGGCGGTCGGCCGCCGACCGCGCCATCGAGCCGAGCACGCGCCCGTCATGCCCGGCGAGGTCGACGCGCACGCGGTCGACGCCGTCCTTGCGCGTGTGGCGCAGGAGCGCCGCGATCGAGTCGGAGAACGCGGCGCCCTCCTCGACGATCGCTTCGCCCGGATCGAGCGCCGCAGCGGCGAGATCCGCGCGCCGGGGGCCGTTCGCGAGGGCGTAGCGGCGCTCGCCGAAGCTCCGCAGCGAGGCGATCACGATCTCGGCCCGGCCGGGATCTGTGGCCGCGAAGATCGTCGTCTGCCCGCGCATCACCTCGAAGAGCGGGCGCTCGCCCAGCGCGTCCCCGTAGACCTCGCCGACCATCGCGACGCCGCGCGCGAGGCGCACGATCCCGCGGGATCCGGCCGCGAAGGCCGCCTCCCCTCCCGCGAAGCGCTCGGTCGTGGTGCCGATCGCGGCGCGCGCGGCGCCGCCGTCGAGCGGGTGCACCGCGAGACGCGCGGGGTCGCCGCCGCGCGCGACGACCACGACCGCACCGCCGAGCTCCACGCGCGCCGCCGCGTCCACCGAGCCGAGGTCGGTGCGCACGAGGTCGCGCCCGCGTCGCGAGCACAGCGTCGCGCGCCCCGCCTCGATCGCGACGGCGCGCAGCCACCCCCCCGACCAGGCGACCGCGAGGACCGGGCCGCGCGCCTCGAGGAGGTCGTCGACCGCGCAGCCCGAGGTCGACGAGACGACCGCGGCCGGAGCGCGCGCCGCGCAGGACGGACAGCGCCGGCGCGACGAGGGGCGGTCCGATCCGCACGCGCCGCACACCACCAGCGACGCGGCGTATTCGCCCAGCGCAGCGGCGGGGAACGGTGCGCGATCGTCGCCCTCGAGGACGCGCCGGAGCGAGGCCGTCAGGTCGTCGGAGAGGACCTCGAGCGCGTAGCCGACCTTCGACGGATACGCGACGCCGGGCGAGAGCACCGTCCGGCGGGCCGCCGCGCGGCGCGGCAGCGTCGGGAGGGCCGGGTCGACGCCACCGAACGGGTGTACGAGCGTCAGCGATCGGAACAGGAGGACCGCGAACGCGTACCAGTCGCTGGCCGGCCGGAACACGCGCGCCACACCGCCCGCGGTCGCCACGGGCGCCGCGAGATCCGGCCCGTAGAGCGCCGGATCGAGGAACGCCTCGGTCGCGACCTCGCACGGGTGACCGGGCAGCTGGAACGAGTCGACGTCGATCCAGTCGACGACGTGATCGCCACGCGGCCCGGCGGCGAACGTCTCGTTCAGGTCGTTGAGGTCGCCGACGACGAGCCCCGACCCGTGG
Source organism: uncultured delta proteobacterium (assembly GCA_903906315.1). GTDB lineage: Bacteria > Myxococcota_A > Polyangia > Polyangiales > Polyangiaceae > CAIVJW01. Next base: position 30,850 of record CAIVJW010000031.1, on the reverse strand, counting down.
ATCGCGGCGAGCGTCGCGTGCGCGCCGAGGAACATCCGCGCGACGGCGGCCGCGCCGAGGCCGCTCGACGCCCGGAACGCCCGCCGCGAGAGCGACGCGATCTCGGTGTGGCCCGCCCCGAGCGCGCGCATTCCGAAGCCGATGACGGCGCGACCGCGCGCGTCGCGCACGAGCTGGGTCGGCGCGATCACGCGATCGGGCAGCGACGACGCGACCGCGATCAACGCCTCGAGCTTCGCGGCGCGCGCCTGCGTAGGCCGGTGATAGATCTTCACCGCGAGGTCCCCGACCCGCGTCACGGTCGCCTCGCCGCCGTCGCCGAGCGCATCCTCGGCGCGCAGGGACACACGTCTCCCGTCGATGACCACGTTCATGGCCCCGTCCTCCCTCGCGGCGCGGCTCCTCGCCTACGCCGCCTGCTTTGCCGTCCGTGTCACCGCCTTCGCGGGCGGTGGGTCGTCTCTCCTCGGTCGCGGCGCCTCGCGGCCTCCCGCGATCGCACCGCCGCGGCTACGGGCGCACGTGCCCGTCCGGGAGGGGCGGCTCCCCTCCCCCGATCGCCGCGATCCGCTCCGTCTGCTGCGCGCTACGCGGCGCGCTCGGCCGTCACGATCGTCGCGTCGTCGCGGAAATGCCCCGCGCGCGCCATGAGGTTCATCCACCGCCGGAGCGCGTGGCGCGGGCGCCCGAACGCGTCCGGCACGAGCGCCGGGTCGAATCCATCGGTCGCCACGGCGATCCGCGCGCCCGGGCGCACCGAGAACGCGCGCACGACGAACGGCGCAGCCGCGGCCGAGAGCACCGCGTAGGCCGGATACGACGGCCGCCCGTCCTCGTCGATCACGGTGACCGCGCCGTCGATCGTGAACGCCCCGTCGCCGCACGCGAAGACGACCCCGTCATCGCCGCGCGCGCAGAAGCCCACGACCGTCGCGAGCAGGTGATCTCGCACGAAGCGCTCGGCCCGCCCTCGATCGCCCGCCGCCACCGCCGAGGTGACGTCCGCGAGCAGCGCGACCAGCGCGCGGATCGCGGGCTCAGGCACCTCGGCGGGCGGCGCTCCGCTCCCGATCCGACGCTCGAGCTCGGCGCCGAGGAACGCCGCGGCGAGCCCGGCCCCCACCTCGCTCTGCGCGCCCTCGCCGCAGCCGTCGCAGACGACGCCCCACGCCGCGTCCCCCGTCGCGCCCGCCGCGAGCGCGTCCTGCGCGCTCCGCCCGAGCACCACGTGGTCCCGCCCGACGACGCTCGCCCCGCTCACGATCCAGCCGCTGGTCGCGTTCATCGCCCCACCTCGCGCTTCGCCTCGCCTCGTCGCCCCGCGTACCGGTAGAGCTGCGCCGGCCGGTGCGCGCCGCCCGCGAGCTCGCCCTCGATCGCCTCGACGAGGCCCTCGGCGAGCACCTTGCGGCGGAAGTTGCGCTTGTCGATTGCGTGGCCGACGACGGCCTCGTGCACCCGCTGCAGCGCCGCGAGCGAGAACGACTCGGGCAGTAGCTCGGCCCCGACCGGCTCGCGGTCGAGCGCGTCGCGCAGGTGCGCGCGGGCGTCGGCCACGATGCGCGGGTGGTCGAAGGCCAGGGCCGGCGGCTCGTCGAGGGGGAACCACGCGGCCGCGTCCGCGTCCGTCGCGGCCTGGAGCACGAGCTCGTCGGCCCGCACGAGCGCGACGTACCCCACCGAGATCACGCGCCCGCGCGGATCGCGGTCGGGGTCGCCGTACACGCCGAACGGCTCGAGGTGCACGCGCGTGACGCCGGCCTCCTCCGCGAGCTCGCGCGCGGCCGCGGCGTCGAGCGACTCGCGCTCGAGCACGAAGCCGCCGGGCAGCGCCCAGCAGCCACGGAACGGCTCGGACGCGCGCCGGATGAGGAGCAGCGACAGGCGGTCGTCACGAATGGCGAGCAGCACCACGTCGACCGCGACCGCGAACCGGGGCGGACCGCCACCTTGGCTCGGCTGTGTCGAGAGGCTTCGTGTCTTCACGACACCCAAGGTGGTGTCGGCATGACACCAAGTCAAGGCGTCGCCGAGAAGTGCTCGCTTCGCCCGGCAACCGAGGGCGATCGGCGCCGTGGCGCTCGCACGCCCGGCTGACTTGCATTCATGCGCATAGATGCATATATCGATTCCGTGCCCACCGGATCAGAGCGGGAGCCGTCCGGCTCGCAGCGTCGGAGCGAGCTCCCGCGCTGGGAGCTCTACCGGCTGCTCGCTGAGCCGCTTCGCCCGCGGCTGCTCGCGCTCGCCGCGCTCGAGGAGCTGGCCGTCGGCGAGCTCGCCGAGCTCCTGCGCAGCGCCCAGCCCACGATCTCGCGGCACGCCTCGGCGCTGCGCGACGCCGGCCTGCTCACCGGTCGCAAGCAGGGCACCTGGACGCTGCTGCGCCTCGCGCCGGGCGCGGGCGACGACGCCGTGGTCGCCGACGCGGTCCGCGCGGGCCGCGTCGCCTGCGACGCCGATGGCACCACCGCGCGCGTCGACGCCGTCGTCCACGCCCGCGACGTCGCCACGCGCGAGTTCTTCGCGCGCGGCGGCCGCCCCGCGCGGAGCGGCCCGCCCGAGGAGCTCGGCGCCTACCTCGCGCTCGTCGCGCCGCTCGTCCCCCGTCGCCGCCTCGCCATCGACGCGGGCACCGGCGACGGCGCGCTGCTCGAGGTGCTCGCGCCCGTGTTCGACCGCGTCATCGGGCTCGACCGATCCGAGGTGCAGCTCGAGCTCGCGGCCGACCGCGTGCGCCGCCGCGGCTACGACAACGTCGAGCTCGTGCGCGGCGAGCTCGGTGGCGACGAGATCGATCGCGCCGCGCGCAAGGCGTGCGGCCACGGCCCGCGCGGCGCGGACGTCGTGCTCGCGGCGCGCGTGCTCCACCACGCGGCCGTGCCACAGAAGGCCATGATCGCGCTCGCGGCGCTCGCGAGGCCGGCCGGCGACGAGCGCGGCGGCGCGGTCTGCGTCCTCGACTACGAGGCCCACGACGACGAGGCGCTGCGCGAGCAGGAGTCGGACCTGTGGCTCGGCTTCGAGCCGGCCGAGCTCCGTCGCATGGCGCACGCAGCGGGCCTCGACGACGTCCACGTGCGGCGCCTGCCCGCCGCGTGGCAGGGCGAGGGCCCCGACCGGCACCTCGCCTGGCAGATCCTGTGGGGCTTCCGCGCGGAGCCCGACGACGACAGCGCTCGTACCCCGAAGGGCGCGAGCGCGACGGACCACCAACCGACCCGAACGCAGAAGAGGAAGAAGCCATGAGCAACGACCAGCCCAAGTACAAGGTTGCCGACATCAAGCTCGCGGACTGGGGCCGCAAAGAGATCACGATGGCCGAAAAGGAGATGCCGGGGCTCATGGCCCTGCGCGCCGAGTTCGGCCCGGCGCAGCCGCTGAAGGGCGCGCGCATCGCCGGCTGCCTCCACATGACGATCGAGACCGCGGTGCTCATCGAGACGCTCCGCGTGCTCGGCGCCGACGTGACGTGGACGAGCTGCAACATCTACTCGACCCAGGACCAGGCCGCGGCCGCGATCGCGGCGACGGGCGTGCCCGTCTATGCGTGGAAGGGCGAGACGCTCGAGGAGTACGACTGGTGCCTCGAGCAGCAGCTGTACGCGTTCGAGGGCGGCAAGGCCCCGAACATGATCCTGGACGACGGCGGCGATCTCACCGTGTGGATCCACGAGAAGCACCCGGAGATGTTCTCGGGCACGGACCCGATCCGCGGCCTCTCCGAGGAGACGACGACGGGCGTGCACCGCCTCTACGAGATGTTCCGATCGGGCAAGCTCAAGGTGCCCGCGATGAACGTCAACGACTCGGTGACGAAGTCGAAGTTCGACAACCTCTACGGCTGCCGCGAGTCGCTGATGGACGGCATCAAGCGCGCGACGGACGTCATGATCGCCGGCAAGGTCGCGGTCGTGTGCGGCTACGGCGACGTCGGCAAGGGCTGCGCGCAGTCGCTCCGCGGCATGGGCGCGCGCGTCATCATCACCGAGGTCGACCCGATCTGCGCGCTGCAGGCCGCGATGGAGGGCTACGAGGTCAAGTCGATGGACAGCGTCGCCGCCCAGGGCGACATCTTCGTCACCGCCACCGGCTGCAAGGACGTCGTCCGCGCCGAGCACATGCAGGCGATGAAGGACCAGGCCATCGTCTGCAACATCGGCCACTTCGACGCCGAGATCCAGATCGCGTGGCTCGAGGGCAACAAGGAGATCAAGGAGCAGAACATCAAGCCCCAGGTCGACCAGTTCGTCTTCCCCGACGGCAAGCGCCTCATCGTGCTCGCGCGCGGTCGCCTGGTGAACCTCGGCTGCGCCAGCGGCCACCCGTCGTTCGTGATGAGCTGCTCGTTCTCGAACCAGGTGCTCGCGCAGATCGCGCTCTTCAACGACAAGATGCCGCTCGGCGTGCACATCCTGCCGAAGAAGCTCGACGAGAAGGTCGCGACGCTGCACATCGGCAAGCTCGGCGTCGAGCTCGAGAAGCTGACGAAGGACCAGGCGGACTACCTCGGCGTGCCGGTCGAGGGGCCGTTCAAGCCCGAGAACTACCGCTACTGATCGCGGCGCCTCGGCGCTGAAATGAACGCAGCCGGCGCGGCGCTCCCCACGGAGCGGCGGCGCCGGCTTCGCGCTTTCTGCGCGCGCCGCGGGGCTACTTCTTCTTCGGCGGCGCGGGCGCGGGCTTCGGCGCCGAGGCGGACGCCGGGACCGGCCCCTTGCCCGCCGCGGGCGCGACGCCCCGGGCGCCGCCGCAGGCCGCCTCGCCGACCTCGATGCACTTGTCGAAGTCCGCGTCGACCTTCGCCGCGCGCTGGCAGTTGACGAGCGCGGTGCGGCCCTCGACGCTGCAGCCCTTGACCACGAGCTGCATGCAGCTCTTCGATCGCTGGAGCGCGACGCGCGTCCCGCCCGACTGGCCCTTGCCGAGCGAGATGCTCTGCGGGTTGTCGCCGAACCAGGTGTCGACCTTGGAGAACCGATAGAAGTCCTGGATCGGCTGCGCCCCCTGCGTGATGCCGGCGACCGAGGCGGAGCCGTACAAGTCGGCGACGAGCCAGTAGCAGGCGTTCTTCCCGGGGTTGTAGAGGTGCGCTTCGCCGATCTTCACCTCGGCGTCGACGGTCGCCGAGGCGGCGACTCCGCCGGCCTTCGCCCAGCCGAACGTGTGCTTGCCATAGCCGAGATCGAACGACTTGTTCGCGTCCGGCCCGACCGAGAGGGCCTTCTTGCCGTCGATGAAGACGTCGACCGCGTCGGTCGATGCGTTGTCGACGTGGACCGTGGGGTGCGCCGCGACCGACGCGCCGATCGCGCCGATGGGCGCGAGGATGGCGCCGGCGAGGATGGGGGCGATGAGGAAGTTGTCGCCCTTGCTCGAGGGCTGGGAGATGGCGTTGTTGGCGCGCGCGAGCTCGTCGCCCCAGTGGCCGTGAGTGACGTGGACCTTCGTCCTCTCGATGCCGTCGAAGCCCAGGATGCGCGCCGCCTCGCCGCGCGACGTCGCGGGAAGGAGAGGAATCGGCGGGCGCAGGCCGATCGCCGCGCCGACCGATCCGCCGACGCCGGCGAGGAGCCCGAGGACGATGCCGACGGCGAGCGGCAGCGCCGGGATGGCCAGCACGAGCAGCGTGACCAGGATGGCGATCGAGACCGCCACCGCCACCGCGATGATGAGCTTCGCCTTGTAGGCCCTCGCGCGCTCGGCGCACGGCCCGCAGTACGGGAAGCTCATCTTGAGCGTCGTCGTGACGTTGCCCCTCTTCTGGGAGCGCGAGGTCTCGATCTCGGTCTGCTTGGGCGCGCCGCACGAGCAGCAGTACGGCGGCGTGTTGTAGGAAGACGCGTTCAGCGTGACGACGCGGCCCTCGTTGGCCATGATCCGGGCACCTCTCTGGCTCCGGTGCGGAGCCGGCGAGGGGGGATGCTAGCCGACGATCGCGAGCCGCGGCGAACCGCTTCGCTGCCCGCGATCGCGCCGGCGCCGTGCCGGCGAGCGCCCCGCCGGGCTCAGAGGCCGCACGGAGCGCACTCGGCGGTCGTGCTCACGAGGTTGGTGCAGGCCTGGTCCCAGGCGAGGCAGCAGCAGTACGGGTCGGCGACGCAGACGGCGTCGATGCACGGGGCCGCGTCCCCGCACCCGCCCTTCAGGAGCGGCGTACCGGCCGTGCACACGTCGTGATCGCAGCCGGCGGGGCAGCTCGCTCGGCAGAGGCCCGGCGCGCCGACGACCTCGGCCTCGCAGACCACCGAGGGCTTCTTCGGGTCGCTCGGCTGGCAGCACCCGTCTTTCGGGTTCGCGCTGCCAGGGTCGCAGACGCCGGTCGAGCAGAGCTGGCAGGTGCTCTCGAAGCAGGTGCCTTCGCAGCAGTCGATGGCGTTCTTGCAGCCGCCGCCGATGGGGACGCACGCGGTGGTGCGGCACAGGTGGAAATTCTCGTCGCAGATGCCCGTCTTCTGCTTCGACCCCGGCAACGGACAGCACTGCGCGTGGCTCGAGCAGTCGTACTGCTCGGGGAAGCAGTGGCCCGGCGAGCACACGCCGAGATCGCCCTCGCCGCCCTCGGGGACGTGGCAGAGCAGGTCCGCGCAGCACCCGCCGCCCGCCTTGGCGTCGCACGGCGTGCCGACGACGCCGCAGGTCGGGGTCACGCACGTCTTGGACGCCTCATCGCAGACCTTCGAGCAGCACTCGGCGTCGACCGCGCACTCGAATCCGTCGTCGAAGCAGGTCTCGGCGGCGCACGTGCCGGTCTTCGCGTCGCAGATCCCGCTGCAGCACTCGAAGCCCATGTTGCACCCGGCTCCCGGGAGCTGACACACGACGCCGCCGCACGTGCCCGTGGTCGGCTCGCACGCCCCCGCGCCCAGGCAGCAGTCGCCGTCCGAATTGCACCGGACGCCGAGGCGCGAGCAGCAGCGGCCCACGCGCCCATCGCAGTCGGCGACGCCCTGCGCGAAGCCGCAGCACTCCTCGCGCGCCCCGCAGGCCGCGCCATGGGCGAGGCAGATCGGGTTGCGATCGAGGCAGCGGCGGGCGGCGTTGCACGTGTCGACGCAGTTCTTGTCGTCGAGCTGCTCGAGCCACTTGAGCTGGGTCTTGGCCGCCAGGCCCGCCACGCGGAGGGTGACGTGCGCCTCGCAGACCGTGCGATCGACGCTGGCGCTGCAGCGACCGAGCGTGTCGCAGAGCGCGCCGGAGCCGCCCTCGAGCTCATCGAGGCCGAGCACGGACGAGCAGCCCGGCGCCGCCGTCAAGGCAGCCCCGAGGGCGAGGGCGAGGAAGGCGAGGACGCGGTGGACGCGGAAGGCGCGCATGGTGTTCGTCACTTGCAGCCGTAGAGTTTGACGCCGGGGAACTTGCTGTCGAGCTCCTTGCACGACGTGATGCCAGGGCAGCCAGTCGCGTCCTCCGGCGTGCAGTAGCCCTCGGAACACTGGTTCTGGACCTCGCGCCCGAGGCAGACGCTCTCCTTGATATTCGCAGCGTCAAGCGTCCCGTAGACGCAGCAACCGGGGCAGTTCCACGGGGACTCCCGGTCGCAGCGCTGGACGCAGCGCCCGCCCTTGCCGACGGCGCCCAGGCCCTCGCAGGTGCCCATTCCGTAGGCCGATCCGCAGCAGTCCTCGTCCTTGCCGCACGCGTCGCCCGTCGGCCTGCACTTGGTATCCACCGCGGCGCACTTGCCCTGGAAGCAGACCTCGGCGCCGCTCGCGAAACCACAGCACTCGGCCGAGGTCTCGCAGTCGTCGGTCGCGCAGACCGGCGCGAGGTAGTAGCAGGACTGGAGGTTTTCGCAGGTGCCGCACGCCTGGTCGGCGGTGGCCTTGAGCCACGCGGACACGGAGGCCGCCGGGGCCTTGGCGAGCCGGTCCTGGATGCGCCCGTGGCAGTCGGAGGTGAACGTCTTCGCCGCGAAGTCGCACTGGGATTGGCAGATCGTCTCGACCGCGTCGAAGTACGCCGCGGAGTCGACGTCGAGCACCTTCGCGCAGCTCGCCAGGAGCAGCGCCGGGGCGGCTGCGATCGTCGCCAGCGCGGCCGCGCGCGCGGCGAGGCGGGGGCTTGTCACAGCGTGCCCCCGAGGGCGAAGCCTCCGCCGGTCGGGGCGGCCCACGGCGAGAGCCAGGTCGTGCGCGAAGGCGCCGCGGCCGACTTGGTCGGCGAGCTCGCGCTCGGGGACGTGAGAAAGAACGTCGCGCCGACCGCGACCGCGACGAGGCCGCCGATGCCGACCCACTGGCCGACGTTGGCGAGCGTCTGCGCGGACTTCACCTGGCTCATCCCGTCGGGCGTGCAGTACTTGTTCACGCACTGCGTGTCCGAGGGCTTCGTCGCGAGCGCCCCGATCTCCAGGCCGCCGGCGGCGACGACCGCGCCGACGCCGACGGCGCCGACGACGATGCCGACCGTGCGGAGCTTGCTCGAGGGCGGCGGCCCGACGGCGAGCACCGCGAGCTTGGTGGTGGGGGCCGGCGGGACCGCCTTGTCGAGCGCGGCCAGGTCGAGCTCGACCTTGCGTACCTCGCCCTCGACGGCCTTGACCGTCTGCTTGCGCAGCACCTGCTCGCCACGCTTGACCACGATCGAGCGCTCGCCCGGGTCGGTCGGCAGCGGCGTGTCGAAGCTCGCCGGGTCGAGCTTCACGTCGTCGCGCCACACGTCGAGCGATCCCACCGGGTTGACGACGTGGATCTCGAGCTTCGGCAGCCGCGGCGCGAGGGCCGCTCGCCGCTTGTCGGCGTACTCGGATCGCTTGTCGCCGTCCTTGCGCGCGAGGTCCGCAGCCTCGCCCCACTCGGCCCACGCGCTCGCGATGCGGTCGACGTGCTCGTGGCAGTCGGCGAGGTTCAGGATCGAGCCGAGGGTCTTGTCGAGCTTGTAGCTCGCCTCGAACTTGGGGCACGCCTCGGCGTACTTGTTCTGCCGGACGAGCTCCTTCGCGGCCTGGAAGAGGGCGTCAGCGCTCGCGCTGTCCCCGGCGCGGGCGGAGCCCGGCGCGATCACGGCCGCGGAGAGAAAGAGGGAGGCGGAGAGGACGAGGCCGCGTCGAACGCTGCCCGTCGCGACCCGACCCGCCGAACCGTGCATGCGCTCGCGTTCCACGAGCGCGTTATACAACCTTTGGGGTTCCGGCCGAAGTACGGGGCTCGCGGGGGCCGAGATTCAGTGCCGCCCGGCGAGCGGGTCGTCGGTGGCCGCCGGCGCGGGCGACGTCGCTTTCGGCGCCGCGGCGCCCGGCTGCGCGGCGACGGGCCGGGCCGAGGGCGCGGGCCCGGGCCTCAGAGCGCTCGGCGCCGGACGAAGGGGCGAATCCGCGCTCGCGGATCCGGAGGGCTCGGGCACGGGCACGGGCGCGACCTCGGGCGCGGCGCGGGACGACGAGGCGACCGGCACCTCGGGCCTGGCAGAGGCGCTCGCGACCGTCGCGGCGCTCGACGTCGGTCCCGTCGGCGACGTGGCCACGACGGAGCCCGCGACCGGCCCGCGGTCTCGGACGAGAGCGAGGCCGACGCCGACGCCGGCGAGCACGCCGACGGTGGCGATGGCGAACACGACGCCGCGCTTCATCGGCGGGGCGCCGCCGCCCGAGGCGGTGCGCGTGAGCGGCCCCCCCGACACGCGCAGCGGGTCGCGGCTCGCGGAGAGATCGGCCGTCCCCGCGAACGAAGCGCGCCCGACTTCCTGGCTGGGCGGAGCCACCGATCCGGCGTACGCGGCGGAGATGAGCGTGCTCGGGATCTCGCTCGAGGGTGGACCGTTGAGGCTGTGCACACCGAGCGCCGACGCGAGCGCCGCGACGGCCTCGCCCGCGCTGCCATAGCGGCCCTCGGCCTCGCGCGCGCAGCACCGCGCGAACCAGGCGTCGTACGGGTGGCCGAAGTGAGCGCCGCGCGTGCTGGCCACCGGCATCGGCTCGTAGGCGATCTGCGCGATGAGATGCGTCAGCGTCTCGGCCGTCCACACGTCGCGCCCCGTGAGGAGCTTGTGCGCGATGAGGCCGAGCGCCCAGACGTCCGTCTGCGCGGAGATCTTGGCGGACTCGGCCTTGGCCTGCTCCGGCGACATGTAGAGCGGCGTGCCGAAGATCTGGCCGGTCGAGGTGACCGAGCCGTGGCGCGCGAGATCGCCCGAGGCGCCGGAGATCTTCGCGATGCCGAAGTCGAGCACCTTGATGAACGGGGTGCCGTCCTCGCGCGTGGTGAGAAACAGGTTCTCGGGCTTGAGGTCGCGGTGCACGATGCCGAGCGCGTGCGCCTTGTCGAGCGCGCGCGCGGCCTGCCGCAGCATCATCACGACCTCCGCCGGGGGGATCACGCCGCGCCGCTCGAGGAGCTGGTCGAGGTCGTACCCGCGCAGGAGCTCCATGACCAGGAACGGCACGCCGTCCAGCTCCGGCGCGACGTCGGCGTCGATGACGCGCACGACATGGTCGCTCCCGATGCGGGCGGGCGTGCGCGCCTCGCGCTGGAAGCGCTCGAGCGCGACCTGGTCGCGGACGACCGTCGAGTGCAGGAGCTTGAGCGCCAGCTCCTCGTCGGTCTTGAGGTGCTGCACGAAGTACACGGACCCCATGCCGCCCTCGCCGAGCCTACGCCCGACACGATAGCGGCCGGCGATCACGATCCCGGCCGGAAGAATGTCGTCGTCGGACAAGCGAAGGACCCCCCGTCGTGGGCTGCTCACCCTAGCACGCCAGCACCACGCACCCCAATGGCTCGCGGGTCGACGCGCGTCGCGATCACGTCCCGCACGCCCCGAGACCGCTGCGGTCGGCGACGGGACCGGCGTGGAAGCCCGCGAGCGCCCGGGGTATGGGGCCCGACCATGGACCAGAGGACCAACGACTCGACGGGGCCCGGCGTGGCCTCGATCACGGCCGCGCGCCCCCGCCCGCTCGCCTCCCTGGCGATCGCCGCCATCGTCGCGATGGGCAGCGTGGGGTGCGTGAAGCAGATGATCCTCGACGGGCAGATCGAGGCCACGCGCAAGGCCGCGACCGCGGTCGACGCGTTCAGCGACTACGAGGCCGCGAGCAGCGTCGCCTACTCGGGGCTGGGCCAGTTCGAGGGCATGCACTACCTGGCGCCCGAGAACCAGGACGCGCTGCACATGCTGGCGCAGAGCTGGTCGAGCGTGGCGTTTGCGTTCATCGAGGACCAGATGGAAGAGGCGGAGGATGTCGGAGGATCCTCGAGCCCGCTCTATCTCTACCAGCAGGCGCGCGCCCGCGCGGCGTACGACCGCGCCATCCACTACGGCCTCGAGCTGCTCGAGGCCCGGCACGCGGGCTTCAAGACGGCGCGCCGCAACGACGACACGATGAAGGCGTGGCTCGCGAGCTTCGGCAAGGACGACGCGCCCGCGCTGTTCTGGACGGGCTACGCCTGGATGGCGAAGACCAACGTCGCGCAGGACGAGCCCGCCGTGGTGAGCGATCTCTTCATCGGGGTCGCGCTGGTCGAGCGATCCGTCGCGCTCGACGGCGGCTACCTCTACGCCTCGGGCCACACCGCGCTCGCCGCCTACCACGCGCGATCGCCGCTCGCGGAGCTCGAGGACGGCAAGAAGGAGTTCGAGCTTGCGATCTCGCTCACGGGCGGCAAGGCCCTGCTGACGAAGGTCCAGTACGCGGCGCGCTACCACTGCCTGAAGGGCGACCGGGCGAGCTACGTGCGCGTGCTGCAAGAGGTGCTCGACGCCGGCGACGTGCTGCCGGAACAGCGCCTGACCAACACGATCGCGAAGCGCCGCGCGAAGCGCTACCTCGGCGACGCGCGCATGAAGCGCACCTGCGGGTTTTAGCCCATCGCTTCGGCCCGACCGAATATCGTTCGGGCAATGGCGAAGGAAGCAGCGTCTCCCGAAGGTTTGGCCAGCGAACGGCCGGTCGAGAAGCGCGCGGACGGCGCGCCCGCGAAGGCGCCAGACGACGGAGGCCCGGTCGGCGGCGCTCCGTGGGGCCGCCCGCTCGCGGCCTTTCAGGAGCGGTGGACCACCCTCGAGGTCGGGCTCATCACGTTCGTCCTCTTGTGGCAGCTCGCGTCGCTCGTCGCGTGGGTCATGGTCGGCGGCCTCGCGGCGCGTCCCTCCCCCGACAGCGCGGCGGGCACGGTCTTCCGGTCGAGCTTCGGCGCGGTCGTGCTCGGCAGCGCCGCGTGGGGCCTGTCGCGCAAGGCGAAAATCGAGGTCCGCCGCGCCGCCACGATCGCCGCGATCGTCGTCGGCCTCGGGCTCGGACCCGCGTGGAAGAGCGTCGGCGTCGCCTACTTCGACAACCTCAAGGGCTGGCTTCAGGAGGGGTCGACGCTCACGCTGATGGGCGGCCTCCGCGGCCTCGCCACGCGGCTCACGCTCTGGCTCGCGCTGCTCGGCGGGTCGCTCGCCACCGGCCTCGGCAAGCACATCCACGTCGACCTCATCCTCCGGTTCCTGCCGAAGGCCGCGCGCAAACCCGTCGCGATCGTCAACTACCTCGCGGCCGCCGCCGTCTGCGCGGGCGCCTCATGGGGCTTCTTCGACTTCAACGCGATCCAGTCGTACGACGCGAAGGCGGAGGACTCGGCGGGCACCAAGCTCGCCCGCGCGGCGCACGAGATGGGGGACCACGCGTTCCTGTTGCGACGGCAGATGGGCCTGGACCTCTGGAGCCTGCCGCACGTGCTGAAGGGCGAGCCGTACGACTCGTGGATGCCGAGCGAGGAGTGGAACGCCTGGGTCAAGGAGGGCGGCTTCGAGGCGCGCTGGAGCGCGACCGAGGTCGCCTCGCTCGGCGTGCCGCCCGGCGGTCGCCACACGGCGCTGGTGGTCTCGCCGAACGGGAAGAGCACGCGGGGCTCGCTGGTCGAGGACCTGAACCTGGTGTTCCCCTTCGGGCTCCTCGCGATCGCGCTCCGTTTCGTGCTGCGCGCCCTGCTCACGATGAGCGGACACGCGTCGGCCGACCCCGAGGCCGCCGTGAAGGACGAGATCGCCGAGCTGTCGCACAATTCGACCGCGGCCCCCGGCGAGGACGAAAACGCGCTCGCGGGAGGGGGTTCGTGATGGGCACCCTCCTCGCCCTCGCGGTCGTCGGGCTCGCGCTGCTCGGCATGCCGCTCTTCGCGGTGATGGGCGGCGGCAGCGAGCTGCTCTGGCTCCTGCACGACGACAAGTCCAAGCAGTTCCTCCGCTTCATCGCGCCGAACGTGATGGAGGAGCGGTTCGCCGACTCGCCCATCCTGGTGACGATCCCGCTGTTTACGCTGGTCGGCTACGCGATGGCCGAGTCGAAGGCGCCGGACCGCATCGTGCGCGCGTCGGCGGCGTTCTTCGGCTGGCTGCCGGGCGGGCTCGCGATGGTGTGCATCGTCGCGAGCGCCTTCTTCACCATGGTGACGGGCGGCAGCGGCGTGACCATCATCGCCATCGGCGGCCTGCTCTACCCTGCGCTGCGCAAGCAGGGCTACCCGGCCGACTACGCGCTCGGCCTGGTGACGACGGGCGGGTCGCTCGGCCTGCTCCTGCCGTCGCTGCCGGTGCTCGTCTACGCGCTCGTCGCCGGCATCGACATCAACGCCGCCTTCAAGGCCGGCCTGCTGCCGATGCTGCTCATCAGCGTGCTGCTCGGGCTGCACGCCGCGTGGATCGGCGTGAAGTATCGGGTCCCGCGATCGACGCCGAGCCTGCGCGAGATGGGCGCCGCGGTGTGGCTGCTGAAGTGGGAGATCGGCGTGCCGGTCGTCCTGCTCACGTCGCTCGGCACCGGCCTCGCGGGCCTCGACGAGGCCGCCGCGCTGACGGCCGTCTACACGATCATCGTCGAGGTCTTCATTCACAAGGACCTCTCGCTGCGCAAGGACCTGCCGCGCGTGGGCAAGGCCTCGATGGCCCTCGCCGGCGCGATCATCCTGATCCTCGCGATGGCCAACGCGCTCATCAACTTCGTCGTCGATCAGCGCATCCCGGGCCGCGCGCTCGAGTTCATGCTCGGCCTCGGGCTGACGCAGCGGTGGCAGTTCCTGCTGGTGCTGAACGTCTTCCTGCTGCTGCTCGGCATGCTCATGGAAGGCTTCAGCGCGATCCTCGTCGCCGTGCCGCTCATGCTGCCCTTCGCGGCGAGGTTCGGGCTGCACCCCTTCCACCTCGCCGTCATGTTCCTCCTGAACCTCGAGATCGCGTACGTCGCGCCGCCGCTCGGGCTCAACCTGTTCATCTCGAGCTTCCGCTTCGAGCGGCCGCTGGCGTCGCTCTACCGCGTGGTCTTGCCGTTCACCGGCATCCTCGGCGTCGGCCTCCTGCTCGTGATGTACGTGCCGAGCATCGCGACGGCGCTCGTCGACGTCGACATCCGCAAGGCGCACGCGCGCGCCGAGGCTCGGAAAGAGGCGCCGCGCGATGCGTGGCTCATGGAATGCGTTCAGGAGGACCGATCGAACCCGGTGCCGTGCACGCCCGGAGACCGGGCGCGCTTCGGCGCGGACGGCACGAAGAACCCGTGGGCACCCGCCGCGCCCCCCACGGCCGCGACCCCCGCGCCGCAGGCCCAGGCAGGCAGCAATCCGAGCGACGAGGAGCTGCTGCGCCAGATGATGGGCGCCACCAGCGCCGCTCCGCCGGCCGCGGGCAGCGACGACGAGCTGCTCCGTCAGATGATGGGCGCCGGCGCCCCCGACGCGGGGGCGGCGAAGCCGATCGCGACCGGCACGCCGGACGAGGAGCTGCTCAAGGAAATGATGAAGTAGCGGCGAGCCGCCGCGCCGGAGCGAGAGCCCGGCGCGGCGCCGTCAAACCGTGATCTGCTTCCAGTCGCCGGAGCGAAACTTCCAGATCATGATCCCGGCGAGCAGCACGACGTAGACGACCGCGGCGCCCCAGACGCCCATGAGGCCGAGGTCGAGCTTCACGCCGAGGAACCAGGCGAGCGGCACGAGGCACGTGAAGTGGAGGACGAGCTCCACGAGCATCACGAAGCGCGAGTTGCCGGCGCCGAACAGGGCCTGCGTGAGGATCATGCCCGTCGCGATGAGCACCGTGCTGATGCCCATGAGGCGCATCGGGCCGAGCGCGACGCGCGCGACGAGGTCGCTGTGGGTCGCGACGCCGAGGATCTGCGGGGCGAACACCGCCTCGAGCACGCCGATCGTCCCGAAGATGACGAGGCCGAGCTTGACGCTGGTCCAGCCGAACAGCTCGGCCTTCTCGGGGTCACGCTCGCCGAGCGACTGAGCGACGAGCGTGGCGGTCGACGTCCCGAACGCGAGGCACGCCGTGAACGTGAGCTTGAGGACGCCGACGATGACGGTGGTGGCCGCGCCGTTGACCGGCTCGGCGCGCCCGCCCGGGCAGAGGGCGCTGACCTCGCCGATGGGGTGGATCTGGTCGAGCTTGCCGGCGATCGCGGCGAAGAGCGCGAAGCCCGTCATGACGACGATGGTGGCGACGCCGCTCGGGATCGAGAGCCGGAGGATCGGCCCGATCAGGTCGGCGCTGAGCTTCTTGCGCGAGAAGGGGTGAAACCGCGTCCGGTACTCGGCCTTGAGCGCGTAGCCGATCATGATCGCGAGGCCGACGTAGGTCGACAGGAAGCCGGCGAGCCCCGCGCCGGCGATGCCCATCTTCGCGATGCCGAGCGTCTCGTTGCCGAAGATGAAGATCAGGCAGCCGACGATGTTCAGCGCGTTCATCACGACGGCCGACACCAGGTGGACGTGGGTCTTGCCGATGCCGTCGAAGAAGGCCTTGAACGCGAACGTGGCCGCCATCGAGGTGATGCCGAGCAGGCGCCACGACAGGTACTTCGTCGCGGCCTCCTTGGCCTCGGGCACCTTGATGATGGCGCCGAGGATGGCCGGCATCGTCAGGTAGCCGATGGCCGAGAAGACGACGCCGGCCACGACCGCGAAGAAGGCCGCGTTCGCCAGCACGGCGCCCGCGTCCTCGTCGCGCTTCTCGGCGAACCGGCGCGCGGTGAAGGCCTGCGTCCCGACCGAGATGGCCGAGAGCGAGCCGCCGAACAGCCAGAGCACGATCAGCGACGGCAAGAGCGCCGCCTGCGCGTTCGACGACTCGGGGCACGGGAGCCGCGCGAAGAACAGGATGTCGACCTCGTTCACGATGCTCTGGGTGAGCATCGCGGCGACGGTCGGCATCGCGAGGCGGAGGACCGCCTTGTGGGGCGGGCCCGAGGTGACCGCGTTCGAAAGCGCTGTGGGGGGGGTGACCGCTGCCATCGGCCGGCGCGGTATACAACGCGCCGGGGGGGAGGCCGTGAGAATTGCGTGAAATACGCGGCCGGCGCTACTCGGAGCGCGGAGCGGCGCGGGCCTTCCGCTTGTGCCGCGCGGGCGCGTCCTTCCCCTTCTTCGCGGACTTCGGCTGCGCCGCAGCGCGCTTGTCGGGCTTCGCGGCCGGGCCGGGTGCGGGCGCTTCGTAGAGGACGGAGAGCGCCGCCGCAGCGCCGTCGACCGCCGCGTCGATCACCTTGTCGGCGTCGACTGCGACCTTCGGCGGAGCCGACGCGCGCTGGTGTCCGCGGGCGTGCGCGCCGCGAGCGACCTTCGCCGGCCGAGCGAGCGCAGCGGCGGGGAGGTCCTCGGTCGCGACGTCCTCCGCCGGGTCGTCCGTCGCCACGGCGAGGTCGGCGCCCGCGGGGTACGCGGCGACGGCTAGGTCGGCGGCCGCGATCTCGGTGTCGTCGAGCGCGGTCGTCGGATCGGGCAGCGCCGGCGCGGCGATCGCCTGGACGGGCGCGGCGGTCGCGACGATCGCGACCGCGACGGGCCGGGTGCCGTGCCCGGGAACGAGGTGCGCCACCGCGGCGCGGAGGCGCGGCGTGCCCGCGACGAGGAGCCCCGCGGCGCACAGCATCGCGCCCGCGAAGGCGACGACGCCGAGCGCGCGGCCCACGCGGCGACGGCGCTCCGGCGCCCTCCGCGCGGCGTCGACGGCCCGCGCCATGTCGGCGGCGCTCTGGAAGCGCGCGCTCGGGTGGCGCGCGATGGCGCGCATGACGAGATCGTCGACGGCGGCGGGGATCTCGCTGCTCGGCGCGCGGTCGCGCAGCCGCTCGGGGCTGCCCTTGGCCTTCGCGTCGAGCAGCGCGACGGAGCTCTTCGCGACGAACGGCAGCCGGCCGGTGAGCAGCTCGTAGAGCACGCAGCCGAGCGCGTAGACGTCGGCGCGCGCGTCGATCCGCCCCGCGGCCGCCTGCTCGGGCGCCATGTACTCGGGCGTGCCGAAGATCGTGACCTCGCCCATCGTGCTCTCGGCGCCCTCGCCGGCCTCGCCCTCGGCGCGCGCGAGGCCGAAGTCGAGCAGCTTGACGCCGCCGTCGAGGCTCAAGAACAGGTTCTGCGGCTTGATGTCGCGGTGCACGAGGCCGGCCGCGTGCGCGACCTCGAGGGCGGCCAGCGCCTTGCTCGCGACGCCGAGCACGTCGCGCCACGGGAGGGCCCCGTCGCGGACGAAGGACGACTCGAGCGTCTCGCCCTCGCAGAGCTCCTGCACGCAGAACAGGCGCCCATCGGCCGCGGCGCCGAAGTCGTGGAGGGCGACGAGGCCCTCGTGCGACAGGCTGGAGAGGATGCGCGCCTCGCGGCGGAAGCGCTCGGCGAACTCGTGCGACGAGGAGTGCTCGGCCGAGAGGATCTTCAGGGCGACGCGGCGGCCGAGGTCGGCGTGCTCGGCCTCGTGCACCACGCTGCTCGCGCCGCGGCCGATCTCGCGCACCAGCCGGTAGCGCGTGCCGGCGAGCATCGTGGGGTCGTCGATGTCGTCGACGACGCGACCGGCGGGCAGCGGCGGCGGAGCGGGCGGGGCCGCCTCGCGCGTGCCGGGCACGGGGCGCAGCGCGCGCGCGGCGACCATGAGCCTCGCAAACTCGCGGCGGGTGCGCCCGGGCTCGCCCGGGAAGAGGCGGCACAGCAGCTCGGCGACGCGCGCGCGCACGCCCCGCTCGCCGGACTGGAGCGGGGGCGCGGCGGTGAGGAGCTTGGCGAGGTCGCGCGCGGCGTGGCGCGCGAGCGGGTAGCGCGCTTCGCGGTCGAACGCGGTGAGCCGCCCGAGGATGGCGTCGAGCTCGATCGGCGCGCCGACCTCGGCTGCGATCGGCGGCAGGTTGCGATCGTTCTTCGCGACGGCGGCGAGGTGGTCGGAGGCCTCGCCCTGGAGGAAGCGGCGGCCGGCGCAGAGCTCCCACAGCATCACGCCGAGGGCGTAGAGGTCGACGCGCGCGTCGCCGGAGTCGCCGTTCGCGACCTCGGGAGCCACGTAGCCGGGCTTCGCGAAGACCACGCCGGCGACGGTGTGGCAGCGGCGGTTCAGGCCGCGCGCGGTGCCGAAGTCGATGATCTTCACGTCGCCCGCGTAGCTGACCATCACGTTCTGCGGCGACAGATCGCGGTGCACGATCGCGAGCGCCCGGCCGGAGGGGTCCTGGCGCTCGTGGATGAAGGCGAGCGCCTCGGCGATGAGGCTGCCGAGCGAGACGCAGTCGAACCACGAGAAGCGCTGCCCGAGCTGCAACGCGCGGGCGCGGAGGTCGCCGAGGCTCTTGCCCTCGACGTGCTCGACGACCGCGTACGGCTCACCGGTCGCGTCGTCGAGCGCAGCGTCGAGCACCTGGGCGACGCCGGAGTGCGTGAGCTGCGCCTGCACCCGTGCCTCGTCGAGAAACCGGGCGATGAAGCTAGGATCCTTGGCGTGATCGCGGCGGATGATCTTGACCACGACGGGCCGGTCGGCGCCCTCGAGGCCGATGGTCGCCGCGAGGAACACCTCGCCCATCCCGCCTCGAGCGATGCGGCGAAGGAGCACGTAGCGGCCGACCGCGCGCGGCATCGGCTCCTCGCCGTCGACCGGCTCCGACGTGACCCGAGCGCTCTGGCTCGGCACCGGCTCGGCGAGCCGCTCGGCATCCCTATCGAACGTGGACGAGGTGGCCATGGCTCGAAGCTACCAATGTAGGACAACGTAGGCCAAATGTTTTGGAGCCGATTCCTGCCAGGCGCCGCGACGCGGGAGGAGGGCTCGACCCGGCGACGCGGTGCCGGTGCGGCTCGCGTTGCAGGAGCCCTCGCCCTCAGCTAGAAGGCAGAGGTCACATGAGGCGTGGGGTCGCACAGCTCGTGTTCCTGCTCACCCTTGCGTGCGCGTGGCTACTGCCGCGCGCTGCGCAGGCGGCGCTGGTGCCGACGTGCGACGCCGCCGAGCTGGCGAGCAAGATCACGCCGCCCGACGAGCCGAGCTGCACCGTCGTGACGCGCATCGTCGACCAGGCCACGGGCCGGACGACGGCCGCGCCGATCTGCGACCCGCGCGGAGCCTCCGCCGTGGCGCCGCAGCGGGTGCTCCCGGTCGACGACGCGCGGATCGAGGCGACGCCGTCGTGCGGGGCGGATCAGCTCGCGCCGCTCTCCGGCCCCGACGCCCGCGGGGCGCCGCGGGCCCTCCCCGCCGGGCTCGCCGAGCACGCGCTCCCCATCGCCGAGCCGGTGGTCCCGAACGCTCCCCTCTCGGGCGTCCTCGACCCGTTCGAGGTTCCGAGCCGCCCGCTCACGGGCTTCACGCGCGGCATCGATCACCCGCCCCGCTGAAGCGCGGGCAGGCGCGCGCACACGCGGTCGGACCCGTCGCGGGCGAGGCACGCTGGCTCCACCCTCTAGGCGGACAGCGAGCCTCGCTCGTAGGGGGTATCCCGGTCGAACCGAGCGCGCCCCTCCCGCGCCGACATCGGTAGCGAGGTATCAGGCGGTGCGCCCCAGGGCGCGCCTGGGTGGAAGTAGCTGACTCCTTCGTGCGGACACTGGACCGCCAAGGTCTTTACGCGTCGTGCCGGACGGTCGCCGAGTGACGACCTCGCCTGCACACGCATCAACGAGGAAAGAGAATGAACAAGGGAACAGCCATCGTCGGCTTCCTGCTGTGCTTCATCGCCGGCATGGGGCTGATGTGGGGTGTGGATCGCAACGGCGTCGCTCACCACGGCGGGGACATCACCGCCGAGGCCGGCAGCGCGGTCGAGGGCGGCGCGTGGAACGACGACGACGCTGCCGTGCCGGTGTCGTCGAAGGACCCCGTCTGGGGCAACCGCAACGCGCCGGTCACGATGGTCGTCTTCAGCGACTTCCAGTGCCCGTTCTGCACGCGGGTCGAGACGACCGTCGGGCAGCTCAAGGAGAAGTACGGACCGACGAAGCTCCGCGTCATCTGGAAGAACTACCCGCTCCCCTTCCACGACAAGGCGAAGCCGGCGGCCCTCGCGGCCGAGACCGCCTTCCGCCTCGGCGGATCGAAGGCGTTCTGGAGCTTCCACGACTCGGCGTTCGCCAACCAGAAGGACCTCTCGCCGGCGAACTACGAGCTCTGGGCCGGCCAGGCGGGCGTCGACAAGGCCAAGTTCAAGGCCATGTTCGACAAGCAGGAGGGCATGAAGAAGGTCGAGGAGGACGCGGCGATCGGCTCGAAGGTCGGCGTCTCCGGTACGCCGGCGTCGTTCGTGAACGGCATCTTCCTGAGCGGCGCGCAGCCGACCGAGAAGTTTACCGCCCTGATCGACGAGCAGCTCAAGGCCGCGCAGGCCGCGATCGCTTCGGGCACGAAGGCGGAGAAGGTCTACGCCAAGATCTCGAACGAGAACAAGGCGAAGGCGCCCCCCTCGCCGGATCGCAAGCCCCAGGCCGACAAGCCGCAGGAGGAAGACAAGACCGTGTGGAAGGTCCCCGTCGGCAACTCGCCGGCGAAGGGCCCGAGCACGGCGCTCGTCACGATCGTGCAGTTCTCGGACTACCAGTGCCCGTTCTGCAGCAAGGTCGAGCCGACCATGGACGAGCTGCAGAAGGCGTACGGCGACAAGCTGCGCATCGTCTGGAAGGATAACCCGCTGCCGTTCCACCCGCGCGCCGAGCCCGCGGGCGAGATCACCCTCGAGGCCCGCGAGCAGAAGGGCGACAAGGGCTTCTGGGCCGCGCACGACCTGATCTTCAAGAACCAGCAGAAGATCTCCGACGAAGACCTGCTCGGCTACGCCAAGGAGCTCGGCCTCGACGTCGACAAGGCGAAGACGGCCCTCACCGAGCACAAGTACAAGGCGCGCATGGAGGCCGACCAGGACCTCGCCGACGACCTCCAGGCCAGCGGCACGCCGCACTTCTTCATCAACGGCCGCCGCCTCGTCGGCGCGCAGCCCGCCGACGGCTTCAAGAAGGTCATCGACGAGGAAATCGTCAAGGCGCAGGCGCTGATCGCCAAGGGCGTCGCGCCCAAGGACGTCTACGCCGAGCTGATCAAGGACGGCAAGGAGCCGCCGCCCCCCGAGAAGAAGACGGTCGACGACCCGAAGCCCGACAGCCCCTGGAAGGGCGGCGAGAAGGCCAAGGTCGTGATCAACGTGTTCTCCGACTTCCAGTGCCCGTTCTGCAAGCGCGTCGAGGACACCGTCAACCAGGTCGAGAAGTTCTACGGCGAGAAGGTCCGCATCGTGTGGCGCCACAAGCCGCTACCGATGCACAAGGACGCGCCGCTCGCGTCGGAGGCCTCGCAGGAGGTCTTCAAGCAGAAGGGCAACAAGGGCTTCTGGGCGTACCACGGCCTCCTCTTCAAGCACCAGGGCGAGCCGGACGCGCTCTCCCGCGCCAACCTCGAGAAGCTCGCCGAGGAGGTCGGCGGCGTCGACATGGGCAAGTTCAAGAAGGCGCTCGACTCGAACACCCACAAGGCGTTCGTCGACTCCGAGAGCGCGGTCGCGGACAAGGCCGGCATCAGCGGCACGCCCGCGTTCGTGATCAACGGGTACTTCATCAGCGGCGCGCAGCCGTTCTCGAAGTTCAAGAAGATCGTGGCCCTCGCGCTCCGCGACGCGAAGAAGTAGCTCGCGTCCTCCGCACCGTCGGCGGCCACTCGGCCGCCCCGGCGCGGTGATTCGAAACGAAGAAAGCCCGGTTTCGGCCGGGCTTTCTTGCATTTTGGCCCCGCGCTTCGAGGCCTCGAAATCAGTCGCGGAAGCGCTTGTGCCCTTCGCGGTCCCACCACTCGCGGTAGCGGGCCTGGGCGCGCTCGCGCTCCTTCTTCGGCAGGTCGTCGTAGTAGCCGAAGTACTCGCGCGTCAGGTGCTTGAGCTCGTCTCCTGCCGCGCGGCGCATCGACGGCAGCTCGTGCATGAGCGCATCGACGAGCCACTCGACGCGGTGGCGGCCCGCGTTCGCGGCCCACCACTCGCTCCAGCGGTTCGGGTCGCGCCCGAAGTCCTGTCGGGTGACGAGCGACAGCGCGCGGCGAGCGGCGTCGGAGGTCTCGGTGGAAGGGTCGGTCAGCACGGCGATGAGGCCGGGCACGACGGCGCCCGTGCGCATCTCGCCCATCGTGTCGACCGCGAGGACCCGGCGGTCGGAAGGCTCGGCGGCGTCGCGGGCGACCTGATCGAGGCCCCCCGCGAGGATCGGCGCCGACTCCCGGGCCGCGAGGAGGGCGGTCGCCGCCCGACGCGCGACGCGGCGCACCGAGACGTCCTCGTCGAAAAGCCGCTGGAGCAAGGCGCCGGCGGCGGCGGCGAACGGCAGCTCGCCGAGCGCGTGCGCGGCCCAGAAGCGGACCTCGGCGTCGGGGGCGGAGGCGTGAACGACCAGCAGCGGGAGGGCCCCGGCGCCGAGCGCGACGACGAGCTCGAGCAGGGGGCCGCAGCGCGCGGCGGCGGGGATCTGGTCGCGAACGCGGTGCCGATCGACGGTGAGCGGACCCGGGAATGCGGCAGCGACGGCAGCGAGCGAGGGCGCCGGGTCGGCCACGATGGCGCGCACGAGCGCTTCGCGATCGGCGCCCGCACGCACGAGCGCGGTGACGAGGCCGGCGGAATCGACGTCGACGGGCGGTGGTGGCGGCGGCGCCTCGCTGAACACGAGGCCGGCGGTGGCGTGCCCGCCCGCGCTCTCGGCCGCGGTCCGGCCGCCGAGGACGCTCGCCATCGCGGCGCGGTGGCCGGGAACCGTGAACTTGTCGCGATCGTCCGGGGTCGCCTCCGCGCCGTCGTCATTCCGCGCGGAGCCGGCCGGTCGGCCCGCGTCGCTCGAGGCGGCAGGCGCACCGGGCGCGCCGTAGGGGATCGCGACCTCCTCGCCTCGCTTGGCGCGAGGGACCTCGGGCCGAGTCGCCGTGTCGAAGGGGCGGCGTTCGGAGCGCGCGCCCCAGCCGGCGTCGAGCCCGTCGGCCTCGTGCGCAGGCGGATCGCTCGCGCGCCGCGCGGGGGGAGCGCCGTCCGGAGCCGCCGGAAAGACGCTGGACGCCCCGGCGGACACCTGCGGCATCGGCCGCGTGGGCTCGACCCGCGCGACCGGCGCGGGCGCCACGAAGGCGGGAGCGGCCGGGGTCTCGGCCTCGGCCGTCGGAGGCGCGTCGCCGACACCGAAGGCCCGCGCGAGCGCCGCAGCGCCGCCCTGGAGGTCTGGGCGAGGTGCGGCGGGGCGGGCCGGGGGCGGGCGCGGGATGACCTTCTCGACGGGGCGCGGCGCGGCGCGCTTGCGCAGCAGGATGACGCGCTCGAGCGCGCCGGCGGAGACCCCGGCGAACGCGACGAGCTCTGCGAGCGCGGCGAGCTCGACGCCGACCTCACCATCGTCTCCGTAGAGGATGGCCACCGTGCGACCCCGCACGACCACGGGCACGACGGCGACGGCGGCCGAGTAGGCGCCCGGGCGGCCGAGCTCGATGGCGAGCTCGCCGTCGAGGCCCTTCTGCCCGAGCCGCGCCACGACGGGACCACGCCGCTCCCGCGCCGTCGCGAGCACGCTCGCCACGTCGAGCGGGAGCCCGAGCGTGATCACCTTCGCGCGATCGGCGCCGGGCCCGATCGCGTCGCGCCCCTCGGCCTGCTCGCCGTGCACGACGAACAGCGCCGCGTACTCGAAGTACTGGTGAGCGAAATCGAACAGGACGTCGAGCACCGCGTCGGTCGCGGTCGCGTGCTCGAGCTCGCCCTCGGCCATCGCGGCGGTGAAGGGCCCCTTGCGCCGCGGTCGCGCCGTCGCCGTGGTCTTGGCGGCCGGGGTGACCCGGCGGATGAAGTGCTCGAGCACCGAAGGGGGCGTGGCGGCGGGCACCGACGGCACCGGCGAGGGCACCGTCGGACTCACGGCCGCGGCGGGCCAGGAGCCCGTCGCGACGTGCGCGGGCGGCGGAGCGAGCGCTGCGGCGCCCTCGGAGTACGCGCCGAGGCCGAGGCTTGGTAGCTCCGGGGTCGAAGGGATGACCGTCACGTCCGGCGCGGGAAAGCCGCCGGCGCGCGCCGACGCGCCACGAGAGGGCGCGGGGGGCACGCCGGTGCCAAAGGTGCCGAGCACCGGACCTTGCTTGGGGCGGCTGCTGCGCGAGCGGAGCGGGTACGGCGGGCGGGAGCTGGGGCTCGGATCCTGGGTGCCGTCGAGCTTCGCGAGCAGCCGCGCGAGGCGGCGGTCGACGGGGATGTCGTAGTAGGTCCCGAGCGCCTCGCGGATGCGGACGAGGGGCGCGGCGAGCCCGCGGACCGCCGCGTCGAGCGCGAACGAGAGGTCTTCCTCCACGCCGGCGGAGATCGGCTCGCTCGTCGCGACGACGAGCACGCGGCCCTCGACCGAGAGGGGGAAGATGCCGTGCCGCAGCGCGAGCTCGCCCGGCACCATGCGGAGGACGCTCGCGTCCGGCGCGGGAAGGCGGCCGGCGGCGGCGGGCTCGAGGCCGATGCTCTCGCCGAGCACCCGGGCGAGCGCCGGCTCGTTCACCGCGCCCAGCTCGAGGAGGTTGGTCGGTAGGTCGCCGCCATGCAGGACCTGACGCGAGATCGCGTTCTCGACCGCGCGCATGGTCGCGATCTCGCGCTGGACAAGCAGGGAGCTCAGGGTCGGCATCGAAGCGGGTCGTGTCCTGGCGTCAGGGTCGCCGCGTGGGGCGTGCGGCGGTCGCCGCGAGCATCGTAGTCGAGTCGGCGCGCGCTGCGCGACAGTCCCGTGCAGTTGGCGCGCCGTGGCCGGGCGAACCCGTCAAGGCAGGGCGAGGAGGCCGGCGGGCGGGAGACGCTGCGGCGTGATCTCGCCGACCTGCGCGCCGCTCTCACGGTCGAAGAAGCGCAGGCGCGCAGCGCCGGGCGTGCGATCGCCGAGCACGACGAGGCCGCCGTCGACCGCGATCCCTGCGTAAAAGAAGCCCGGCTCCGCGCTGGCGCGCGTGTCGGCGAGCGTGCCCGTCACCTGACCGGACGCCGGGTCGAACCGGGTGAGCCAGGTCGCGTTTCGGGCGCTGTGACAGTCCGGGTCCGCCTCGGCGACGATCGCGTATCCCTCGGTGGGCCCGACGACGACGGCCTCGATCACGGATCCGCCGAGGGTGCGCTCGCTCACAGCCACGCGCGAGGTGCGGTTCGCGAGGTCCACGAGCTCGACGCCGTCCGTGTCGGAGCTCGCCTCGGCGAAGGAGCCCGGGGTCGCGATCGAGACCGTGGCGCCGGTCGCGTCGGAGGCGGCGGGCACGAAGCGCCCGAGCGGGTTCCTCCCGCGCAGCGCGAACGTGGTGAGCGCGTGCGGCGCGGCGACGTCGAGGACGGCGATGGCCCCCGCAGGCACGCTCGCCGGGACGCAGTCGAGCGCGGGCAAGCGCTGCAACGCGAAGAACGCGCGCCCGTCGTGCACGCGCACGGCCTCCATCTGCGGCAGGCCGGTGGGTCCGGCGAGCGCGAGGAGGTCGACCGACTCGCTCCACGCGCCCGACGGGGCGAGCACGGCCGCCGAGGTCTGGTCGTAGCGGGCGACCCACAAACGGCCGCTCGCGTCGACGTCGACGCCGTGCGGGTTCGAGCACGTGGCCCCGCCGCAAGGCCGGGGCTCGTCCTCGCGGAACGCCTTGGCCGTGCGGATCACGTGCGCGTCGGCCGGATCGACCTCGAGGATCAGCCCCTCGTCGCGCACGCAGACGAACGGCCGGTCATGCGTGGGGCACAGAACGGGATCGGTCCCGAGCGCGACGTCCGGAACCTCGGTGAAGCAACCGTCGGGGTCGAGGCGCGCGAGCCCGCTCTGCCCGGACGTCTCGCGCTCGAGGACGAGCAGCGCGCGCTCCGGCTTCACGTCACCGCACGTGCGGGAGACGTCGGCGGGCGCGAGGCAGCCGGCGGTGCCGACGGCGAGGGCGAGCAGCGGCACCGCGCGCATCGCGCCGTGGTCGCACGAGGCGCCGGCGCACGCAACCGTGCGCAGCCGGCGCCCGCCGCGCCAAGCGGTCGGGTCCGCCCCGGCGCCCGCCCGCGGCGCTTCCCCATGGCCGCGAGCGCCCTGCCCGCGCTACATCGTCCTCTCCCATGCCGCTGCGACGACACGCCCGCACAGCAACCGCGCCTCCCGCGCGATCGGTGTTCCGGCGGCGGTGCGCCGGCGACGCGCCGCGCCGACCCGGCCGGCCGGCGGAGGACCCTGGCCACGAGCTCCTCGCGCGCGCCGACCACGCGGAGGCCGCGCTCGAGGAGCTGCTGTCGGTCGTCTCGCACGACCTGTGCAACCCGCTCTCGGTCGTCCTCATCGGCGTACGGTTGCTCGAGCGCAAGGTCCCCACGGACGCCCCCGAGCGCCGCGCGGTCGACGCGATCGCGCGCGGCGCCGACGAGATCAACCGGCTCGTGCAGGACCTCGTGGACGCGCGCCGCATCGAGGTGGGGACGTTCGCCGTGGAGGTGGCGCCCACGGACGTGCGCGCAATCCTCGATCCCGCGATCGGCCGAGCGCGACCGGCCGCGGCGCAGCGGAAGGTCACCCTCCTCCGCGACGACGTCGCCGGCCCGCAGCGAGTCGCCGCCGACGCCGACGCGATCGAGCGCGCCCTCTCGACCGTGATCGCGGACGCGATCCGGCTCTCGCCCACGGGCGCCGAGGTCACCGTGCGCGCGGAGCCCGACGGCGAGCTCGTCCGCTTCTCGGTCGACGACGAGGGCCCCGGCCTCGACGAAGGGGCTCGATTCGAGGCATTCCGACGGCCGATGGGCGCGCGCGCGCGATCGCGTCAGGGCGGATCGGTGTCGGCGTTCGTCGCGCGCGGCATCGTCGAGGCGCACGGCGGCCGCGTGTGGGTCGAGCGCGCGCCGCGCGGTGGCTGCTCGGTGCGCTTCACGGTGCCGCGGGCGTAGCGCCCGCGCCGATCGAGGCGATCCAGCACAGCAGGACGAGGCGCCCCTCGGCGAGCTTGTCGAGGCTCGTCCACTCGTTGCGCTGGTGGGCCTGCGCGTTCTCGCCGGGGCCAAAGTTCACCGCCGCGACGCCGATGGCCGCGAACCTCGCGACGTCGGTCCAGGCCTGCTTGGGCTCCACCGCCGCGACCCCGGCGGCGCGGAGCGCGACGACGAGCGGGTGCGAGGCGTGCGGCGGCGCGGCCGGAGAGAGATCGCGCCACGCGATCGAGGCGCGCCCGGCGACGATCGCCTCGACGTCGCGCTGCGCCTCCTCGACGCTGCGATCCGGGGCGAAGCGGTGGTTCACGTTGAGCGTGAACGCGTCGGGCACCACGTTGCGGCCGCGCCCGCCTTCGGCCATCGTGACGCTCGTCACCGTGCGGTAGACGAGCCCGTCGAGCGTGGTCTCGCGCGGCGCGATCGCGGCGAGCTCCGCCAGGAACGCCCCCGCCTTGTGGATGGCGTTCTCCCCCTGCCAGGGCCGCGCGCTGTGCGCCGTGCGGCCCTCGAACGTGACGCCCGCGTGGATCGACCCGGACGCGCCGAGGCTGAGCTTGTTGTCGCTCGGCTCGAGGCACACCGCGACGTCGACCGCGCGCAGCTCGGCGTCGGCGTCGAGCACGGGGCCGAGCTCGTTCTCCGCGTACGGCCCCTCCTCGCGCGCGTAGAACACCAGCGTGAGATCCAGCCCGCGGCAGGCCGGGAGATCGCGCTCGACGAGATCGATCATCAGCGCGAGCCCGGACTTCATGTCGGACGCGCCCGGCCCGTAGAGCCGATCGCCCTCGATGCGCGGCGGCGCGTCGTGGGTCGTGCGCACCACGTCGAGGTGACCGGCGAGCGCGACGCGCGGCCCGCCGGATCCGCGCGTCACCGGCACCACGATCGAATCGCCGTACCTGCGTATCGGGGCGGCGAGCGGCGCGGCCCCGAGGCGTTCGACCACGCGATCGCAGAGATCGCGCTCCTCGCCGATCGGCGACGGGATGCGGCAGAGCCAGAGCAGCGTCTCAGCGAGGCGCGCCCGGTCGACGCCCGCGGTCACG
The DNA here is from genome assembly GCA_903906315.1 of uncultured delta proteobacterium. Lineage (GTDB taxonomy): Bacteria > Myxococcota_A > Polyangia > Polyangiales > Polyangiaceae > CAIVJW01. The sequence goes on along the minus strand of CAIVJW010000031.1, from coordinate 2,650 downwards.
ATCAGACCGCCACGGCGAAGTCGCGCAGCGCCGTGTTGAGCGACACCTTGCGGTCGGTCGACTCCGTGCGCCGACCGATGATCAGCGCGCACGGCACGGCGAACTCGCCGGCCGGGAAGCGCTTGGGGCGCATCCCCGGGATCACGACGCTGCGCGCCGGCACGCGACCGCGGTGCTCGACCACCGAGTCGCCGGTGACGTCGAGGATCGCGGTCGACGCGGTGAGCACGACGCCCGCGCCGATCACGGCCTCGCGCTCGACGACCACGCCCTCGACGATGATGACGCGCGATCCGACGAACACGCCGTCCTCGATGATGACGGGCTGCGCGCCGGGGGGCTCGAGCACGCCGCCGATGCCGACGCCGCCCGAGAGGTGGCAGTCGCGGCCGATCTGCGCGCAGCTGCCGACCGTGGCCCAGGTGTCGATCATCGTGTTGGCGCCGACGTGCGCGCCGATGTTCACGTAGCCGGGCATCACGATCACGCCCGGCTCGAGGAACGCGCCGTAGCGGACGGTGCCCGGCGGCACGACGCGGACCTTCGCCTCGGCGAAGCCCTTCTTGAGCGGGATCTTGTCGTGGAACTCGAACGGGCCGACCTCGTGCACCCGCATCTTGCGGAGCGCGAAGTAGAGGAGGATGGCCTCCTTGACCCACGCGTTCGTCTTCCAGGCCCCGTCCACGGCGCGCTCGGCGACGCGGATCTCGCCTCGGTCGAGCCGTTCGACCGTCGCGAGCACGGCCTTCTTGTGCTTCGCGTCGGCGAGGAGCTGGCGGTCGCGGAACGCCGCCTCGACGAGCGGCTGGAGCTTGTCGGTGGTGGGCATGGTCGACCCGTGTAGCGAAGAACGCGCCGCGACGCACGCGCCACGTTCGCGCCGGATACGACGCGGCCCCCCGTGGCATGCCAGGGAGGGCCGGTCGAGCTACGCGGCCCGAGCGCGCGTCACTTGCAGGGCAGGTCGCAGCCGGTCTTGACCTGATCGGCGCACTTCGCGTCCCACTCCTTGGTGCAGCAATAGGCGTCCTGCTCGCAGATGAGGTCGACGCATGCCTGCTTGTCGGGGTTGGCGGCGCACACGGTCGCGCTGAGCGCCGGGCCGGCGATGCACAGGTCCGCGTCGCACTTGCCCTCGACCATCTTGGAGTCGGAGACGAAGGCGTCGGGCGGCAGCACGAACGACGTGATGCCGGGGACGTTGGCCTTGATGCCGCACTTGTCGCCGTTCGACTCCGTGCACTTCACGAGGCTGGCGTCGAGGTACGCCATGTAGAGGTCGTAGTAGCCGCGGAACTCGGCGGCCGCGTTGTTCGGCGCGAGGCCGGATCCCCACGAGTTCTTGATGCGGAAGAACTCGATCTTGGCCTCGGGCGAGAGCGCCGCGGCGAGGGCCTTCGGGTCGGTCACGAGCTTGCCGGCCTCGAGCGTGCCGAAGCCCGGGACGCCGCCGACCTGGTAGTCCTCGAGGACCGTCATGTGACCGCCCTGGTGCCCCGGCGCCGACGGGGGCGCCATGAAGCGGTTCTGCGAGTCCATGGCGTTGAAGTCGACGAACCAGGACAGGATGACGGGCATCCCGCTGTGCATCGCCTTCTGCGCCTTGATCTGCACCGATCGGCGCGCGCTCGGCGTCGTCGGGTAGGAGACCTCGTTCCAGGCGTATTTGCCCTTGCGCTGCAGCACGCTGTAGCTCGACGCCGGCTCGCCGATCGCGTCCGCGAGCGTGATCTTGGTGCCGACCTGGATCGACGCGGGCGTCAGGAGGCCCGAGTCCTTGGGGATCTTCGCCGCCTGGAGCGAGCGCGAGACGTCGGCGCCGTACACGTCGTCGAGCAGCGCGCTCGTGCCCGCGGACAGGCCCCAGGCCTTGTCGAGCTCCTTGCGGACGAGCGCGCGGTCGCGGCGCTTCGCGGCGTCGGCGAGCGCGCCCGTCTTGAGCGAGGCATTGATGGCGTTCTGCGCCGACGACTGGCGGCTCGAGCGCGCGGCCTCGGCCTCCTCCGGGATGAAGCTGCCCTCCTTGATCACGCCGTAGCGGCGCATGATCTCGGCGGCGAGGCCGAACCAGCCGCCCGTCGAGAGCTGGCCCTTGTCGAGGTCGGCGAGCTTGAGGAGCCCGGGCGGCGGGCCCGCGAGCTCCTCGTACCAATGCCAGTACGAGATCCACGACTCCGACAGGTTCAGCTCCTCGGCCGTCTGCGTGAGGTGCAGCGACTCCGCCCAACCCATCGTGGCGTACACCCAGCAATTGCCGATCGACTGGTTCTTCACCGAGCTCTGCTTGACGTCGGTGAGGTCGTCGGTGCTCGTGGCGGCCTCCGGGGCCTCTGCGACGCACGCGACGGGCGCGGCGGCGAGGGCGGTCAGGAGGGCGAGCGGCGCGAATCGAGCACGAGAAGCCGGGTTGCTCATGGACCGGCACCCTAGGCCGGAGCCCGGCCGGACATCAAGCCGCGACGGGGCAAAACCCCCCGGCCCCAAGGGGCGAACCGCCCCGCCCGATCGGTCTAGGTGTGTGTCGGGAAAAAAGACGAGCCCACCGATCCGTTTCGACGGCGTGGCGCGTCTAGTTGTGGAGATGGCGAAGAGCTACCTGCCCTACAACCTCGAGCAGCGTCTGCTGCTGCCGCCCGACATGCGCGAGTGG
>CAIVJW010000030.1 GCA_903906315.1 uncultured delta proteobacterium | reverse complement strand
TGCCCGCGCCGCCGGCCGCACCGCCGCCGCCCGCGCCGCCGCCGCCGACCTCACCCTTGGTGCACTCGGACTCGCAGTTCTTGAGGATGCACGTCGACCCGAACGCGAGCGCGGCCATCGCGGCCTTGCCGGCGACGCCGCCGTACTGGTCGATGACGTCCTTGCAGACGCCATCCTTGTAGCAGTCGAGCCCGCCGCACTGCTTCTCGGCGCCGCAGTTGATCTCCTCGGCGCAGCCCGCCTCGGCGCAGCACGCGGTCTCCTCGGTCGCGCAGTTCTTCAGCGTGCACGCCGCGCAGACTTCCCACTTCTCCTGCGCGCCGAGCCCACAGTGGGGGCCCGCGCCGCCCTGGCCCGCGCCGCCCTGGTTCGCGCCGCCGCTGCCGGTGCCCGTGCCCGTCGCGGTCGTGGTGGCGGTCGAGGTCGCGGTGCTGTCGCTGCTGCTGCTGCACCCCACCAACGCCATGCACGCCCCGAGAGCGAGCCAGCCAAACGCCTTCACCGTACGCACCTCGATCATCGTTAATCCTCCGGTCTGACGCTTACGCGCGGAGATCGCTTCTGCGAGCCCCGTGCCACGATGGCAGACATCCTACACGGTTCGGCGTCGAAGGCGCGAAATCGGGGGACCCCGGCGCATTCGAGGCCCCGCAGAGCCCCTCAATCGAGGGCCGCGAGGGCGTGGAACCGGTCCCGCAGCTCGCCGTAGAGGGCCCGGTACATGACGTGGATGTCGCGGTAGCGCGCCGAGAGCACCGGGTCGGGCGCGACGACCTGGGTCACGTGGACGAGCGCGTCGCAAGCGTCCTCGACGGTCGGGTACGCGCCCGCGCCGACGGCCGCGAGGATCGCGGCGCCGAAGGCGGGCCCCTCGGTCGAGGTGGTGATCGCGACGCGGACGCCGAACACGTCGGCCATGAGCTTGCGCCAGAAGGGGCTGCGCGCGCCGCCGCCGGTGAGGCGGATCTCGCGCACCGCGCCGTCGCCGCAGAGCGTTCGGATGAGGTCGAGGCTGTCGCAGAGGCCGAAGGTGATGCCCTCGAGGACCGCGCGCGAGAGGTCGGCCTTGGTCGTGCGAGCGGTCATGCCGACGAACGCGCCGCGGGCCTGCGCGTCCGCGTGCGGGGTGCGCTCGCCCATGAGATACGGGAGAAACAGCACGCCCCCTGCGCCGGGGCGCGAGGTCGAGGCCGCGTCGGTGACGATCTGGTACGGGTCGGTGCGCGAGAGCTCGGCGGCGAGCCGCTCGCCGTCGCAGAGGACGTCGCGGTACCAGCGCAGCGCGCCGCCGGCCGCGAGCATCACGCCCATGAGGTAGTGCTTGCCCGGGACCGCGTGGCAGAAGCTGTGCAAGCGCATCGCCGGCTCGACGACGTGGGCGTCGGTGTGGGCGAGCACGACGCCGCTCGTCCCGATCGACGCCATCGCGCGGCCCGCGCGCACGACGCCGAGGCCGACCGCGCCGGCGGCGTTGTCGGCCGCGCCGCGCACGACGAGGGTCGAGGTCGGCAGTCCGGTCGCGCGCGCGACCTCGGGCAGGATCGTGCCGAGCGGCTCCACCGATTCGGCGGCGGGCGGGAAGAGCGACGCCGGCAGCTCGAACGCCTCGAGCACCTCGGCGGAGAAGCGGCGCGCGCCCGGGTCGAAGGCCAGCGTCCCGGCGGCGTCGCTGACGTCGGTCGCGCAGACGCCCGTCAGCCGCAGCCCGACGAGATCCTTCGGCATCAGCACGCGGCGCGCACGGGCGAAGATCTCGGGCTCGTGGGCGCGCACCCACAGGAGCTTCGGCAGCGTGAAGCCCTCGAGCGCGCGGTTGCCGACCGTGCGCGCGAGCCCCGCGTCGCCGAGGCGCGCGCGGATGGCCTCGCACTCGGCCGTCGTGCGCGTGTCACACCAGAGGATCGCGGGGCGGATCGGCTCGTCGGCGGCGTCGAGCAGCACCGCCGAGTGCATCTGCCCGGTGAGGCCGAGGGCGCAGACCTCCGCCACCCGCGGGCCGAGCGCGCGCGCGATCTCCGCGAGCGCGTCCATCGCCGCCGCGACGAAGTCCTCGGGGTCCTGCTCGGCGAAGCCGGGCCGCGGGGTGGAGAGCGGGTAGTCGCGCGTCGCCGACGCCGCGACGCCGCCGCGATCCGCGTCGATCGCGATCGCCTTGAGGCCGCTCGTGCCGACGTCGAGGCCGAGGTAGAGCGCCATCTCCGGGCCCTACCAGACCACCTGGAGCTTCATCGGCGCCTTGCCCGTCTTCATCAGCTCGAGCCCGCGCGCGAGGTCCTCTATCGGGATCGCCTCGTGCAGCAGCGGTTTCACGTCGATGACGCCGGCCTCCATGAGCTTGAAGGCGCGGTCGTAGGTGCGGCGGATGGCGAAGCTGCCGATGATCTCGAGGTCGCGGCGGTAGATCTCGAAGGGCGAGAGGGAAACCGTCTCCGTCGGTCCGCACACGCCGAAGACCAGGTACTTCCCGCCGCTCTTCACGTATTTGATCGAGTCCTGAAGGACGCGAGCGGAGCCCGTCGCGTCGATGACGACGTCGAATCCGTACTTCGCGATCTTCCTGAGACTGGCCTCCTGGTCGGCGTCGGCGCGGACGACGTGCGCGGCGCCGAGCCGCTTCGCGAGGTCGAGCTTCGACTCCATCACGTCGACGACCGTGACCGACGCCGCGCCGTTCGCGCGACTGGCCTGCAGGTGGAGCTGGCCAATCGGGCCGGCGCCGATCACCAGGATCTCCGAGCCGATCTCGATGCGCGCGCGGTCCTGGCCGAAGACGACGCACGCGAGGGGCTCGCAGAACGCCGCCTCCGAGAACGACACGCGCTCGAAGCGATAGCAGTTCTTCGCCGGCACGCGGACGAGCTCGGCGAAGCCGCCGTCGCGCGTCACGCCGACCGCGTTCCAGTGCAGGCAGTGGTTCTGCCGGTTGATCATGCAGAAGTGGCACTCTTCGCAGGTCACCGTCGGGTCGACCATCACGCGGTCGCCGGGCGCGAGGTCGGTGACCTCGTCGCCGACCGCCACGACCTCGCCCGCGAGCTCGTGGCCCGGGATCAGCGGGAACGTGGGGAAGAAGTCCCCCTCGAAGATGTGGACGTCCGTGCCGCACAGGCCGCACGCCTTGGATCGGACGAGCACGTCGCGCGGGCCGATCGCGGGCTCCGGCACGTCGGTGCGGATGGTGATCTTCTTGACGGCCTCGAGGACGGCAGCTCTCACGGTGGGACCTCCACCGCGGCGACTACCACGGAGCCGCCGCGGCGGGGCTCGGTCCGCGCACGCGGCCCCACCGAGGGGCCGCTCGCGGGCCGGATCGGGGCGCCTGCGTCAGCCGCGGAAGCAGCCGTGCGCCTGCGCCATGATCGTGTGAAGCTCGTTGATGGACAGGCCGAACGCCTTCGCGAGCTTCTGCAGGGCGAGGCCCTGCTTGACGCCGACGCCGCCGTCGCGCCACGCCGCCGCCGACGCGACGAGGAGCGCGGCGCGCCGCCAGTCCTCGTCCTCGATGTCCGCCGCGACGCCCGCGTAGCGCGCGTCGGCGCCCTCGGCCTCGGATCGCGCCATCGCGACCTCGAACAGGCTCTGGATCTGGTCCTGATCGATCGTGTGACCGGTGACCTCCCACATCCCCGTCGACAGAGTCGCGGCCTCATCGTCGCTCACCGCGCCGTCGGCGTTCGCGACGAGGTAGGCGGCCTCGATGACGGCCGCGCGGAGCGTCGCCTCCTCGGCGCCCGAGTCCTGCTCGGCTTGCAGCTCCTGCGCGAAGGTCTCGCTCTTCTCGGCAACCAGGGTGCTCAAGTTACCCCACGCGGACTCGAGGTCGGTCATCGCAGATCTCCTTATCACTAGAAACGCGCGACGTTACCGACCCACCTCGCGATGGTCAACGCTCCGCGGCGGGCGGGGGCGGCGGGGGGCGCACCTTGCGGGGCATCAACGCGCGATCGGTCGCGCCCGCGTCGCGCGCGCGCTGCAGCAGCGTGCGGAAGGTGCGCTTCAGCGACGCGAGGAGGGCCGCGTCCTCGCCGAGCGCCACGAGCGTCTCGCCCACGGCCTCGAGCGTCGAGAGGAACCCGCGCTGCGGCTGCTTTCGCACCTTGCCGTAGGCGCTCGGCTCCTTCGGGTGCAGGACGAGGCGCGGCTGCTTGACCATCCACGGGTTGCGCCACCAGAGCGCCTTGGCCTGCGCCCAGGTGCCGTCGAGCACGATCACGCCCTCGAGCGGATCGGCGGCGAGGTCGCGTCGCTCGCCCCGCCGGTCGAGGACGACGACCGGCGCCGCCTGCTCCTCGATCGTCAGATCGCGCGGCAGCGAGTGCGGGTAGAGGATGGCCCAGCGGCCCGGGTCGACGTCCGGGCGGCCGAGCGCGTGGGCGAGGTTCGGCCAGGAGAGGCCGGGGCGCAGGGTGACGGCGCCCGGGAGCGACAGCTCGGTGATGCGCGCCGTGCCGAGGGTCACGTCCATCTCCTGCGGGTGCTGGAGGATGAGCACGGCGGTGCGCGAGGCGAGCGGCGTGATGCGGTCGCACACGCAGAGCGCCTGCGGCTTGCCGCAGCGAGCGCACGCCTCGAGCGTCGGGGGAGAGGCTCCGGTCATGCCGGTGCTCTAGCAGGATGGGGCGTCGGCGGGGGGCCGATGCGCGAAGCGCGCGCGCGTCACTTCCCGTCGGCGGGGGCGCGGAGCTTCGCCTCGAGCGCGGCGAGGTTCGCCGGATCGGCGAGATCGTGCTCGGTGAGGTTGTAGACGTCGACCTTCTCGCCCGCGGGATTGACGATCACGACGTCGCGGTAGACGACGCCCCACGCGGCCCACACGTGGGCCTCCGTCGTGTCCTGGAGCAGCGGGAGCGACCGACCGGCGGCGAATTCGGCGTTGCCGTCCTCCGCGCCGGCGGCGTTCACGCCGAGGATCTGGATCGGCAGGGCCGCGGGCTTCGCGGCGATCGCCTGCTGCAGGTCGTTCAGGTGGCCGAACTGGCCACTGCAGTAGCCTCACGTACTATGGCCGAAATACCAGGCGGACACGCGCTTGGCGTAGTCGCTCGGCGAGACGAGCTCCTGCGCCGTGGGCGAGGCGGGGTTCACGTCGAGCAGGGAGAACTCGGGCACGGCCGCGCCGACGGCGACGCTGCCGACGGCGGGATCGGCCGCGGAGGAGCCGCAGCCGGCGACGGCGACGGCGAGAGCGAGGGCGGCGAGGCGGATCGCGTGGTGCACGGGCGAATCCTGGGCGAGCGAGGCCCCCACGGTCAAGTCCGGCGGCGCGTTCTTCACGGGCCGAGGCGGCGGGCGAGCTGGTCCTCGTAGAGCGAAGGCGGGTCCAGCCCGGCGCCGGCGTCCAGGCCCTCCGCCCAGTCGACCGGCTGCGTCCCCGCGCCCATCGGCAGCGGCGACTCGAGCACCGTGTAGAGGCCGGCCGTGCCGATCACGTAGCCCGTCCCGTATTGCATCGACCGCAGCATGCCCTTGCCGCGCAGGTTCCACAGCACGTTCGCGGTGCCGGTGTGGCCGGCGCCGGTGCTCTCGAGGCCACGGTTCACGGTCGAGAAGCCGTCGTCGAACACCGACGAGTCGACGAGGTTCGCCGTCGCGAGCGAGTGGTGCGTCTCCGACAGGCCGGTCAGGCCGAGGGTGTCGGCCTGGCTCAGCATCGCCACGCCGTCGCGGCTGACGACGCGCAGCAGCACGCAGCCCGTGGTGCCGAAGCCCCAGTTCTGGATGAAGTTGTGGCGCCCGCTCTCGGCGGTCGTGTCGCGCACGAGCACCTCGCCGGCCTGGCGCAGCTCGACCAGATAGCCATTGCCGCCGTCCCCGCGGTGCTCGGCGAACCCGAAATGGGCGCCCTGCACGGTGACGCGCTTCGACGACGCGACGAGCACGCCCCCGGAGAGCAGGTGCGCGCCGGCCCCCGGGCCCGAGGCGGGCGCGAGCGGCGAGGAGAACGTCGCGACGTCGCGGACCCAAGCGTCCTTCACGCCGGCGAGCTCGAGGACGTGCGTCTGCGTGAGCGCCCAGGCCGCGTCCCAGGGGCCGGCGTTCGAGAGGCCGATCGACTCGACGCCGACCTCCGAGAGGAGCCCCTTCACGCGCCGGAGGCTCGCGCCGTCGCGCGTCTTGGTCGCGTAGCGCAGGGGGACGTCGAGCGTCACCTTCACGGGGATCGCGGCGCGGTCGATGGCGACGACGCGGCGCCGGAAGAACGGCTGCCAGGTGTCGTTGAAGGCTTTCCAGACGCCGACCATCCCGTGTTCGTCGACGAACTCGGGCGTGATGGTGAAGCCGACGTCGACGTCGTCGCCCTCGGCGAGGTCGCCCGCGTCCGCGACGATCACGGCGCCGTCGCGCGGGGCGGCGTCGGCGACGAGCGCGACCTCGAGGTCGCTCGACACGTCCGCGCCGAAGCGCAGGTGCGAGGCGTACTTCATCGAGGCGTCGGCCTTCGTGAAGTAGAGCCGCGTCGCCGCGGGGCCGTCGCCGCGCAGGACGACGCTCGACGCGCGCACCGCGAGGAGGCCGTCGACGCGGTACATCCCGGCCGCGAGGTGGACGACCGCGCCTCCGGCGGCCTCGGCGTCGTGGATCGCCGCGCTGATCGCCGCGGTCGCGTCGGTCGCGCCGGTCGGGTCGGCGCCGTACCCGGCGACGGCCTCGAGGACCAGCCACGCCTTCGGAGCGCCGGGGTCGCTGCCGTCGCCGTGCCAGCCGGCGTACGAGAAATCGTGGAGGAACCGGCCCTCGGCGTCGGTGTCCACCGGGGTCCACGACTCCGGGTAGAGCGCGCTGCGCCACGCGATGGATCCGCCGCTGCCGCCGCCCTGCCCCGCGCCGCCCTGGCCCGCGCCGCCGGCGCCGCCCGCGTGGCCCGCGCCGCCGGC
>CAIVJW010000029.1 GCA_903906315.1 uncultured delta proteobacterium | reverse complement strand
GGTTTGGTTCCGCTCGCGGCCCCATCGAGACTCCCAGGGCGCCTTTGCGCCCGGGGTTTGGTTCCGCTCGCGGCCCCATCGAGACTCCCAGGGCGCCTTTGCGCCCGGGGTTTGGTTCCGCTCGCGGCCCCATCGAGACTCCCAGGGCGCCTTTGCGCCCGGGGTTTGGGGCCGCTCGCGGCCCCATCGAGACTACCGGGCCGCTCGCGGCCCCATCGAGACTACCTCGCGCCGCGCGAAGAGAGCTCCTTCTCGACCTCGGCCTTGCGGCCGAGCGGGAGCACCAGGTCGACGTTGACGTGCGGACGCGCGATGACGTGCGTCGTCACGATCTCGCCGACGCGCGTCGCCCCGTTCTGGCCCGCCTCGACGGCGGCCTTCACGGCCGCGACGTCGCCGCGGATGATGGCCGTCACGTAGCCTCCGCCGGTCTTCTCGTAGCCGACGAGCTCGACCTTCGCGGCCTTAACCATGGCGTCCGCCGCCTCCACCATCGCCGCGAACGAGCGGCACTCGATCATGCCCAATGCTTCGGCCATCGATTCCTCCAATTCATCGCGCCATCGCCACGAAGTGCGGCGGCTACTTCTTAGAAACTCTTCCCTTGAGCCCCTTGATCGCGTTCTCCGCGGCGGGCATCGCGACGTCGATGTCGCGATCCGCGCCGGCGAGGTACACGCGACCGAAGGAGCCGAAGCTCACGATCTCGATCACGTTGATGCGCGCGGCCTTCTCCGCCTCGTTCGCCGCGAGCGCGGCGTTGGCCGCGGGCTGACACTCGAGCACGTAGAGAGACTGGCCGGCGACGATCATGTGCCCGTGGCGCGTGCGGTTGATGAGCTGCGTCTGGCGGTCGTCGAGGTGACGAATCACCGTCGACGAGAGGATCTCCGGCTGCAGCCGGCTCTCCTCGGTGACGCCCATCTCGGCGAGGATCGCCTCCCCGGCGCGCCGCACCTCGCCCTGCTCGTCGTGGTGGATCTCGAGGAGGCCGTACACGCGCTCGACGATCTGCATGCCGGGCGTCACGCGCGTCGCCTTGACGGCGATGTCGGTGAGCCGGTTGATCGTGATGCCGGGCGAGACCTCGACGAAGAGCGACGACTGCCCGCGCACGGGTAGGAAGCCCTTGGCCACCGTCCCGATGAACGCGGCGTGCTGCGGTTGCAGCGAGTCGAGGAATACGTAGCTGCGGAGCTCGATCGACACGGGCTACTCCTTCCTCGACGAGACGCCCTCGCGCCCCGACAGCGACTCGATCGCCCTCTGCGCGGCGACCGACGCGACGTCGATGTCGCGCTGCTCGCCGCCGAGGTAGACGCGCCCGAACGCGCCCGTCATGCGCACGTCGATCACGTTGATCTCGGCCGCCTTCTCGGCCTCGTTGGCCGCGAAGGCGGCGTACGCCGCGGGCTCGACCTCGAGGATGTAGAGCGACTCGCCCGCGACGAGCATCATGCCCTGGCGCGTGCGGTTGATGAGCTGCACCTGCAGGTCGTCCACGTTCTGGATGACCTGCGAGGAGAGCACGCGCGGCTTGATGCGGTCGGTCTCCTTGAGGTCGAGCGACTCGAGGATCGCGCTGCCCGCTTGGCGGACGTCGGCCTGCGACTCGCTATGCACCTCGAGCATGCCGTAGAGGCGCTCGACCACCTGCATGCCGGGGCGCACGTCGGTCGCCTTCACGGCGACGTCGGTGACCCGGTTGATCTCGATGCCGGGCGAGATCTCGACGATGAGCGAGGCCTCTCCCGCCATCGGGAGGAAGCCCCTCGAGATCGTCCCGAGGTACGCTGCCAGTTGCGGCTGCAGTGAGTCGAGGAAGACGAAGCTCCGTAGATCGGCCATGACCCTCTCGCGTCCCTTCCGCTGCTAGTAGCCGCCGCCCGAGGGCGCGGACGCGCCCGCGGACTTGCCGCGGGCCTCCTGCACGATCTTCACCCCGACCGAGGCGCCGATGCGCGTCGCTCCCGCCAGGATCAACTTCTGCGCGTCGGCCGCCGACGAGACACCGCCCGACGCCTTCACGCCGAGCTTGTACTCGACCGCGCGCGCCATGAGCGCGACATCGTGCGCCGTCGCTCCGCCCTTGGCGAACCCGGTCGAGGTCTTCACGAAGTCGGCGCGCGCGCGCTTTGCGAGCACGCACGCGGCCACCTTCTCCTCGTCGCTGAGGAGCGCGGTCTCGATGATCACCTTCAGGATCGCTCGCCCCTCGTGGACGGCCTCTGCCACGGCGCGGATGTCGTCGAACACGTACGCGTGGTCGCCGGACTTGAGCGCGCCGATCGCGATCACCATGTCGATCTCGCGCGCGCCGTCGCGGATGGCCTTGCGGGCCTCGAGCACCTTGATCTCGCGCGGCGTGGCGCCGAGCGGGAAGCCGATGACCGTGCACACGAGCGGCGTCGCCCCGCGGAGGCGCGCCGCGCAGCGCTTGACGTGCATCGGGTTCACGCACACCGACGCGAAGCCGTGCTTGGCGGCCTCGTCGCAGAGCTTGTCGACGTCCGCGTAGGTCGCCTCGGCCTTGAGCAGCGTGTGGTCGATGAGCTTGGCGATGTCGGCGGGGACCTGGCCGACGCCGAGGCTCGCCGCGAGCCGCACGCCGCCGGGGGTGCTCGCCATCAGCGAGCGGACCGCGTCCGTGCGCTTCGACACGCAGTGCCCGCAGCCGGTGCAGTTCGGGCAAGCGCCCTCGCCGGCCGCGGGGCCGACGCCGCTGAGCACCGTGGCCAAGAGGCCCGGGTTCTGGGTCAGGATCTGCGTGATCGACTGCACCAGCGACTCGTGGTTGCCGGCGCCGATCGGGATGGTGGGGCTCTGCAAGGTCTGCCTCGCGGGAATCGGGGGGTCCTGTGCTGCGGAGACTCGGGGGCGCGCGCCGTCGAGCGCGTCGATCATGGCGACGCGCTTTTTGTGGCGGTCGGCGGTGCAGTCCGTGGTGAGGAAGACGTCGACCATCGCGAGCGCCGCCTCTTCCTTCAGGTAGCCCGCGCCGAGCGTCAGCAGGTTCGCGTCGTTGTGCTCGCGAGCGTTCTTGGCCGTCGCGACGTCGAACGCCATCCCGGCGCGCACGCCGGCGACCTTGTTCGCCGTCATGCACGACCCGATGCCGGCGCCGTCGATCACGATGGCGCGATCGGCGCGGCCGCCGGCGACGGCCTCCGCGGCGGCCCGGGCGAACACCGGGTAGTCGCATGCGTCCTTGGAGTAGGTGCCGACGTCGAGGACCTGCAAGCCCTTCGCCGCGAGGTGGCGCGCGATCGCGGCCTTCAGGTCGAAGCCGCCGTGGTCGCTGCCGAGGGCGACGCGCCGCACCGAGCTCATCGGGCTGCGCTCCGCGCCGTCTTGGCGGGGCGGACAGGTCGAGCTCGTTTCGGCCGGAACATGAGGCGGGCCGGACGATACCGAACGGGCCGCGGAAGGGGAAGGGGACTCGTGGTATTCGGCGCGCCTCCGGCGGTTCGCGCGTCCCCGGTGACGCCATTTCGTGCGGCCGCTCCGCCCGCCGCCTCGACAGCCGACGCAAACCCGGCCTTCCCGGTGCGCCCGTCGAACGGCGTCGCCGAAGCGGCCGCCGGCCGGCTCACGCCTCGCGCTTGCCCATGATCCGCCCCGCGATCCACGTCGCGATCCGCCGCGGCACGAACCGCAGCGACCAGCACATGAGCGAGTTCGACCACCCCGAGATGATGTTCCGGCGGCCGCCGAACAGCGCGCGCAGGCCGATCTTCGCGCAGCGGTCCGCCGACATCATCGACGCCTCGACGAGCCAGTCCGACTTCTGCCCCGACACGTCGAGGAACTCCGTCTTCGTCCCGCCCGGGCACAGGCAGCACACGCGCACCTCGGTCTTCGCGAGCTCGGCTGCGACGGCCTCGGTGAAGTTGCGCACGTAGGCCTTTCCCGCCCCGTACGTCGCGTACCACGGCACCGGCATGTACGCGCCGATCGAGGCGACGTTGAGCACGTGGCCGCGCCCGCGCTCGATCATCGGCCCGACGAAGCGGTGCGTGAGCTCGGTCAGCGACACGACGTTGAGCTGGATCTGCTCGTTCGCCTTCGCCCACGGCATGCGGTCGAACCGCTCCTGCGTGCCGAAGCCGGCGTTGTTGATGAGCACGTCGACGGGCTTGCCCGCGCCCTCCGTCGCGTCGAAGAGGGCCTTCGGCGCGTCCGCCGTGCCGAGGTCGAGCGCGATCGTCGTCACCTCGATCCCGTGCGCCGCGCGCAGCTCGTCGGCGAGCGCGTCGAGGCGGTCCTTGCGTCGCGCGGTGAGGATCAGCTGCGCGCCGGCCGCGGCTAGCTGCCGGGCGAAGCTGACGCCGATGCCGCTGCTCGCGCCCGTGACGAGCGCCGTCCGTCCCTTCAGGTTCATCGCGCGGCTCTTGCCAGGTCCGCTCTGCTGCGGGAAGGGTGCCCGGTCAGCCGCTCTTCTTGCCCTTCGCCTTGCGCTTCCGCTTCGCGGCCTTCGTCGGGGCGGCGGCGTCCTGCGCGGGGGCGGCCTTCGGCGCAGGGGACGGCGGCTCGGTCGTCGGCGCGGCGCTGGCGCCCTCGCCGAGCGTGCCGGGATCCGCGCAGCAGCGGAAGCCCGTCTCGTAGAACTGGAAGCCCGGCTCGTGCGCGTCGTTCGTCCCGCGGCAGCCCGTCCACGGCTTCGACCAGAAACCGCCCATCAGCGATCCGGGGTGCGTCCGGCCCTTTCGCGAGGTCACCCACTCCTCGACGTTGCCCATCATGTCGACGATGCCGAACGGGGAGACGCACGTCGCGAGCGTCCCGCTCGGCAGGCCCTGCCAGAGGCGCTCGACCTCCTTCGTCTGCTCCTCGTCGCCGTCCTTGTAGAGCTTCTGCACGTCGTACTGGCGCCACGCCTTGTCGCTGTTGCAGGCGCGCTTGTCGTTCTGCCAGCCGTACACCCAGGGGCGCGCGTCGCCGCCCTCGCAGGCGAGCTCCCACTCCTGCTCGGCGCACATGCGCTTGCCGCGAGCGGCGCACCAGCGGCGCCCCTGGTCGTACGACTTCATCACGAAGGGCTTCGCGCCGCGGACGTTCGGCGCCTCGAACCGGTCCATGCAGACGCGCACCGGCGTCGCCGCGCCCTCGAAGGCGGACAGGCCCTCCTGGTAGGCGAAGCAGTGCGTGTCCTTCCGGTCGGCGCGCGGATCGACGCACAGGTGCTCGACCTCGTCGTAGTGCGTCCCCTCGACGAGGCGCATGTCGGCTGGGCACGCCGCGCTCGGCCCCGGATCGAGCCCGAGCGGCAACGGCGTCACGAGCAGCGCGTAGGCGAGGGCGCCCAGACCGATGAACGGATCGATCACGGCTCAGCGGCTCCCGTCCGGGCCCGCCGCGCCTGCCACGCCGCGCGCCGGCTCGGTGGACGCACGCGGATCGGGAGCGATCATGGCCGCACGAACTCTACTCCGCCGGGCCGCGGTGACGCCACCCGATGGCCCTCGTTGGCGCGCCGCTTCGGCCCACGCGAGCAGGGCCGAAAAAAATCGTGCGGCCGCTGGCATGCCCGATGCGTCGTGTCTACCTTGCGCATCCGACGGCCGAGGGATTGGTTGACGCCGCTCGCAGGCCACACGTTAGCTGCCTCGTCCATCCAGAGGAGATCGAGCCCATGTCCGAGAAGAAGAGCCCGCCCCTTCCCCCCCGCTCCGAGGAGGAGATCTCCTTCGGCGACGAGCTCCCGGTCCTTCCGATCCGCAACGCCGTCCTGTTCCCCGGCGCCGTCGCGCCGTTCGACGTCGGCCGCGAGAAGTCGGTCGCGCTCGTCGAGGACGTCGACAACCTGCCCGGCCCCGTCATCGCGATCTTCGCCCAGCGCGATCCGTCGACCGACGACCCCGGCGCGGAGGACCTGTATCCGGTCGGCTGCGCCGCGCGCGTGCTCAAGGCGCTCAAGCACAGCTCGGGCAACTACTCGCTCATCCTGCAGGGCATCACGCGCATCCGGCTCGACGGCGTCATCACCAACACGCCCTACCTCAAGGCCAAGATCCGCAAGATCGAGGAGCCGGCTTCCGAGGACGTCGAGGCCGAGGCGCTCGCGATGAGCCTGCGCGACATCGCGAAGCAGGTCATTCAGCTCATGCCGGAGCTGCCCCGCGAGGCGGGCTCGCTCATCGACTCGATCCAGTCCCCCGGTGGGCTCGCCGACCTCGTCGCCGCCAACCTCGACGCGCCCGTCGAGGAGAAGGCGCAGCTCATCGAGACCATCGACGTCAAGGACCGCATCCGCAAGGTCCTGCGCCTGCTCACGCGCCAGCTCGAGATCTTGAAGATGCGCGAGCGCATCAACTCCCAGATCAAGGAGGAGATGGGCAAGAACCAGCGCGAGTACGTCCTGCGCCAGCAGCTCAAGGCGATCAAGGAGGAGCTCGGCGAGGACGAGGGCGACCAGAGCGATCTCGACGGCCTCGAGGAGCGCATCAGCAAGGCGAACCTGCCGACCGAGGCCGAGACGGTCTCGAAGAAGCAGCTCAAGCGCCTGCGCACGATGCAGGTCGGCTCCGCCGAGTACACGGTCGTGCGCACGTACCTCGACTGGATCCTCGACATCCCGTGGACGAACCAGACGCAGGACAACCTCGACATCCAGAGCGTGCGCAAGGTCTTGGACGAGGACCACTACGGCCTCGAGAAGGTCAAGAAGCGCATCCTCGAGTACCTCGCCGTCCGCAAGCTGAAGCAGGACAAGAAGGGCCCGATCCTCTGTCTCATCGGCCCGCCCGGCGTCGGCAAGACCTCCCTCGGTCGCAGCATCTCGCGCGCCCTCGGCCGCAAGTTCCACCGCGTCTCGCTCGGCGGCGTTCACGACGAGGCCGCGATCCGCGGCCACCGCCGCACCTACGTCGGCGCGCTCCCCGGCCAGATCATCCAGGGCATGAAGAAGTCGGGCACCGTGAACCCGGTCTTCATGATGGATGAGGTCGACAAGATCGGGCACGACTTCCGGGGCGACCCGTCCGCGGCGCTGCTCGAGGTCCTCGACCCGGAGCAGAACAACACCTTCGCCGACCACTACCTCGAGATCCCTTACGACCTCTCGCACGTGATGTTCGTCGCGACCGCGAACGTGGCCGACCCGATCCCGCCCCCGCTCCGCGACCGCATGGAGATCCTCGAGATCCCCGGCTACACGCGCCGCGAGAAGCTCGCGATCGCCCGCCGCCACCTCCTGCCGAAGCAGCTCTCCGAGCACGGCCTGACCACCGAGCAGCTCGAGGTCACCGACAACGCGCTCGAGGGCATCATCGACCACTACACGCGCGAGGCCGGCGTCCGCTCGCTCGAGCGGCAGGTCGCGAGCGTCATCCGCGGCGTCGCGGTGAAGGTCGCCGAGGGCGACGCGCAGAAGCGCCGCGTCGATAACGAGGACGACCTGCACGAGTTCCTCGGCCCCGCGCGCTACACCAGCGAGGTCGCCGAGCGGACGGCCGAGACGGGCGTTTGCACCGGCCTCGCCTGGACCAGCGTCGGCGGCGAGATCCTCTTCATCGAGGCGACCCGCATGTACGGCAGCGGCAAGCTCCAGCTCACGGGCCAGCTCGGCGACGTGATGAAGGAGTCGGCGCAGGCCGCGCTCTCCTACGTGCGGTCGAACGCGGCGCGCTTCGGCGTACAGAAGGACTTCCTCGAGAAGAGCGATCTGCACATCCACATCCCCGCCGGCGCGATGCCGAAGGACGGGCCGAGCGCGGGCGTCACGATGTTCACCTCCCTCGTCTCGCTGCTCACCGGCATCAAGGTGCGCCCCGACGTCGCGATGACGGGCGAGATCACCCTGCGCGGGCGCGTGCTCCCCATCGGCGGCCTCAAGGAGAAGATCCTCGCGGCCCATCGCGCGGGCATCAAGCGCATCGTGGTCCCGGAGCGCAACCGGGCCGACCTCGAGGAGGTTCCGAAGGAGGTCGTCGACGAGCTCCAGTTCTTCTTCGTGAGCAAGATGGACCAGGTGCTCGAGGCCGCGCTCGAGTCGATGCCGGAGCCTCTGCCGCCGCAGGAAGAGGTCAAGGAAGGCGAGAAGAAGGACGGCGACAAGCCGACCGTCGCCAGCAACTAGCCCGTTCGGCTCGGGTCGGAGCGGGGAGCGTCCACGGCGCTCCCCGCTCGGCGTTTTGTGGTGCGTAGGCATCGCGCGCATTCGCCGCGGTCGTGCTAGCCTCCGAGGCCCATGCGGCCCTGCCCGAGCTGCGGCTGGATGCTCAAGGAGACGGATCCGACCTGCAACATGTGCGGGGCGTCCGTCGGAGGTGCTGCTTCGCCGCCAGCACCGGCTGCGCCTCCGCCTCCCGCGGGCGGCTTCGGAGCTCCGCCCCCCGTCCCGCGCGCCGGGGCCTACGCGCCTCCTGGGCCTCCGGGCCTCGCGCAGGGCGGCTACCCTCCGCCGCAGCCCGTCGCGGGCCCCGCACACCCTCCGCCGCCCGTGGCGCCTGCGGGGTTCGCTCCGACCGGTGCCGCGTATCCCGCGCCCCCGTCGCTCGTGACCGCGGGGGCGCCTGCCGCTACTCCTGCCTCCGTCGGGGTGGGCGCCTCTTCGTACGAGCCGTCGTTCCGCAGCTCGCCGTGGGCGCAGGCCGGCGCGCCCGCTGCGCCGCCCGCGCCCGCCGGCTTCGGGGCCGCCCCGCCGCTACCACCCGCGGTGGGCTTCGGCGCCGCGCCCCCGCCTGCCGTGGGCTTCGGCGCGAGCCCTGCCGCACCCCCGCCCCCCGCGATGGGCTTCGGCGGCGCGCCCCCGCCCCCCGCGATGGGCTTCGGCGTAGCGCCCCCGCCCCCCGCGATGGGCTTCGGCGCCGCGCCTCCCGCCCCGCCGCCGCCGGTGACGGGTTTCGGCGGTGCGTCCGCGCCGCCCGCAATGCCTCCGCGCGTCATCGTCTCCCCAGGGATCGCGCCTCCCGGCCCCGTCGCTCCACCGCCGCTCGTCACCGGGGGCGGCGCCGCACCCGTCGCGATGGCGTCCGGCCCGCGGGTCCTCGTCGGGTTTCTCGTGACGTTTCAGAGCGACCCTGGCGGCGCCTACTGGCCCCTCCACAGCGGTCGCACACAGATCGGTCGCGCGGGCGGTGACGGCATCGAGGTCGCCATCCCCGACGCGAGCGCGTCGTCCCGCCACGCCGTCGTGACGGCCGACCCTGCGACCGGTCAGGCGTTCGTCGAGGACGACGGCTCGAGGAACGGCAGCTATCTGAACGAACAGCGGCTAGGCCCTGGCGATCGCCGTCAGCTCCGCGACAGCGATCGCCTGCGCGTCGGCAGCACCACCTTCGTGGTCAAGCTCCTCGTGTCGTAGCGCGGCGCGATCCGCACCGGCAGCTCGTGCCGGGGCGCGCGCCGGGGCGGCGGGCGGGTGGTCGTCCGTCCGCCCTTCGGGCTCAGCCGGCTCCGCCAGCGCCGCCGGCGCCCGCTTCGACCTTGACGCACTTCTTCAGGCCCGCCTGAAACTGGCACGAGCCAGACTGGCAGTCCTCGTTGCGCAGGCACTTCTGGTCGGTGCCGCACCTGGCTTCGCACGTCCCGCCGCAGTCGACGTCCGTCTCGGTGCCGTCCTGCACGCCGTCGACGCACGGCTTCGGGGCGGGGGGCACCGCGCAGTCGAAGTACTCGACGACCGTCGGGGCCGCGTTCGCGAGCGCGCCCTCCGTCGGGGGGAAATAGGCACGGAACCGCACGTACCCGGCGATTGGGTCGATCCCGCCGGCGTTCGACTCGACCTCCGCGTGCGGCATGACGCCGGCGTACGACGCGCACTTGGCCGCCTCGACCAGATTGAAGCGGTGAGCTTCACCCGTCGGGCACGTGCTGTCGATGAGATCGGCGTCGGGCATCTTCACCTGCGAGTAGTTGCCGCCGGCGATCGGCCGCGACACCCCGGCCGGCAGCTCGCCGCCATCCGCCGCAACGACCGGGGTGACCCCGATCGCGAAGCCGTAGCTGGACTGGTACGAGCCCGACCCGCACGCATTGCCGTCCGCGCTCACGATCTTGAACTTGACCGCCTGGAGCGGGAACTGATCGATGGTCGCCGGCGGGTCGAAGAGCACCTGACCGCCGCCGTCGAGCACGCAGACGTCGAGCTTGTCGCGCGTCAGAAACGAGCCCTTCGGCGCCGTGCCTCGGCCGACCGACCCGCACGTGCGCGGCGCGATGTCCTTGAAGAAGTTGCGGTAGCAGTTGTTCGCGTCCGCGAGCCACCCGCAGAGGCTCTCGATCGGCGGATCGCTCGACGAGGAGCAGCCGCCCGCGGAGAGCAGGAGCGAGAAGGGGAGGGCCACGAGAGCGCATGCGGTCCAGCGTCGCATGGGCGCCACTCTACGCGCTGCGGACGGCGAGGCCCACATTCCACCGACGGTCGGCTTGAGGTGGCTCACAGCTCGGCGTACGGCCCGGGCACGACGTACGCATCGTCGCGGCCCGCATAGGCCACGACGCCCCAGCACGCGAGCTTGTACTTGACCGCGAACGCCATCGCCTCACCCACGCTGGTCTTGGGCGCGAGGATGGCGAGGTTGGCTCGCCGCACGCCCCACCAGCCGGGACCGTGATCGAGCAGCGAGTCGTGCAGGTCCTTCGCCGCGGCGCCGGGGTTGTCGAGGATCGCGACGCGCAGCCGCGTGAAGCCGCGCGGGTACCCGCCGTTCGTGCCGTTTGGGAAGTCGAACCAGTACAGGTTCGCGCGCGCCTTCTTCGGCACGATCTTCACGCCCTGCGCCTCGAGGAACCGCGCCAGGTCGTCCTGGCTCAGCGGCTGGGTGATCGGGTGCAGGTCGATGCCCTGACAGGCCTCCGCCTTGACCTTGAACGCCCCGAGCGACATCGACGGGCTCGGGCCGCCCTCGGGCGTCGAGAGAAACTTGTCGTAGTCGCTCGGCAGGTCGCTCGGATAGGCGACGTCGGCCTCGATGCCCGCGCAGCCGGCGAGGGCGGCGGCGAGGGCGGCGGTGAGGACGAGGGCGGATAGGATTCCCTGACGGTCGGCCATGGCTCTCTCGGGACGGTGCGGCGACGGGCCGCCGGTGCGCCGGGCGAGACCGGCGCGCACACGGAACCCCGGAGGGTCCCACCGCGGCCATGATGGGCCTCTTCGGGCCGCGCAGGCAAACATCATGGCGAACATTTGCCGAGGTCGTCGTCGCTGGCCTAGAGTTGCCCACGATGTCCGCACGACGCCGCTCCCGCTCCCCCTGGGTGCTCTCCGTGGCCGCCCTTCTCGGCGTTGGCGTGATCGGGTGCGGCGGCTCGCCGACCGCGCCCGCTCGCGACGACGTGTTCTACCTCCACGGAGGGGGCGTCATCGATCGCTCGTACAGCTGGGAGGTCTACTTCTCCCCGCTCGACAGCGCAAAAACCGACCGCCTCCCGCGCGTCGTCGGCGTCGGCGTGTTGAACGGCGACGTGCGCTTCGGTCGGCCGATCGACTGGTACATCCGCGGCGCCGACTACACGCCGCAGGGCCGCTTCATCTCCTACCAGTCGCCGCGTCAGTTCCTCTTCTCGATCTACGAGCGCGTCGATCCGACGGGCGATCCGTGGCCGGAGGTGCTGAAGCGCTACGAGGCCGACGTCGCCCAGCAGGGCGCGCAGATCCTCACGCAACGCATGCCCGTCGCGAGCGCCAACGCGCAGGGGCGCGCGTACCTTCTGCGGACGCGCGTCCCTTCGCGCCCCGACTACCTGGCCTACTCGCACGAGGTCCTCCTCCGCAGCGAACATCGCGTGCTGCTCGTCCAGGTCGTCCACGGAGCCGAGACCGAGGCCATCGCCGACGAGGTCTCCGCCGCGCTCAAGAGCATGCTGGTCTACTAGCCACGGCGGGGCCGCGATCGGCCCCAAACCCCGCCCAGCTCGGGCGCGTCGGCCCCTTGTTCGAGGGGCCCGCGCCGGCCGATGATCTCGCTACATCGGCGGAGGCTCGCCGCGATCCGCGTCGTCTTCCTCTTCCTCGGTGCCGACCCCGCCGGGCGGAGCTTTCTCCTCGAGCGGCACGGTGATCACGAACTCCTGACCGACCGAGCCGCCGAGCCACGCGGTGCGCTTGAGCGTGGACGCGCGCGGCGAGCCGAGCTGGAAGCGCGGAGCGGCGTCCTTCTTCACGTGCAGCTCGAGCGACACGTCGTGGATGCCGGGCGTGAAGGTATTGACGATGCCGCGCAGGAGCGGCTGCCGGTGCCCTCCCGGGAGGAACGACAGGTACTCGTCGTACCCGAGCGGCCCGAGGATGATCTTGAAGCGGCCCGTGCCGTCGAAGACGTAGCGCCCGATCGTGAGGCTCTCGCCGAGCACGGCGTTCATCACGCCGAGCTTGTTTCGGTGGGGCTTTTCGATCAGCGTCCAGTGGCCGACGAACTGCTCGACCTTCACGCCCATCTGCCCGAAGAGGTCCTCGAGCACCACCTCGAGGCCACGCGCCGAGCGCGACTTCGACGCCAGCACGGGCGCGTAGCGCAGGTGCAGGAAGCGCTCGATCGGCGTCGCGTGGTCGCGGAAGCCGTCGAGGCCCACGCCGCAGAACATCCGGCGCGTGAAGGGGTCCGTGCCGCGCTTGCGGTACCCGACGGCGAAGCGGTACTTCGCCCACGCCCGGTACACGAGCGAGAGCAGGCGGTGGTGGAAGACGTCGAGGAACTCGCGGACCGGCTGCGGCCCGCCCTGGTAGTCGAGGATCGCCTGGTTCTCGGCGTAGTGCGTCGGCAGCGGCGACACGGAGCCGACGAGGCCCATGAACGTCGTGGTGACGCGCGCGCGCTTCTGCCCGTCGGGGTAGTCCCGCAGCACGAGCGCCGTGATGTCGCTCGACGCGAAATTGAGCGACGTGTCCGGCCGAAGGCGAATGCGCTCCTCGGACGGCGGCCCGAGGTGTCCCACGGGCGGTGCGGCGGCAAAAAGCCGCTCGAGCATCCAGACGAGCCGGAAGAACGAGTAACGCCGCGCATCGCGCTCGAAGGGCGCGAGCCGGGTCTCGATCGGCCCGTCTAGATCAGCTGCAGGCTGCCGCTCTTCGGCTCCCATCGGTACACCACGCGCGTGTTCGTTCCCGTGACGGTGAGCTGAGTGAACGAGTTGAGCGATACGTAGGACGCGAGCATCTCGTTCAGGAGGCTCGCGAACAGATACATCTCTCCTTCGCCGGCGAAGCCGCTCTCGTCGAGCTCGACGTCAGCGGCCACGCCGCGGATCGGCGCGCCTCGGTAAAGCCGGTCCGTCGGCCGCACGCGGATCGCCTTGATCGCCGCGAGCCTCAGCTGGTTGGCGCGCGCCGCTTGCCGGTCGGTGAGCGCCTGGAAGTTGTAGATGTCCACGGTCGCGCGCAGCACCTCGAGCTCGGTGATGGACCGGTAGCTCATGGCCATATGCGCGAGCACGCGCCACTGCAGCTCGCGCCCGAGGGGTGGCGCGAGCGGTTGCGTGACGCCGACGAGGTTCGTGAAGCTGGCCACCGCGGGGGAGGTCGCGGTCGGCACGCGCAGGTCGCCGATCTTGAGCTGTCCGGCGAGCCGCCGGTTGGTGCACGTCGCGTCGACGCTGATGACGTCGAACTCGGGGATCGTGCCCGCGTCCTGCGGGGACCCGAAGGAGATGTACGTCTCGACGCCGTCGCCGACGACGGCCGGCCGGAGGTGCGTCTGGTAGAAGATCGGCCGCTGCGCCTGGTCCGGGTCGACCTCGTGGTCGAAGGCGAAGAACGCGGGGATGCGGACCCGCTGGCTGGTGCGCCGCGCGATGCCGATGACGCCATCGATGCTGTACATCTCGAACGCGTTGGGAGTCGATCCGCCCGGTCGAACCAGGTACTCGTACTTCGTCGCGTCGGGCTTGATCGGGTCGCTCGCGTGCTCGAACAGGTTCACGACCGGCGTGCAGAAGAGGCGGAAGTTCTCCTTGCCGACGCGCGTCCCCGGCGGAAGCCCGTCCTTGAACGAGAGCAGGATCGCGAAGCGGTCCGTCACCTTCTCGGTCGCGAGCGCTTCGAGGCCCGTCACGTCGAAGAACGCGAACTTCTGCGGGAGCGTGAAGTACTCCTGGAGCAGGCGGAAGCCGGGGTAGACGGTCCGCGGGTAGGGGATGAGGCTCTCCTCCTCGGCGAAGCCGACCAGCTTGCAGGCCTTCGCGGGCATCGACGCGAGCACCGTGTCGCGGCCCTGGCCGTCGACCGCCGCGAGCGCGACGCCGTCGAGGTGCGCGCCGATCCATAGCCGCAAGTCGTCCTGCAGGCGTCGCTCGCCGTGGATGAAGAAGCGCACCGAGGCCAGCGCGAGCGCGGCCATCGCGACGCCGCCCGTCACGCGCATCTCGATGCGGAGCGACTGCGCGAGCTGCGCGCCCGTCTCCACGCGCACCTCCTCGATGGCGAGCGGGAGGAGCTCGACGTCCTGCGTGGTGCGGAAGCGGCACGACGTCCCGTCGACCGGCACCGACCCGACCTCGGCCCCACGTCCGACGACGAGCTTTTCGCGCACCACGTTGGGCAGCGGCGTGAACTCGACGAGCGACGTCGCCGGCAGCTGGCGGAGGTAGTGCGGGAACAGCAGCGCGGCGACCGAGTGGATGACCTCGGGGAGCTCGTCGTCGATCTTCTGGCGGATCTTGCCGGTCAGGAACGCGACGCCCTCGAGCAGGCGCTCGACGTCGGGGTCTCCGCCGCGCTCGGCCAGCATCGGCGCGATGGCCGGATATGCCGCCGCGAACTCGCGCCCGAGGTCGCGCAGGTAGGAGAGCTCGTCCTGGTAGTACTTGTTGAACATCGCGCTCAGGTGACCGACACGTTGCTGCTGCCGTCGACGCCCAGGCCGAAGCGCAGCGGCATGCGGCGACCGTCGGGGAGCTGGTACTGCGCGGTGATCTCGAACTCGAGCGTGAGCAGGCTGAGGTTGTCCCCCTTGACGTGGCGGACTTGCACGTTTCGCAGCCGGGGCTCGTACTGCTGGATCGTGTTCTTCAATGACCGCTGCACGATGCCGATCGCGTCCGGAAAGTCGTGCACGACCTCGGAGACCTCGAGCACGCCGTAGTCGGGGCAGGTGAGCGCGCTACCGGCGCGCGTGTTGAGCATCTGCGACAGGTGCTCGCGGAGGGACGTCTCGAGGTCCTGCGCCTTCCACGTGGACCGCTCGCTCGAGTGCGGGTCGGCGGCTTGCGCGATTCGCGTGAGCAGGGAAGCGGACACGGGGGGCAGTCTAGCGACCGCGGCGAGGGCCGGTAAAGCGCCGCGGGCGTTCGCGGGCACAAAGACGGATCACCGGGCCGCGATGCCGCGCGGCAGAGCCTCGTCCCCCTTCAGGCGACGGGGCACTCCCAGTCGTCCATCGCGGTGATGCCGCCCTTCACCCAGGTCCACTCGATCCTCTGGTACGTGAACGCGACCTCCTCCTGATCGGCGATGCGCATCAGCTCGGGGTTCTTGTTGTTCGCCATCCGAGAGGTGATCGACGCGATGTTGGCGTTGGTGAGCCGGACGGTGAAGTGCTGAGCCTCTTGCCCCGTGCCGGTTGCCGACTTGATCTGCGGCGTCCAGAGCTGAAGCTCCCACTTCGTGAGGTTCTCGTTCTGCGCGAGCGCGCTCTGCAGCAGCGGCGTCGAGCGGTCGAGCTCCTTCGTGATGACGAACGGCCTGTGCAGGCGCTTGCCCGTCGGCAAGCCGCTCGCCGGGTCGCGCGGGCTCGTGATCTCGTGCGCGATCGCGAGGACCATGATCTTGGTCTCGCGACCCTTCTGGGTCACCGAGCCGTGGAGGTCGCCCTGCTTCTGTCCGACCAGCTCGAGGTACGCGTTGAGAGCCATGGCCCGTTCCGTTCGTTGGGGCGGAGCTCGACGCGCTCTGCCCCGAGGAGGCCCGGCCTGCGCGGCCGCGCCCGCCGCGTCCGTTCCCATCGATGGACGTAGACGCTGGTGTCGCTACTTTAGTGTGCGCTTCCGCTTCCTTCAAGCCGAGCGCTTCGGGCCCGCGGAGGTCACCGCACAAAACGCAACCGCCGGATGGCCTGAGCCACCCGGCGGTCCGTCGCCTTACGGCGCGAGGCTCAGGAGACCGGGGCCTCCCAGTCGTCCATCGCCGTGATGCCGCCCTTGACCCAGACCCACTCGATCTTCTGGTACGTGAAGGCGATCTCCTCGTACTCCGTGTAGCGCATGAGCTCGGGGTTCTTGTTGTTGAGCATGCGGAACGAGATGCTCGCGATGTTGGCGTTCGTGAGCTTCACCGTGAAGTGCTGGACCTCGGTGCCGCCCGCGTTGCCGTGGCCCGCGTTGCCGGTCGGCGACCAGAACTGCAGCTCCCACTTCGTGATGTTCTCGTTGTTGACGAGCGCGTTCTGGAGGAGCGGCGACGACTTGTCGAGCTCCTTGGTGATGGTGAACGGCTTGTGCTGACGCTTGCCCGTGGGCAGGCCCGAAGCCGGGTCGCGGGGGCTCGTGATCTCGTGCGAGACGGCGATCACCTGGATGGACTCGGCGCGACCCTTCTGGGTCACCGATCCCTTGAGCTCGCCCTGCTTCTGCCCGGTCAGCCGGAGATACGCGTTGAGAGCCATCGTCGTTCTTCCATCTCCCTCGTAGCGCGACTCACACGGTGCTCAGTCTACGCATATTTGCGCGCTGGCCGTCCGCATCGCCCCTCAGGACCGCAATGTCGCCGTCGCCGCGCTCCGCGAAGAGCGAAACCGATCGGCGGATCGAGGGTACATCGCCGCGGCCGCTCGTCAATGGCTGCTTTGTGCTCGCCGCTGCGATCGGACAAAACGAAACCGCCGGGCAGCTGAGCCACCCGGCGGTCCCTACGAGGAGGCTGTCTGCCTCAGACGACGGGGGCCTCCCAGTCGTCCATGGCCGTGATGCCGCCCTTGACCCAAACCCACTCGATCTTCTGGTACGTGAAGGCGACCTCCTCGTACTCGGCGTAGCGCATGAGCTCGGGGTTCTTGTTGTTGAGCATGCGGAACGAGATGTTCGCGATGTTCGCGTTGGTGAGCTTCACCGTGAAGTGCTGGACCTCGGTGCCGCCGCCGCCGATGGCGCCGCCGACCTGGGGCGTCCAGAACTGGAGCTCCCACTTCGTGATGTTCTCGTTGTTGACGAGCACGTTGTAGAGGAGCGGGCTCGACATATCGAGCTCCTTGGTGATGACGAACGGCTTGTGCTGGCGCTTGCCGGTCGGCAGGCCGCTGGCGGCATCGCGCGGGCTCACGATCTCGTGCGAGACCGCGATGACCATGATCTTGCCCTCGCGACCCTTCTGGGTCACCGAGCCCTTGATTTCGCCCGTCTTCTGGCCAGTCAGGTTGAGGTACGCGTTGAGAGCCATCGTCGTTCTTCCATCCCCTTCGGCAGCGGTTCACACGGGACTCAGTCTACGCACACTCGCGCGCTGGCCGTCCGTCTCGCCCCTCGGGTCGCTAGTGCCCGTCGTCTCGGTGGGTCGGCCGAGGTCGGCCCGCCAGCTCCTGCCCGTGGGCTCAGGCCCAGGAGTACGAGGAGGCTAACCGCGCCGTGGACGACGTCAAGAGGCAAGGGCAAGTTTCTCTGGTGGCCTGCTGCGTGCCGTTTCGGCTCCAAGGCACACCGGGAATTCGCGTTCCGCGCCCGACGCATGGTACGACACCTGCGTGAGCCGATGGCGCGAATTCACGGGCGCGCTGGTGGTCGCTTTCTCGCTCGGGGGCTGCGGCGCTGCCGCGGAGCAGCCGCACCTCGAGGTCAAGGCACGCCGGCAGACCCCGATCCCTGTGTGCACGACGCAGCTTGCGCCGGTGCGATCGGCCGGCAAGGGCCGCGCTCTGGTGCGGTCGCTCGACCCGGAGCAGTGGGCCTCGGTGCTGATGCCGAGCTTCGCCGAGGACAAGGGTCTGACGGCGACGGAGCTCGACTGCACCGGCCATTACGTCTTCGCCAACGAGACGTTGCGCGGAGGCATTTCGCCCAAGGGGTGGCCGCGCGCCCTCGACCCGGACGAGGTGGAGATTCGCTCGGGCCCCGAGGGCCTGCGCGTGGTCTGGCTCCGCGTCCTCAAGTTCGAGAACGGTGACGAGGGCGGGCCGGTCGCGCTCGTGCGCGCCGTCGACGACCGCGCGGAGGTCTACGGCATCGGCAGCTTCCGCGCGCCGGCGAAGTCGAAGCTCGACCCGGTGCGGCTCGGTGACGACAACCTGGTCGTCGGCGAGACGAAGAACTGCCCTGAGCCCGATGATTGCCGGCGTCAGGCGCACTTCTTCCTCGTCCGTCGCGGGCGCCTCATCGAGGCCGCGACGGCCGACCTGGATCGTGTGACCGTCGTGCCGTCGGTCACCGAGCGCGGCAACTACGCGCGCTACGTCCTTCGCACGGACGTGACCTACAAGCCCGAGGGGATCCAGCTGCTCGAGCAGGTGAAGGTCCGCATCATCCATTACGAGAGCAAGAACCGCGACAGCGATCGCGACCTCCGCAAGGTCGAGTTCGGACGTCTGCTTCGCGTCGAGCGCGACACGCTGTTCTCGTCGAACGATCCGCTGTGGGAGCGCGTCGTCGGCCAGGACTGACGCCCCTCACGCAGCTGCTCTGGCCCCTCGCCCCATCGGACGAGGGGCCTTCGCATTCCATGGCCTCGGCCTCGGCGCGGGCCATCCCGCGAGCCATGGAAGCGGAAAGGCCCCGCGGTCATCGACCACGGGGCCTCGGTCACGCGCGCGCCGGAGCGCGCGAAGCTCACCAGCAGATGACGCTGTTGCCGTAGCCGCAGCTGGGCTTCTGCAGCATCGCGTACCCGAAGCCGATCAGCATGCCGCTGAAGAAGCCCGGGAGCGCGCCCGCGACGACCTGGCCCGGGCTCTCGAAGGCCTGCGCCGTGCCTGGCTCGACCGTGCGGCCGACGGCGGTCAGCACCGACAGCGTGAGCGGTACGGCGAGGTTGCCGAGGAACGACGGGACGTTGAACCGCCCGTCGGAGTACTTGAACGTGTCGACGAGGAAGATGCCGAGCCCGGCCCCCGTCGCGCCGAACGACGCGAACGCTTGGGTCGAAGGGCCGCCGTACGACTCGCACTCGGACCCGATGATCGCGGCGCGCGTCTGCTCCGTCGTGCAGCCTGGCCGGTTCGACTTGATGGCGTTGCGGATGGGCCCGTTCACGAACAGCGTGAGCGCGGTCATCGTCATGCCGGGCGCGAACGACGAGACGTGCCACCGTCCCTTCCACCCCACCGTCGCCTCGGGGTCGCTGTAGTAGACCCGTGGCATGAGGAACACCGTCGAGGCGCCCACGACGGTCGTCACGTTGGTGACCGCGTCCCAGTTCTTGTCGCGCTCCGCAATCGGCGGAATGGTCTGCGCGGCCGCCTCGCGCGGGGCGAACACCGCCGCGAAGAGGGAGCCGAAGCATGCGGCGACGATCGTCTTCCTGATTCCCATTCCCAGGCGCCTCTCGATGCGGCGGCGTGCCCCGTGACTCGCGAAGTCGTCGCCATGGCGACGAGGCCCCGCGAGGGCGCTACCGCTTCTGCTGGTTTCCGGCGATCGTAAAACGCGCGAGGCCCTTCCCGCTCGTTTCGCTGGAGGATTTGTAGTCCTCTCCTGCAGCAGCAGCGTACGCGCGTGAGAATTGTGGGCCAAAAATAATCAGGAACGTCTCCTTGTCCTCGCCGGAATAGTCCGCGTGACGCACCTGGTAGAGCTTCCACAGCTCCTCGAATCTATTCGAGAATAGGCCACCCTTCTTGCCGCGCTTGTCCAGCTCGTCCTCGAGCGTCTGCGGCGCGAGCTTCACGAGCAAGGTCTTCACGCCCTCCATGACGCCGTTCATCAGGGCGACTTGGTGGCTCATCACCTCGACGAAGATGTCGTACAGCTGGCGCGCCGCATCCGGGCCGGCGCCTGCGTCCAGCAGGACGCCGCCGAGCTCCTTGGCGTCCTTTGCGGCGGCGACGCGGTCCTCCTGGGGGGTGCGGTCGCGCGCGAGCACCTCGGCCTCGAACTCCTGATAGCCGTCCCGGAGGCTGACGAAGCACTTCATGAAGACCTCCATCGAGTCGCGGAGGCGACGCGCGAAGGTCAGCACGCCGGCCGGGTCGTCGGGTGGCTTCATCCCCGGCGCGAGCGTGCGGGAGAGCTCGACGAGCGCGGCGAGCGCGGCCTGCGGAGGTCCCAGCTCGCCGAGCATGCGCGAGTCGACGCCGTAGTACTGAGCGACCTTCTGGAACTCGGTCTCGTTGACGAGGGCAGGGTGCTCGATGCCGAGGCGCTTGAGGTAGTTGGTGCGAAGCTCCGGCGGCAGCCGCGTGAGGTGGTCGTAGACCACGCGGTACACCGTCGACCACGCGGTCCGGTACGCCTCGACGTAGGGGACGACCTGGCGGACGTAGGGGTCCTCGGCGCCGGGCGGAACGGGCTTTGCTCGGTGCGTCGCGAGCGCGGCCGCTGCGCCGGCCTCGCCGAAATCGAGCACGGTCCCGTCCTTGGGTGCCTCGGCCTTCTTCGGCGCGCCGTCGACCAGCGCCATGCGGATCACGACGGGCCCGATGTTGACCTCGGGCGTCGCCGTGATGTCGACCAGGGTGTCGCGCGTGAGCCTGCGGCCGGCGACGGACGTGCCGTTGGTCGACCCGAGGTCCTTGACGAAGATCTGCCGGTCTCGCACCTCGAGCGCAGCGTGGAACTGCGACACGTAGGGGCGATCGATGTGCAGATCGTTCAGCTGGTTGCGGCCGATGCGCACAGGAAAACGTTCGAACGAAACGTCGAACGATTGATTGGCCTGGGTGTCGAACACCCTGGCCACGAGCGCCGGCGGCATACGGCTTGAGCCTAGCAGAACGGAGTCGTGAAGAGGGAAGCCCCTTGCCCACATTTCTCGTCCTCGAGGGCCGCGCCCCCCGTTGGGTGAATACTTGGCCGCCATGCCCACACGGTGTGACTCTCTCCCACCATGAGCCTGATCCACCGGATCCCGCCGCTGATTTCGGCCCTCGCGTTCGGATACGGGGTTGGGATGGCGGCGCCCGACGGCGCAATCACCTCGGTCCACTCCGCCGTCAGCGCCGCCGGGAGGCCGATCGTCACGACGACGGCGACGCAGGCGGGCTCCGTCGGCGCGCTGCCGCCGCTGCCGGCGCTCTCGCCTGCGCGCGTGTACGCCGAGGAGTCGCGCGAGCTTTCGCGCCTGCGCGAGGGCGCCCCGCGGGAGGTGAGGCGGCTCGAGTCGACGGACGTCGACCGGCCGACGCACTCGCGAGCGCCGCGCCTCGAGTCGCGCGAAGGGGCCTGGGAGGAGGCCGACGATCTCGACGCCTCGGGCACGGAGGCGCTATCGAAGCTCCAGCTCCCCGACCTGAAGGTGAGCGTGACGCGTCGCACGCTGCGGTTCGTGAAGTTCTTCGCGCGCACCGACCGCGGCCGCGGGATGTTCGAGACGTGGCTCAAGCGCAGCGGGCGCTACCAGGACCTCGTGCAGTCGACGCTGCGCGAGTGGCGCCTACCGGAGGATCTGCTCTGGGTGGCGATGATCGAGAGCGGCTTCGACCCGCGCGCGAAGTCGCCGGCGGGCGCCGTCGGCCTGTGGCAGTTCATGCCCGCGACCGGCGACGTCTACGGGCTCACGCAGAACCGCTTCATCGATCAGCGCAAGAACCCGCGCCTCGCGACGGTCGCCGCAGCTCACCACCTGCGCGACCTCTACATGCGCTTCGGCGACTGGGACCTCGCGCTCGCCGCGTACAACATGGGGTACGAGCAGCTGCTCGACGCCATCGATCGGTACGGCACCGCGGACTTCAACGAGCTGGCGCGTCAGGAGGCAATCCCCTCGGAGACGGCGACGTACGTGCCGAAGATCGCGGCCGCCGCGATCGTGGCGAACAACCTCGAGCACTTCGGCTTCGACCGCGTCGACATCGCGCGACCCGTCGACGCCGGCGAGGTCGCCGTGCCTCCCGGGACGCCGCTGCGCACGCTCGCGAAGGCGGCCGGCGTGTCGACGTCGGCGCTGCGGGCCATCAACCCGGACTTCCTCGGCGAGAAGGTGCCCCCGGGCCGCGGCGACTTCCTTCTGATGGTGCCGTCGGACACGATCTCGCGCGCGCAAGCGGCGCTGCCGCGGCTGCTCGACACCGAGCCGATCGTGGCGGACGAGGCGTCGGTCCTCGATCCGGTGGACCTCGTCGGTGGTCGCGAGCACGTCAAGCGCCGCGCCGCGCGCGACGACGACAGCCTGCTGTCGCTCCTCCCGCCGGCCCGTCGCCACTCGATGCGCGGACCCGTGGCGGACCTCGCCGCCGAGGACCCGAGCGACCGCATCTCGCGACAGCTCGGCGACGACGACGAGGACGACGGGCCTCGCCGCGGCCGCCGCTCGCGGCAGGGGCGAAAGACGGTCATGTTCCGCGTCGGCTCGGGCGACTCGCTCGCGAGCGTCGCTCGCCAGTTCGCGATCGACGTCGACGACGTCGCGCACGACAATCACCTCGACGCCGACGCCAAGCTCCGCGAGGGCAGCCTGATCAAGGTGCGCGTCCGGCGCGAGGTGATCGAAAAGTCCGGCAGCGACGATGCGTCGCGCGCGGTGAAGACGAGCGCCGATCCGGTGACGACCAAGGACGAGCCCGCCGCGGCCAAGCCGAAGCACAGGGCCGTCGACGTCAAGCACCACAAGACCCACCACGAGCGCGGCTGATCACCCGGGGACGGCCTCGCTGGGCCGTCCGGGGGAGGGCGCGCCGCGCGACGGGTGCGTGCGGCGGCGGGTCGGGGCGAAAATCGTGCGCGGCGGGGCCGAAGCGTGGCTAGGATGGCGCCCCCATGATGCTCGTCGACCCCAAGCCCATCGTAAAGCGGCTAACCCGGAACTGCACCCGCGCTCTCGAGGCGGCCGTCGCCCAGTGCGTGAACGCGCGCCATTACGAGGTGACGCTCGAGCACGTTCTGCTCGCGCTCCTCGACGACGCGGAGAGCGACATCGCGTTCCTCGCGATGCACTACGACCTGAACCCTGCGCACCTGCGTCAGACGCTGCAGCGCAGCCTCGACGAGCTTCGGTCGGGTAACGCGGGCAAGCCCGTGTTCTCGCCGGCGATGCTCGAGTGGATGCAGGACGCGTGGCTGGTCGGATCGCTGGAGTACGGCTTCCAGAAGATCCGGAGCGGGATGCTCTTCGGGCGGCTCGTGCAGCAGCCGCTTCGCTACTCGACGAGCGGCATCGGCCTGCAGCTCGAGGGCATTTCCAAGGACGACCTCAAGGCGAACCTGCAGAAGATCGTCGCCGGCTCGAAGGAGGAGGGCGAGGCGCTCGCGGGCGCGGGCGGCGCGGGGCTCGGCGACGGCAAGGGCGTGCCCGCGGGCATGGCGAGCGCGGGCTCGGACTCGGCGCTGGCGAAGTTCACCATCGACTACACGGGCCGCGCGCGCGCCGGGCAGATCGATCCGATCTTCGGCCGCGAGCGCGAGATCCGCCAGATCATCGACATCCTGGCCCGTCGCCGGAAGAACAACCCCATCATCGTCGGCGAGTCCGGCGTCGGCAAGACTGCGCTGGTCGAGGGCCTCGCGCTCTTGATCGTCAACGGCGATGTCCCGCCCCTGCTGCAGAACACCGAGATCCTCGGGCTCGACATGGGCATCCTGCAGGCCGGCGCCGGCGTGAAGGGCGAGTTCGAGAACCGCGTGAAGCAGGTGATCGCCGAGGTGAAGGGATCGCCCAAGCCCATCATCCTGTTCATCGACGAGGCTCACACGATGATCGGCGCGGGCGGCTCGCAGGGCGGTGGCGACGCGGCCAACCTGCTCAAGCCCGCGCTCGCGCGCGGCGAGCTGCGCACGATCGCGGCGACCACGTGGAAGGAGTACAAGAAGTACTTCGAGAAGGACGCCGCGCTCGAGCGCCGGTTCCAGCCCGTGAAGGTCGACGAGCCGAGCGAGGCCGTCGCGACGACGATGCTCCGCGGGCTGCGCACCCGGTTCGAGGAGGCGCACCAGGTCATCATTCAGGACGAGGCGATCGCGGCCGCGGTGCGCCTCTCCGCGCGCTACATCTCGGGCCGGCAGCTGCCGGACAAGGCCGTCGATCTGCTGGACACCTGCGCGGCGCGCGTGAAGGTCGCGTTGCAGCAGAAGCCGGCCGCGGTCGAGGACGCCGAGGTGTTGATTCGCGACCTGTCGCGGGAGCTCGAGGCGCTGGCGCGCGACAAGGATGCCGGCGCGAAGGTCGACCCGGAGCGCGTGGCTGAGCTCGAGGTCAAGCTCGCCAAGGCGAAGGACGATCTCGCGACGGTGACCGCGGAGTACGCGGTCGAGACCGAGGGCACGCACAAGATCCTCGCGGCGCGGAAGAAGATGGCCGAGTCGAAGACGCCGGAGGAGCGCGACGCGGCGCGGGCGGAGGTCATCACGGCGCTCGACGAGCTCGCCGCCGCGCAGGGCGAGCGGCCGCTGCTACGCCCCGATGTCGACGAGGCGATGGTCGCGATGGTCGTCTCGGCCTGGACGGGCATCCCCGCCGGCAAGATGGTGCAGGACGACGTCAAGGCGATGCTGCAGATGGAGGATCGCCTCCGCCGGCGCATCAAGGGCCAGGACTGGGCGCTCGCGACGATTGCGCGCGAGCTGCGCAGCGCGCGCGCCGGGCTCAAGCCCCTGTCCACGCCCCAGGGCGTGTTCATCCTCGTCGGCCCGTCGGGCGTCGGCAAGACCGAGACGGCCCTCTCCCTCGCCGACCTGCTCTTCGGCGGCGAGCGGATGATGGTCACCATCAACATGTCCGAGTTCCAGGAGAAGCACACCGTCGCGCGCCTCATCGGCTCGCCGCCGGGCTACGTCGGCTACGGCGAGGGCGGCATGCTGACCGAGGCCGTGCGCGTGCGGCCGTACACCGTCGTGCTGCTCGACGAGTGCGAGAAGGCCGACCCCGACGTGATGAACCTGTTCTACCAGGTGTTCGACAAGGGCATGCTCTCGGACGGCGAGGGCCGCGTCGTCGACTTCAAGAACACGGTCATCATCATGACCAGCAACCTCGCCACCGACAAGATCACCAACATGACTCTGTCGGCGTGGGAGGAGGGCAAGGAGCCCGCGATCCCCGAGATCCTCGAGGCCATCAAGCCCACGCTCTCGGCGCACTTCAAGCCCGCGCTGCTCGCGCGAATGACGATGGTGCCGTTCGTGCCGATCTCGCCGAGCGCGCTCGGAGAGATCACGCGGTTGAAGCTCAACCAGCTGGTCGACCGCATGCGGAGGAGCCAGCGGCTCGAGACGACCTACTCCGACGAGATGGTCGAGTCGATCGCGCGCCGCTGCACCGAGGTCGACACGGGCGCCCGCAACATCGACCACATCCTGCGCGCGTCGCTGCTGCCGCTGCTCTCGACCGCCATCCTCGAGCAGATGGCCGAGGGGGCCTCGCCCAAGCGGGCTCACATCGGGATCGACCAGCATCAGGAGTTTACGGTAGAGTTCTCCTAGTCGCCGCCCTGCATGAGCAACACGGTCCCTCCCAAGCTGGGCGGCGAAGGCCAGCCCCTTCCGCTCTCCGCCGATACGCCGCACGCGCCGGCGGCGGGCGCCGGGGTCGCTGCGGGCGGTGGCCTCCCGTTCGCGCCGCGCGGGATTGCGCCTGCCAATCCGGGCGCGACGCCGTTCGCGCCGATGGTCATGCGTCCGGCTTCGGGGGGGGCGATGGCGCCGGCGCCGCCGTACGTGCCGGTCCAGCCGGCCGGGCAGCCCCCGCAGGTGCCCCCGTACGTGCCGGTCCAGCCGGCCGCGCAGCCCCCGCTGGCGCCGCCGTTCGGAGCCGGCGCTCCGGCGATGGTCGCTCCGCCGGCCTTCGTCGTGGCGCCCGCTGCGGCGGCTGCGCCCCCATCCTTCGTCGCGCAGCCGGGGCTCGCTTCGCCTCCTGCGGCGGCGCTGCCGTTCGTCCCGGCGGCTGCGGCCGCGCCCGCCGCGGTGGTCTCGGCGGAGGCCGCGGGGGCCGCGCCGGGGCAGCCTTCACTGGACGCGGGCTCCGCGGCAAGCCCCTGGTCCGCGGGGCCGCGTCTCGACGCGGCGGTGCTGCCCTCGGCGTACGCAGCCATCGCGCCGCCGCGGCAGGACGAGGCCGCTCGGCCCGCGCCGCCGAAGTCGCCCGGATCGAGCAGCCGCATGCTCACGGTGCTCGTGGTGGTGCTCGTCGTCGTCGCCGCCGTGGGCATCCTCGTCGTCGTGAACGTCGAGCGGCATCGATCTTCGGCGAAGGATCCGATCAGCATCGCGGCGTCCGCGGCTTCGCTCGAGCTGCCGCCGGAAGCGACGGCTTCGGCGAGCGCCAGCGCGGCGCCTCCGCCTCGTCCGATGGGCAGACCGAAGCCCAAGTCGAACGGCGACGACATCTACGAATAGCGCGCGCCCGCACGACCGAACGGCGTCGGCGGGGCGACTCGTGGGGGCGAGGCTTGCGCCGTGCGGGGGGCCGGCGGGCGCCACTTGACAGTGCGGAGCGACGAGGCCCGCGCGAGTGACGCGGGCCCCGTCGCTCGTGGGCTACTGGCCCGGGATCACGTTCAGGTCGAGGCCGCCAGGGTACCAGTAGCTCGTGTACTGGCCCCAGCCGTACACGCTGATCCCGAACTTGGCGGCGGACGAGATGCTGTGGTTGCCGTTGCCGGCGTTCGAGATCTGGACGCGAGCGAGCGAGTAGCCGGTCGCGCCGATGGCCGCGAACGACGCCACCGGGACGTTCGCGCCGTCGAGCGCGATCGTCGAGCCCGTCGGCGCGGTGATGTTGACGAAGTTCGCCTCGTAGTTCGTCGGGGCGTGGAACAGGTATTTGTCGCGGTACTGCTCCACGGCGACGCCCTGCGCCATCGCCGGATCGCCCGTCGACAGGCCACCGCCGTACGCCTGGCCGACCATGTACTGGGCGACGAGGATCTTGAAGTTCGCCGTCACCAGGAACGAGTTCGTCGTCGGCGCGAGCTCCACGTACTGGCCCGCGTTCGCGATCGTCGTCGGCGCCCCCGCCTGCGGCGGGTCGTACGTCAGCGTCGTCCCCGGCTGCGTCGCGACGATGCGGTAGACCGTCGCCCGGACGACGTTCACCGAGGTCCACGGGCTCGTCACGATGGCGGTCTTGGACAGCGTTTCGTAGGGGAAGATCGCCTCCTCGATGTGGTCGCACCACGTGATGTTGTACGGGATGTCGGTGCAGTCGTGGCCGCCGAGGACGCCCACCGGCTGCGAGGCGGTGACGATGGTGCCCGTCACGTCGCTGATGTCGGGGCTGCCGCCGCCGCCCGCCGAGAGCACCTCGAGGACGTCCCCCTGGTTCAGCGTGATGGTGCCGGTGCCGCCCGCCGTGACGCCGCCGCCCGCCTTGATGATCTTGCCGGTTGCGGAGGGCGCCAGCGTGACGACGGTGCCGGCCTTGCTGGCGACCACGGCGTAGAAGCCCGAGTAGCTCCCGAGCCAGGTGTTTCGGGCCACGACGAAGTACTTCATCGTCCAGGCGTTCGTCGGCAGGAGCAGCGAGGCATCGTTCGTGTACGAGAAGAGGCCCGCGGTCGTGTACTCGATAGGGTTGTATTGGTAGACGGTGACCGGGCGGTCGGTGACGAGGTGGTACGCGCCGTTGCCTGCGGCGTTCGTCGACACGAGCGAAGCGGCGGGCGCGACGAGGTCGGCGACCCACGGCAGCTGGACGATCGCGACGCTGTTCGCGGCCACCGAGCCGCTCGTCGTGAAGCCTGCGCCCCGGGTGATCGCGTAGCTCACGGTCTTCGCGCCGGTGTTCGAGATGGCGACGGCGAAGTGGAAGCCGGTCTGGCCCGGCGCGACGCGCGATCCGAGCTGCGAGTTGCTCGTGACCGTCGGATAGTAGTCGCAGCCGACGTAGCTGTTGCCGAGCAGGTCGGGCGAGCATGCCGAGATGCACTGGCCGGTGGCCGGGTTGCACTCGTTCGCGCCGCTGCACACGAGCGGTGCGCCGTCGCAGTTGAAGTCCGACGCCGACACGCAGCTCTCGACCTGCGGCAGGACCTCGCCGTTGCACGGGCCCCACTCGGTGCCCCACACGTTGCAGGTCTGCGTGCCGCCCTTGCAGATGCCCTTGCCGAGCGTGCCGGCGGGGCCGTCGTAGCAGCCCTGGCTCGCACCCGGCTTGCAGAGGCAGCCGACGCCGCCCTCGTTCGTCAGG